>CALJVA010000118.1 GCA_937975135.1 uncultured Thermoactinomycetaceae bacterium | reverse complement strand
AAATCGATATTGAAGAACTTGTTCCAAAAGGGGCTCGGTGCGGGCAAGAGAGACAAGCACATTACGAATATCACCAGGGGGTGGCATTTGTAAATCGGAACGGAGACGGCCCGAACTTCCACCATCATCCGATACGGTTACAATTGCTGTAATGTCGAGAGGTTGCTCTTTTAGCCCACGCAACATCACCGAAAGACCTGTTCCTCCCCCAATGACGACTACGTGTGGGCGACGAAAATCACCATCTTGTCTCTCGTTCACATAACTCCTCTCCTCTTATCTATCTTTATCAATATCTCTATGATGTACAAGACAGTACTCCTGATTACGAAACTGCTGATAAAGATGCTCAGCAATTGCTACTGAACGATGTTTTCCTCCTGTACAGCCGATTCCAACAACAAGCTGTGTTTTTCCTTCCCGACGATAATGGGGAAATAAAAAGCGTAAGAAATCGGACAGCTTTTCAAGAAATTGTTTGGTCTCTGTCCACTTCATCACATATTGAGATACTTCATTATCTTTTCCTGTTTGCGGGCGAAGGGATTCTACATAGTGAGGATTTGGTAGAAAGCGAATATCAAATACTAGATCGGCATCAATCGGTATACCATATTTAAATCCAAAAGATAGAAAGGTAATGGACATTCGGTTTCGATCCATTTGAGCAAAACGGGCTGCTATTTTCTCCTTCAATTCAGCTGGTTTTAACTGTGTTGTGTCAATAACCTGCTGAGCTCGCCCTTTAACTTCTTCCAATAATTTTCGTTCCAACATAATTCCATCAAGAAGTGTACCATCAGGGGAAAGAGGGTGTCTGCGACGTGTTTCTTTGTACCGCTGCACAAGAACACGATTACTGGCATCCAGAAACAAAATCTGTGGATGTAAATCGTGATCGGTCTCCAAAGCATCTAAGGACTCTAATAAAGAAGAGAAAAACTCCCTCCCGCGAAGGTCGATCACCAATGCAACTCGTCCTAACTTTCCAGCGGACTGCTTTATGAGATCAGCAAATTTCGGTAACAAGACAGGGGGCAAATTATCGATACAAAAAAAGCCCAGATCTTCAAGACTTTGCATCGCTACTGTCTTGCCAGCACCCGACATTCCTGTAATAACGAGCAGGTTGATTTCCTGATCCACATCCACGGTGATCACCCGCTTTCCACTGCAATCAGTACTTCACCTATATTATATAACATGAAAGCTTTTCCTGGGACAAAATCCTTTAAAACTTTTCTACTGTGAAGCGTTGTGTTACAACACTTCCAGTTTATAATCGATCAACTTCTCATCACGAGTATAAACAAAACGTCCGATCTGCATCGATCGGGTTAATGCCCCCTGTAAAATATAATGATCGCTAGGTGCAGTGGCTAAATCCATAATTTCATCTTTAGAATGCCAAGCGAGAACTCCTTCTTCACTCTGTTGTAGGAGTTCTCCTTTATATTGATTTGCAACAAAAGTAAACATCATCCATTCGTGAAGCCGATCGCCTGAATCTTCAACACAAAAAGTATACACTCCACATAACCGAGGCTGGATTAACTGTAATCCAGTCTCTTCTCTATACTCCCTCGTTACTGTTTCCAATATCGTTTCTCCAGGCTCCATCTTTCCTCCAGGGGCAACCCACCATCCTCGTCTTGGTTTTTTAAGTAATAAAACACGACCATTTGCATACAACACACAATTGGCTACTCTCTGCATTGGTGCTCACCCCTACCTTTGTAACATGTCACACTATAAAAAATAACTTCGAAAGTTATTGAAAGGATTGTTAAATAGCTCTGCCCTTTGACAAAATATATACAATGCTAGCAAACAGAAATATTTGTAAGTTCTCGTTGCAAAAAAGACACGAGATTTTCCTCGTGTCTTCACTAGGACTTCATCAAGTCTCTAATGTCCTCTTCACGAGCTTTACTTTTTACGATTCCTAAGGATCCAGCAGAAGTAATATAAAATCCCTGAGCAAATCATTGTTTTGCTGTTTCTTTCTCTAGTTTTTCATTCAAGGCTTCAATATATTGCTGTGCTTCCATAGCAGCAATGCTACCGTCTCCAGCTGCCGTTACAACCTGGCGCAATGTCTTTTCACGCACATCTCCTGCAGCAAACACACCTGGAATTTTGGTCCGCATACGCTCATCGGTCTCAATATAGCCATTTTTATTGGTAATCCCTAAATCTTTCGCCCATGCAGTTAAGGGATCAGTTCCAATATAAATAAACACGCCGTCAGTAGGAAATAGTTTGGTCTCTCCAGTTTTCCGATTCCTTATGTTAACCCCTTCTACCCGATCTTTACCCGCAATGGACTCTACAACTGTATCCCAGATAAAGTTCACCTTTTTATTTTTGAAAGCTCGTTCTTGAAGGATTTTTTGTGCTCGCAATTGATCCCTACGGTGAATAATCGTTACTTTAGAGGCAAACTTGGTGAGAAACATCCCTTCTTCCACCGCTGAGTCGCCTCCACCAACCACGACCAGCTCCTTATCACGGAAAAACGCACCATCACAAACAGCACAGTAGGATACACCTTTTCCAGCAAGTTCTTCTTCTCCAGCTACTCCTAACTTTCGATGCTCTGCTCCTGATGCAATAATTACTGCTTTGGCAAGATAAACTGTATCCGCTGTCTTTACTTTTTTATAAGGTGTTCCATCGATTAGTTGCTCTACATTTCCATAAGCATATTCAGCGCCAAATTTTTGGGCGTGCTCCAACATTTTTTGTGACAATTCAGGGCCTAGAATATGATCAAAACCAGGGTAGTTTTCAATTTCCTCCGTGTTCGCCATCTGCCCACCAGGAACCCCTCGTTCGATCATCACAGTTTTTAAATTTGCTCTTGCTGCATATACCGCAGCGGTCATACCGGCAGGTCCAGCACCAATAATTACTACGTCATATTTTTTTTCGTTCATTAGTATGTCTCCTTTCTTAAATACTTGCGTGAGAAAAATTCTTATAATCGGCTATTGTGGTACTAAGCATGGGATCATCCCTCCGCTTTGTTACTTAAAAGAAAGGTACTTGATGCAACTTATACCCTTTTGTATTTTAGGGCACTCATTTTTTCAAAAAGCAGAGTCGATTCCGCTTTGGGTCAGAGATGCAAACTTGGGATATTTCGCGAATATGATGACTGACTGTTGAAGGTGAGACACAATATTTTCTTGCGACAGCTGCTTGGGTAATAGAAATTCCATGCATCTTAGCAACAATATATTCAATCGCAGCTGCCCAGCCTTCAACTTTGCGTAAAATTGGCGGACTCGGCAGTCGGTGGTTCAGAAATTCTGCCCATAAGATCTGAGCATCATTCATCTGTGTTTCATCATACTCTTCTTCCATAGCTTCCAGACAAGCCTCTAAAACTTTTTTCCAACGAATAATCCAAGTAGGAAGTTGTTTAGATATTTCTTCCCTATTAATTTCCACATGATTACCAGCAATCAGTGCCTGAAAAGGTCCATCGGCTCCCATTTGGAACAGAATAAATAGCGCCATCCGTTTTACTTCATCTTTTTCGTTCGGCTTTAACAAAAAATTTCGCAAGACCTGTTCCACTTCTTGGTCAGCAATCCAGCCAAGTACTTGGAGCACAAGGGTTTTTGTTTTATCATCCCCATAATTTAAAGCCCAACAAAAAGAAGAACGCAACACAGGGTTATGCTTAATTTTCTCCGCGACGATCTTTCCATGCTGTTCTAATTTCTGGATTTGCTGTTCAAAAGGAAGCTGATATTGATAGCTTACCTTTGGGATCTGACCTTTCGGTAAACAAATCCATTTTTGAACCTCCGAAAGAAAATAAGACGGAATACCTGAGTCTGGATCCAATTCTTCTGCCAAGCGCCAATATTTTTTTGCACTTTGATATCGCGAACAATTCCATGCCGCTGTCGCTATCGAATGGTATAATGTGGAGCTTGGGGTTTCACCCCTCTTTAATAAACGCTGAAACATAAAATAGGCAATCTCATGCTCACCCAAGATCCCCATTGTTGTGGCTAACTTGTGCATATTTTCCAGGTTATATGGAACAAGCTTTTTTAGTGTACAGATTAGACGATCTCGCTCCTTCACTTTACCGGTGTATTGATAAATGATTGCCAAGTTGCACAGGGCATGCAGGTTATAGGGTTCCACCTGCAACACCTTATGAATCATCTCAATTGCATCTTCCAAACGCCCAATATAATAATAAGCCAGTGCTAAATTATTACGAGCAACCAAAAAATCAGGTTGTTCTTTGATAATATCTTCAAGAATATCGATCGCCTGCAAAAATCGGCCTTCTTCCAAGTGTTGACGGGCTTCATCATGAAGTTTTAACCACTTTGGACGCTCAAACATTTCAGGACGTCGTGGAGCACGACCAAGCTCCTCAGCAAGAACTTCCAACATCTCTTCTGCGTCCTCAGCATACTCTCCATGGGGATCTTCTGCTAAATATAGACACAAATATTTCTCGGCCAACTCCAGATTATCCATATTGGCCGCATTATTTGCCATATAAAAGTAGCACTCATATAATTCAGGATCAACATGGTCTACAACTGTCTGCAATACCTGATTGGACTCTGAAAAACGTCCCATTTCTGATAGCACGCCTGCCAAATTGCAGTGATTGATCGGATTTTCCGGCTCCTTGTCAACTGCCAAGCGAAAGTACTTCAACGCTTTCTCATAATTATTCCGATCTAGCGAGCGAACGGCACGTTCAAAGAAAAACCCAGCATCCAATCGTAGACGTACAACTTTCTGTCCTTGATCCCATTTCATCGACTGTTTACTCATAATTCCCCTCCAACCAACATTAACTACCGTTGGTGGTTTGGTACTTTGCATGAAGTATACCATATTTATGCCCGTGATAACATTGAGTAAGCGATTTTGGTGATTCCTTTTACAGAAAACCCCTCTACCTTGAAAGGTTAAAATAAACGGTTACCTTCCGATACTTACTCCATTTCATCACTCTGTCTTCGAGTCAAAACGAAGGAGAATAGACTAGAAATGTTACTAAATTGTCATATTTTATCTTTCCCACGATCCCCTGATTTGACGGATCGTTTTGTTACCAATAATTGAACCCCTACTATTCCCCAGTCACTTTCAACAATAAAAAAGCTTCAAGAGGTCTTGAAGCAGTTAATTTACTGAGTACAATTTTCATTTCTCAAATCGCTTCTCCAACTCAGCTAACACCTCATCGAGAGAAAGGGATGAAGCCCGCAAAAGTACCATTAAATGATAGATCAAATCTGCAGTCTCTGAGCGTAATTCCTGGGCGGATTTATTTTTAGCAGCAATAATCACTTCCGACGCTTCTTCACCCACTTTTTTCAATATTTTATCCAGACCCTGTTCAAATAAGTAAGTTGTATATGCTCCTTGGGGTCGGTCTTGATCACGTAAAGCGATTCGATTCTCCAGTTTATTCAAGATATCGAAGCGGTCAGTATTGACATGGTCAGATGAATGGTCTTCACCAGAAGTAAAACAGCTTTGCTTACCGGTATGACAGGCAGGCCCCTTAGGAATCACACGAGCCAACAAGGCATCACCATCACAGTCAAGAGTAAGAGAGAGGACCTGTTGGGTATTTCCTGAGGTTTCTCCCTTATGCCACAGTGATTGGCGAGAACGGCTCCAAAACCAGGTCTCCCCGGTAGATATTGTTTTTTGAATCGCCTCTTTGTTCATAAATGCCAAGGTGAGTACCTCTTTACTCCGGTGATCCTGTACGATCACTGGAACCAAACCATTTTCATCAAAACGAACTTTCTCCAAGTCAAAATGTAGCACGGATAGGTACCCCACTTTCGGAAAGAGATTGCTTCAGGTGAGGGATCGACAAAGATCCAAAGTGAAAAACAGATGCAGCCAAGGCAGCAAACGCCCTCGTTTTAGTAAAAAGAGTGGTGAAATGATCCAATGTACCCGCTCCTCCTGAAGCGATAACGGGAATCCGAAGAGCTTCACTCACATTGTTGATCAGCTCTAAATCATAACCCTCCTGATGACCATCTCGATCAACGCTTGTTAAGAGAATCACTCCCGCTCCATACTCCGCCAACTGGATTGCCCAGTCAACCACACGCCATGAAGTCGCCTGGCGTCCACCATATATATAGACAAACCAGTCCTTCTCCTGAGGATGAAAACGAACATCAACCGCCGCCATAAGAGAAGCACTTCCAAATAAACGTGCCCCCTCTTGGATCAATTCAGGCTGTAAAACCGCTGCGGTACCAATTGAAACCTTGTCCGCTCCTGCCACCAACCTTTCCTCAATATCATTACAGGAAGTAATCCCTCCACCTACGGTAATGGGGATACTAATCTCTTCTGCGATTTGGCGAACTAGGTCACAGAAAGAGTCTCCCCTCTCAGCAGGTGAAATATCAAGGAGGATTAACTCATCTGCTCCTTCTCGTTCATATTGGAGGGCCAACTCCAACGGATCTCCCACATCCTGTAAATCGCCAAAAGAGATCCCTGATACTACCCGTCGATTCCTTATATCTAAACAAGGAATAATCGCCTTACTGCTCAAAATTTCCTCTCCCCTTGTTTCGCAAGTAAATAAAGTGCTTCTTTAAGATCTAGATCCCCAGTATATAAAGCTCTTCCCACGATAGCCCCCTGGACTCCCTTGTCTTGATACTGTGCCAATCGCTGCAAATCACTTAGCGAACGAATTCCACCAGAAGCAATCACTTGAGCTTTGCTAGCTGTTGCTAGTTTCAGAATTTCCTTGAGATTAGGTCCTTTTAAGGTGCCGTCACGCCCAATGTCGGTAAAAATAAACTTCTGGGCACCCCAATCTGCCATTTTTTTAGCTAGTTGTTCCATTGGTATTTCTGTCGTTTTTAACCATCCATGGGTAGCAATCCTACCTTCTCTCGCATCAATCCCTACCACTACCTGCTCTGGATAAGCAGCCAGTACCTCTTTAACAAAATCAGGGTGATCCACAGCAGCGGAACCTAAGACAACACGGGCTGCCCCAGCTTCTAGCAATATCTCTAGCTGCTCCTTGTTCCGCACACCTCCTCCCACTTGAACTGGAATCGATAGAGCCGCAATCATTTTTTTAATAATTGGGAGATTGGTCATAATACCTGTACGAGCTGCATCAAGATCAACCACGTGCAGCCATTCCGCTCCCTCTTTCTCCCATCGAATCCCCATCTCTACTGGATCACGATGATACACTGTTTCTCGGCTGAAATCTCCTTGCACCAGACGAACACAAGCACCACCGCGAATATCTATCGCCGGGTAGATTACAAATGTTCCCATTACACGTCCATCCTTAACTTACATTGATGTACAAACCTTTGGAGCAACTTTAACCCAAGAGAACCACTTTTCTCAACACAGAACTGAATTCCATAAATATTATTTCTCCCTACAATCGCTACAACTGGAGGATCCCCATCAGTTCTCCCAAGTAAATCTTCCGGATTGGCAACCTGTACTGCAAAACGATGTGCAAAATACACCTCTTGTTCCTCCAATCCCCAGGTCAGAGGATCCATCTGTGTAAAGCGAAGTCGATGCCAACCCAGATGAATATCGTAATCCTTCCCCTTATAAGGTTGAACATGACCCGCCAACAAGTTTAAACCTTGATGGTACCCATCTTCATCACTGCTAGTAAAAAGCAACTGCATCCCTAGGTTAATTCCTAGTAAAGGTTTCCCTTTTATCGCTTCTTCCTTGATCACATGAGTTAACTGATGTTGGGAAAGGAAGCGCATTTTTTGTCCGAAATTCCCTGAACAAGATAGAATTATTCCTGAGGCATGCCGAATCTGATCCGGATCACAAGTTTCTATGTAGGGTACCTGCAACTTTTCCAGTCGCTTTCCAATCACAGAAACTCCTTCACTCGGATCACTAATAACAGCAATCATCACTTATAACACCCCTTTTGACGAGGGAATTCCCTTCACCCGTGGATCAATCTGTGTCGCTTCATCCAAAGCACGACCCAATGCTTTAAAAAGGGCTTCAATCATATGGTGAGTATTGCGTCCATAATGAAGAATCACATGGAGATTAAATCGTCCTTCCTGTGCTAACTTGGCAAAAAACTCCTCAACTAACTCTGTAGAAAATGTTCCTACCTGTTGGCTAGGAAAAGTGGCTTGAAAATGAAGATAAGATCGACCAGAAAGATCAATCACCACTTGTCCTAAGGCATCGTCCATCGGTACCCATGCTTGACCATAACGACGAATTCCCTGTTTCTTCCCCAAAGCTTGGTGGAAAGCCTTTCCCAAACAGAGGGCAACATCTTCTACTGTGTGATGATCGTCAATCTCCAAATCTCCTTTCGCCATAACTTCAAGGTCAAACTGACCGTGTTTGGCAAAAAGATCTAACATATGATTCAGAAAGGGGACACCTGTTGCAAGAGAAGCTTTCCCCTCTCCATCAACCGACAAATTTAAAGAAACCTCCGTTTCACTTGTCACTCGGTAAATGCTTGCTGTTCGTTCTCCTTCCATCCTAATTTCCCCTCCTTTGTTGAAGACGGGCGCGGATCGAGGCAGCATGTGCATCTAAGCCTTCCTTCTCCGCCAACAACATCACAGCAGCACCATCTCGCTGGAAACCTTCTTTGCTATATGCAATAAGACTCGACTTCTTTATAAAATCATCCACTCCAAGGGGAGAAAAAAAGCGAGCTGTTCCATTGGTTGGAAGCACATGACTTGGACCGGCAATATAGTCTCCAATCGCCTCGGGAGAATGAGTACCGAGAAAAATCGCTCCTGCGTTTTTTATTTTCCCTACCCAATTCCATGGTTGCTTTACCATCAATTGCAGATGCTCAGGTGCTAATTGATTGGCAGTATCAATAGCTTCATCCAGATCGGTGGTAATGCAGATTGCACCCTGTTTTTGCAGCGAGGCCTCTACAATCTGACGGCGCTTTAAGTCACGATATTGGAATTTTAACTCTTGGATCACCTGAGTAGCCATTTTTTTGCATGTTGTTAGTAAAATCGCAGAGGCCAGGGGATCATGTTCGGCCTGGGCCAATAGATCAGCGGCCACAAAAGCGGGATCAGCAGATTCATCTGCAATAATCACTACTTCACTGGGCCCTGCAATCATATCAATATCCACCTGGCCGTAAACTTCCCGTTTCGCCAGGGCTACGTAACGATTACCCGGACCTACAATCTTATCCACTTTGCGGATCGACTCAGTTCCATATGCAAGTGCCCCAATTGCCTGTGCTCCACCCACCTTCCATATTTCTGTCACCCCCGCCTCCTGAGCTGCCACCAAGATCGAAGGATCAACCTTTCCCTCCGGTCCTGGGGGCGTCATCATTACAATTTCTGAAACACCAGCAACTCGAGCAGGTATAACGGTCATCAACACAGTAGAGGGATAGGCTGCCCGTCCTCCAGGTATATAAACACCTATTCGCTCCAATGGACGAACCAATTGTCCCAAAACCGTTCCATCCTCTTCTGTTATAAGGGAGGAGTGAAACGTTTGCTTTTCATGATACGTATAAATTCGCCTGGCCGCTCGGCGTAATGCCATTATAAAATCTTCAGATACATGATGGAGCGCTTCATCCATTTCTTCGTAAGAGAGACGCAGTTCTTGCAACTGAACTCTATCAAACTGTGCTGTTAAACGGCGTAAAGCCGCATCTCCCTCTCGCCTAACCGCATTTAAAATTCCTAGGATCTCCGCTCGCTCCTGGTCATCCATGCCTTCAGCTGTCCGCTCCTTTAGCAGCCTTTGCGGCTCCTTAATGGCAATCATTGTAGCACCTTCCTTTTCCCCACCGCCAGAGCCAATTTCTCTTCCAAAATGCCGATCGCATTGCGTTTCATCCGATAACTTCCCCGGTTAGCAATTAGGCGAGCAGTTACTGAGGTAATCTGTTTAAGCTCAACCAAGCCATTTTCTTTCAGGGTCTGACCGGTAGAAACCACATCGACAATACGATCTGCAAGCCCAATCAGGGGGGCCAACTCCACAGACCCGTTTAGTCGAATCACTTCTACCTGCTGCCCAAGACCGCGAAAATACCGTTCTGTAAGACGTGGATATTTTGTCGCAACGCGCGGGTGCAGTACAGGTTGCCAATCAGGCAATGCAGCGATACTAATCCTACAGGGACTAATTTGCAAATCGAGGAGCTCATATACATCCCGGCCCTCCTCAAGTAAGACATCCTTGCCTACAATCCCCAAATCTGCCACACCATATTCTACATATGTGGGAACATCTGTTGGTTTAGCTAGAAAAAAAGAAAGCCCCTCTACTGGCAGTTTTACTGTTAACTTTCGAGAGTCAGCAATATGAGTTGGCACATCTATTCCCGCATTGTGTAGCAAACCAAGGGCCTCCTTCAGGATACGCCCTTTTGGCATGGCAATCGTCAATTCATTTTTCATCTCCCTCCTCCTCTCTCAACTCAATCCACTGGGTAAAAGATGATTTCCACACTTCTGACAGTTTATTTCGTCGATCTATTGGTTGAAGCACAACCGCCAATCCCTGCTTTCGTAATCGCATTGCCTTTGTAATCGCCTCTTTTCTCTTTTTTTGTGAAAAAAGAATAGCTATACGCCTTGTTTTACAAGGGATGTGTAAACAAACCTCCATTAAGCGGTCGATTTTAATCGCAAAACCTGTGGCCCCTGCCGAGCGACCAAATCGTTCCATCAGTCGATCATATCGCCCACCACTTAACAGTGGGAAACCAAGTGCATTGGCATACCCTTCAAAGTAAACTCCTGTGTAATAAGACAAACTTCCTGTCAACAGGGGATCAAAAGTAACGTTGTTAGATACACCATAATCTTGTAGCGCCTCCCACAATGCTCTTAGGTAAGCTACGCTTTGCTCAATTTCAGATGAGTGAAATTTATCCTGAATCCCTTCCAAAAGAGAAAACTGTTCTTTTGGACTAAGCAGAGAAAGGAGAAATGCTCGGTGATTCGTGCTCAATTTCGCTTCTTGTACCAGTTGGCGGTATCCCACATTGTCCCGCTCCCGTAAAGCTTGCTTCAATTTTTGGATCATTTGTGATTCACCAACGGTTTCCTGAAGCAAATCATGTAACAACCCTACATGACCCACTACCAGACGAAAAGAAGGGATCTTACATATCTGCAGCACTTCTACAGCCAAAGCAATCACTTCAGCATCCCCTTCTGGAGTTGGTTCCCCAATCAACTCCACTCCAGATTGAAAAAACTCCGCATCGCGCCCCATTCTCTCCTCCTGTGCCCGAAAAACATTGGTCTGATAAAAGAGGCGTAAGGGTAGAGGCGCATCACCTAAAGATGTAGAAACTACCCGAGCAATCGGCGCGGTTTGATCTGGTCGCAAAGCGAGTGTTTTTCCTTCTCGATCAATTAATTTAAATATCCTCTTTTCTTCGATTACACTCGCTTCACCCACAGTCTCGAAGTATTCCAATGTAGGGGTGAGCACTTCCTGGTATCCCCAACGGCAAAACGCTTTCCGAATCTTTTCTTCTAGGGCCCGTTTTTTCTCCGCCAGTGGCGGAGGATAATCACGAAACCCCGCTGGCTTTTCAAATCGACGTTGATCCACCATTCACCTCACCCCTAGATCACTTTAGTTCGCTAATGAGATAAAGAATATACCATAGCTTAACATGATCCCAAAGGACTGTCAATTCTTTTGTTTTCTTAAAATCGATCAGATCGATCGAACAGATCCCATATCCTTACACTATCAAACCGCTCTTTGGAGCCAGTCAGCCAATTGCCTCAGAGCTTTTCCACGATAGGAAATTTTCAGTTGTTCCTCAAAAGAAAGATCCGCCCAAACTCGCTGTTCATTTTCTGGAATAAAGATCGGATTAAAAGGCATTCCCGGTTGCATTACAATTTTTTCAGGTTCACAAGTAATAATCTCCCCATAGGTTCGAGCTGTAAAACAAGCTTCCGTATCATCCCATGCGACGGCTACCGCTCCTTCAAACCAAGCGGCTCGTGATTCCCCCTCTAACAACTTCATAATGCCCCGATATCCGATACGATCAAAAATTCGCTTGGTAAGAACTCCTGGAAACTGATCATATGCGGCAAAAAAAATAGCAGTATCATCCACCATGACACGCTGATAACCCTGTGCACGCACTTGACGTAGTTTCTCTAAGGCGATCTCTGAAACAGATCCCTCTTTCGGCTCCCATATATCTACTTTTAATGGAACTACTTCAATTCCATATGGAGCGAGTACTCGCCTTGCTTCCTCTAATTTACCTTCATTAGCTGTAGCAAATGGTAATTTCACTGTACTTCCCTCCACTTCCCAAATTATTATAACGAAAGTGAAAGAAGAGACGAAAGCGAAACAGAAACAAAATACCGCGATCCCAATGGGACCACGGCCAATAACGAAATCGATTAATTTTCTATTGCACCATGTACAACATGAGAGGGAACATTTACTTGATCGATCTGCCCTGTGATTGAAGCTTCCAGAACAAGCTCGATCTTTTCAGGATTATCTCCACCACTGGGAGGAAAAGTTAATTCGAGGGATTGTTCCATTTTGGTGGGCAAAAAAGTTTTTTCATCTAGCCAGATTTTCTTTTTGATGGTCGAAGAATTGGAATTGGTTGGTGACAACTCTTCCATAATCCCTTCTAGAATTCCTCTCAAGAAAAGACTTGATTTTTCTTGAGGGACTTCCAGTTCAAAAACATAAGAACCTGATTCCTGGCTCATTTTAGGATCTGACTCATTCCGCAGCTGTTTGAGTGTAACATGAGGATCATCTACAATACTAATACTTCCAAAGTCAAAACCACTTAAGCCACTTTTCTTCGTCCAAAAACCATCTTCATTGCTATAAAATGTTCCATCTACAAAATATACTTCCCAGCTCTTGGATTCACCCATAGCTTGGAACGAGATATTATGGTGTACATCGGGAGAGTCAATTAAAACTTCCGAATCCTGTTTAATCTTAATGGATAGGTTAGCGGAAATTCCTGTCCCCGTATCCCCAGAGATTTTCATCTCTCCATTCGCAGTATAGGAAAAACCTTTTACCTTGTCCATTTCTTCCCGATTCTTCTTTAGAACATTTTCAGCAGTAAGTTCTTCTTTTTCTTCCTTTGCCTTTTCTTTTTGTTCTGTTGCTGTTCCTACTTTCGATAAAGCCTCAATCAATTCTCCACAACCGGTTAACATCACAGATAAAAAAAGCGTAAATAAAATGACAAGACCTTTCTTCCCCAACAATTTCGCCATCGGTTTTCCCATCCAATCTACTAGTTGTTACAATATATCTCATTATAATTGGAAGCACAGGGAAAAAACAAGCCTCATCAATAAGTTTAGTCTCCTTACAATGAATAAACTATTCATTTCATATGCTTTTACTAGAAAGGGAAAACTCCATTCATAATTTAAGTGGAAAATATGTTATGCTACAGAAGGACTTTACCCCTCTCATCTTTCACCTGAAATTATTTATAGAAAATCGATATAACAAGGAGGGAAAGGGGCTTGTACCCCTATCTACGAAAACTACTGTTTCACCTAGATCCGGAAAAAGCTCACGATTGGACCATACATGCCTTACGCTTGGCTCAGGCTACACCAGGATTTCTCTCATTACTTCGCAGAAGAAAAATCAATGATTCCCGATTAGCAGGCACAGTAGGGAATCTCTTTTTTCCTCATCCCGTTGGCCTTGCTGCGGGATTTGACAAAAATGCTACCGTTTATCCTGCACTAGCTGCCTTAGGATTCAGCTTTGTAGAAGTAGGTACTCTGACTCCAAAACCGCAACCGGGAAATCCACCTCCGCGAATGTTCCGCTTGCCAGAAGACTATGCCATTATTAATCGGATGGGATTTAATAACCGAGGAATTGAAGCGGCTGCGAAGAACCTACGAAACCTACCCCGACCCACGATTCCAATTGGGATCAACTTAGGAAAAAATAAGAATACACCGAATGAAAAAGCAGTAGAAGATTATCGTCAAGGACTTCGTAGCCTTTATTCTTTGGGAGATTATTTTGTCATCAATATCAGTTCTCCCAATACCAAGGGATTGCGAGATTTACAAAAAGCAGAATCCCTCGAAAAACTTCTCCGATTTTTACTGGATGAACGCAATAATTTGGCTAAAAAGACTGGCACTGTCCAACCTTTGTTTCTTAAAGTTGCTCCTGATCTTACCAAAGAAGAATTGTCAGAAGCGATCCAACTGGGACTCGATTTAGGAATCGACGGTTTCATCGCGGTCAATACAACGCTCTCTCGTAAGGGATTGCGTCATCCCCATGCTCAAGAATCTGGTGGCTTAAGCGGTAAACCACTGTCAGACACTGCCACAGAGAAAATCCGGCATATTTATCAGATTACAAAGGGGAAAGTTCCTATTATTGGGGTAGGTGGAATTTTTACCGGTGAAGATGCCTATAAAAAAATCCGCGCTGGAGCTCGGCTCATTCAAGTTTATACTGGAATGATATACCGTGGACCAAGAATTTCCCAAAAAATTAATCAAGAATTACTCGCTCTCTTTGAACGAGATGGTGTCAAGAAGGTTGAAGATATCGTTGGTGTGGATGCATAATATCTATCTTATTTCCATACATAGAAACACACATCTCTATCTTTTTCGTTGGCACTTTATATCAATAGGCATTCTTGACGGAAAGCTGGGGTTGCCATTGATCCTACCCCAGTCTTTCTTCTCCATCTATGTATGTTTAAACTTCGTTGATGATTAGTCTTCCTGGCTCTTTTGTTGCTTTCTTTTTAAACGGCGATAAACCTGCAAAGTTTCACGTACATACTCTACCTCATCTTCAGTTAGTTGTGATAATTCCCGAAGTATAACCGACTGTTTACCATGTCCATGAGGTTGATCACTCAAGCCGACAAGATAATCAACGGTAACAGAAAAATAACGGGCAATTCTCACCAGTGTATCGAAATCAGGCTCCCGCCGTCCAATTTCGTACATCGATAATGCTCCGCGTGAAGTTCCCAGTTCTTTGGCAAGCTGTTCCTGAGTTATTCCTGCTCCTTTACGCAATTGAGACAACCGTGTGGCAAACAACGGTCTTCCCCCCTTATCCTGCATTTTATCGAATGAGAAGATACCATCTCCAGTAGATTCCATCTAACGAGAACAAAAATTGATCTCTATTGTAACAAATATTTGCTGACGTAAAAGAGAAGGGGAATCCCCCTTCTCTTTTATAATCATTCCTTTAGGACTGAGGTTTTTCTTCTCTTTTCTTCTCCTGATAACGGATTACACGTGCTGGCTGACCAGCAACAAAAGCAAATGGGGGAACATCCTGGTTAACAACAGAACCAGCACCCACCACAGCGTAATCCCCAATGGTAATACCGGGAAGGATAATGGAGCCTGCTCCAATCATCACATGATTTCCTATGCGAACATCCCCTACCCGGTATTCATCGATCAAGTATTCGTGGGTTAAAATGGTGGTGTTGTAACCAATAATTGTATTTTTCCCGATGGAAATTCGTTCTGGATAAAGCACATCCATTACCGCCATCAACGCAATGGCTGTCTTTTCCCCGATTCGTATCCCTAATATACGGTACAATGCATTTTTAAAACCAAAAAAAGGAACAAATCGCGCAATCAAAATAACTACTACATTGCGAAAAACGCGCCAGAAGGGAAGGATCCGATATAATTGCCAGAGCGAATTGCTGCCTGTAACAGGGTAACGTTCTACCTTCCGCATGATTACTCGCTCCCACCATTTATCTGTACCAGAGAAAGCAGATCACTCATTCTCTCAATAACATAAGTAGGAGAAAACTCCTTGATGGAATCAAGAGTATGTAAGCTCCATTTAACAAACACAGAGCTTACCTCAGCTTCCCGAGCTGCCAAGAGATCAAAGCGACTATCTCCAACCATAAGTGCCTGGTCAGGAGTCGCATTTAGTTGCTTCAATGCTTTAAGAATTGGAGCTGCAGCTGGCTTAGGTCGCTCTGCTTCCCCATAACAGACCATGGTTTCCATATACTTTCCTAGATTAAAGTGATTTAGACCCATCTCTGCTGTTTTTCGCTGTTTATTCGTCACCACTCCGAGTTTGATTCCAGCTTCATAAAGTTTGGCCAATACTTCTTGGACCTCGGGAAATATGCGAATCAGTTGATCGTGATAAAGAAGATTATACTTCCGGTAAGTTTCCACCATCGCTTTCGCTTGTCCAGGATTAAATCGCTTCATCGTCTCTTCCAAGGGCTCACCAAAATAAGGGATCACAACTTCTCGCGAATATTTCCCTGGACAGAAACGTTCAAAAGTGTGTTTAAAAGAGGTAAAAATTAACTCACTGGTATCAAGTAAGGTTCCATCTAAATCAAACAATATCACCGAATAACGCAAAAGATAACCACTCCAAATGTTTGTTTTTATCCGGAAATGCTTTCGTTAGATTCCCGATAAGCCTGCTGAGCATACCCCATTTTTCGGCGTAATATAATCGCCATGGAGGCAATTATCACGATACTTAGACTTAGTAACTGAGCGATTCGAACATTCCCATCGGCAATCATCCCCGGTTCAAAAAGGGCTTGCACGGGAGACCATAAAATATCTAAGAAGCCGGCCAGCCATTCAGGACCATAAAAGGCCAAACTGTCTGTCCGTAACCCTTCGATAAAGAAACGACCCAAGGAATACCAAATTAAGTAACTAAAAAAGATTTCTCCTCGTCGGGGATTGAAACGGCGTAAGAGCAAGAGCAATATAAGCCCAACGATATTCCATAGTGATTCATAAAGAAATGTGGGGTGATAATAAGCTCCTTGGATATACATTTGATCAATAATCCACTGGGGCAAATGGAGACTTTGAAGAAAAGATTCACTAACTTCGGATCCATGAGCTTCCTGATTAATAAAATTGCCCCAACGACCAATTGCTTGTCCCAATATAATACTTGGTGCCACAATATCAGCCAGGTGGAAAAAAGCGAGCTTATGACGCTTTACATACCAAGCGCCAGCTAAGAAACCACCAATTAAACCTCCATGGATCGCAAGTCCACCTTTCCAAACGGCAAGAATATCTGCGGGGTGTTCCGAATAGTAGCTCCACTCAAAAGCAACGTAATAAAGGCGTGCCCCTATGATAGCTGCCGGAATTACCCAGATCATCATATCGAGAAAAACTTCACTGTCCAATCCATGACGTCTCCCCTCACGGATTGCCAGCCAAAGTCCAACCAACGCTGCTGTTCCCATTATCAAACCATACCAATGGATAGTAAATGGTCCAATAGAAAAGGCGATTGGATCGATTACTTGTGTCAGGAACATGGCGTTCCTCCTTCCGTATCCCAAAGCTTTTATTTATTTTATCTTACTTTGTCCTCCATTGGAAATAAAACCTGTACAAAGTAATTCACTCTAAGTCATCCCCCTCATCAAGGGCTTCTTTTAATCGTTCCGCAAAGTGTTGCGCAGCATGAAAGCCCATCCGTTTTAGGCGAAAATTCATCGCAGCCACTTCAATAATTACCGCCAAGTTTCGTCCAGGTCTTACGGGTATGGTTAGTTGTGGAAGTGTTGCATCAATGATTTGAATCCGTTCTTCATCCAAACCTAACCGATCATACTGTCGATTGGCTTTCCATGCTTCCAGACGGATCACTAAGGAGATCTTCTTATGATCTCGAACAGCTCCTGCTCCAAATAAGGTCATTACATTGATGATACCAAGTCCCCGAATCTCCAGCAGATGCCGAATCAGATCAGGGGCTGTTCCAATCAAGCGATCTTCTGCATTTTGTAAAATTTCAACAGCATCATCCGCTACCAAGCGATGACCGCGCTTGACAAGCTCTAATGCAGTCTCACTTTTTCCAATTCCACTTGCACCCATCAAAAGAACTCCTACCCCATACACATCAACCAAAACACCATGAACTGTTGTTCGTGGGGCAAGGTGGCTTTCTAAAAAATTAACCGCTTTACTGATAAAGCGACTGGTAGCCATTGATGTGCGTAATACAGGAATCCCGTTGTTTTCAGCAGTTTCGATCAATTGTGAAGGCGCCTCGCCTCCCCCTGTGATACAAAGGCAAGGGGTTGATTTCTGCAATATCAGTATTAACCGTTCATGCAGCACCTCTTTAGTCAGTTCACTGATAAAGGATAACTCCGTTTTACCTAAAATCTGCAATCGTTCTGCGGGATAATACTTCATAATTCCTGCCAATTCCAAACTAGGACGATAAATATCGCTCACGGTTAGTGGTCGATCTAATCCTTCCCAACCACATAAAATCTCCAGATTAAATCGCTGAACAAGTTCTTTTACTGTTAATTTTTCTTCCACACCCATCCCCCTTCGTTCAACAAGATACTATTTCTGCATTTCCTTCCAAACCAAATTTAAAAGCCAAGAGATGAGACTCACAATCACGGCTCCTAATAATGCGCTAGCAAAATTTGATACTGAAAAACCTGGTACTAAAGAGCCTGTGAGCCAGAAAAGACAGGCATTAATAACAAAAGTAAACAAACCAAGGGTCATAATATTAATGGGTAGGGTAAGTAAAAGTAAAAAAGGGCGTATCAATGTGTTGATCAAGGCCAGTACCAAGGCAACCAACAGTGCAGTTGAAAAACCTTGGACTTGTATTCCCGACACAAGCTGGGCTGCCATAAAAACAGCCAGGCCATTAATAAGTAATCTAATAATAAGCTTCACTTTTAACACTCCCCCAA
The DNA here is from genome assembly GCA_937975135.1 of uncultured Thermoactinomycetaceae bacterium. Classification (GTDB taxonomy): domain Bacteria; phylum Bacillota; class Bacilli; order Thermoactinomycetales; family CALJVA01; genus CALJVA01. Next base: position 77,673 of record CALJVA010000118.1, on the reverse strand, counting down.
GAAAAGTTATTCATGTATCCGATAACTCCTTCATACTTACCAAGAAGTCACCTTTCTCCATCTATCTATGTATCTACACTAAGTATGACATACTCCCACCACTTAGGCTCCGTTTAGAGGTGTAGATTTCTGGGGTAAAACCATCCCACATAGGAGTTTGATCAAGCAAACCCCGTGTGGCCCAGAATTTTATGAGTAATTAAGCGAAGATACCTGACATTCTCATACCTTCACTTTGAATATTGATGGTGGGGTGGTTATCCTGTCAAAGCCTGTGAAAACCGAAGGATTATTATTGTCTAATTTTATTGATATAACAGTCTTTCAAATATATAAGATTGATTATATCATGCTACAAACTTTAGGCTGCGCCAATACAACATCATTTTCCCCTTTCGCTTCGTTTAGATGTGATTTCTTTTGGACAGGAGACAAAAATTGAAAATCTTAAAACAACCCACAATCCTTTGCTTCACTGATGGGATTCTTCTCTAATAAAAAGAATACAAAAAATTAAGCTTCCCCTTGTTAATCATTAAAAGGGGAAGCGGCAAATCCTTGATATAAGAAGTTTTACTTGAAGAAAATGGGTACCAATCTTACCCTTATTGGCTGGAAGCTTGAGGTACTTTTTTCATTCGCTCTTGATCTCTTTTCAATATCGGGGCGAGGAAGCGACCTGTATAAGAAGTAGGTGTAGCTGCCACCTCTTCAGGTGTTCCTGTAGCAACAATCCTACCTCCCTCGTCACCACCTTCTGGACCAAGATCTATTACATAATCGGCGGTCTTAATCACATCAAGATTATGTTCAATCACTAGGACCGTATCTCCTTGATCAACAAGTCGTTGCAAAACCCGTAATAAGCGTGCAATATCATCCACATGTAATCCTGTAGTCGGCTCGTCAAGGATATACAATGTTCTTCCTCGACTGCGGCGATATAGCTCAGAAGCAAGCTTGACTCGCTGAGCCTCGCCGCCTGAAAGAGTTGTAGCCGGTTGTCCCAGACGGATGTATCCGAGTCCTACATCATTTAAAGTCTCTAATTTTCGTTTGATACGGGGAATGTTTTTGAAAAACTCCAATGCTTCCTCTACCCGCATCTCCAACACATCAGCAACATTTTTTCCTTTGTAACGAATCTCTAATGTTTCCCGATTGTATCGTTTTCCTTTGCACACTTCACAGGGAACATAGACATCTGGCAGGAAATGCATTTCAATCTTAATAATCCCATCCCCACGGCAAGCTTCACAACGACCTCCCTTAACATTAAAACTGAAGCGTCCCTTTTTATATCCACGTACCTTCGCTTCGGGAGTAGCAGCAAAAAGATCACGAATATCATCAAAAACCCCTGTATATGTCGCCGGGTTGGATCGGGGGGTCCGGCCAATGGGAGATTGATCAATATCGATTACTTTATCCAAATGCTCTGTCCCTTGTATTTCCTTATGAGCACCAGGAGTCACTTTTGCCCGATTTAGCTTACGGGCCAATGCTTTATGAAGTACCTGATTTACCAATGTGCTTTTTCCTGAACCAGATACCCCTGTCACACACGTAAAAACACCAAGGGGAATTTCAACATCAATCTCTTTTAAATTGTTTTCCTTAGCCCCTATTACCCGAAGCCATTTATCCTTTGGTTGGCGACGAACGGCCGGAAGAGGAATAAACTTTCTTCCACTTAAGTACTTCCCAGTAAGAGATTCTTTTGATTTCATTACTTCCGCCGGTGTTCCTTGGGCGACAATATAGCCTCCATGAGCTCCAGCACCAGGGCCAATATCAATAATATAATCAGAGGCCAACATGGTATCTTCATCATGCTCTACCACAATGAGTGTATTTCCAAGATCACGCATTCGCTTCATTGTCTTGATCAATCGTTCGTTATCCCGCTGGTGCAATCCAATGCTCGGCTCATCCAAAATATATAAAACACCCATTAAGCTGGATCCAATCTGTGTCGCTAATCGAATGCGCTGCGCTTCTCCTCCTGAGAGAGATCCTGCAGAGCGGTGAAGTGTTAAATAGTCTAGACCAACACTGGTTAAAAAACCAAGTCGTTCTTGAATTTCTTTAAGCACTTGGTGAGCAATAACCTTCTCCTTTTCTGTCAAATCCAGTTGGGAGAAAAAGTCAAGTGCTTCACGAATCGACAGTTTTGTTACATAGTCGATATTTTGTCCGGCAATCCGTACATTTAAACTTTCCGGCCGTAGACGAGCCCCCTTACAGGTAGGGCATACAACATCACTCATATAGTTTGCTATTTGCTCCCGGATATTTTCCGAATTTGTTTCCAAATAGCGACGCTGCAAGTTGTGGACGACTCCCTCAAAACGGGCCATCATGGTGCGGACTTGTCCAAAATCATTTTTATACTGAAAGGGAAAGCGTTCCTTTGTACCATAAAGTATGAGATCCAACTTTTTTTGAGATAGCTCTTTCACAGGGGTTTGATAATCGATTTCAAAATGACGACAAAAAGCTTCTAACAGCTGTTCGTAATAGGAAGAACCTGCCCAAGGTTCAATCGCACCATCAGCAAGAGTTTTACCATGATCTGGTATTACTAAGGAAGGATTCACTTCCATCCGACTTCCCAGACCATCACAATCCGGACAAGCACCAAAAGGACTGTTAAAGGAGAACATTCGCGGTGTTAACTCATCGATACTAAATCCACACTCGGGACAAGCAAGGTTTTGACTAAACAGCCACTCCTCTCCATCGATAATATCGATTAAAACTTGTCCTTTTGCGATTTCTAAAGCCGTCTCCAGGGAATCAGTTAAACGCGTTTCAAATCCAGGCTTGACCACCAGTCGGTCGACTACCACTTCAATGGAATGTTTACGGTTTTTCTCCAGGCGAATCTCCTCAGATAAGTCCCGAATCTCTCCATTGATGCGAACACGGACAAATCCCTGTTGTGCAATTCCTTGTAACAGCTTAACATGCTCTCCCTTACGTCCCTTCACGACTGGAGCAAGGATCTGAATTCGTGTCCTCTCTGGCAATTCTTTAATGCGGTCCACCATTTGTTGAACCGTTTGTGAAGCGATTTCGATCCCATGTGTAGGACAATAGGCACGGCCGATACGTGCATAAAGAAGTCGTAAGTAATCATAGATTTCAGTGACCGTCCCAACAGTGGAGCGGGGATTGCGACTGGTCGTCTTCTGATCGATGGAAATTGCCGGGGAAAGCCCTTCAATCGAATCGACATCCGGTTTATCCATCTGACCTAAAAACTGTCGGGCATAGGCAGATAACGATTCAACATACCGGCGTTGCCCTTCAGCATAAATGGTATCAAAGGCTAATGATGACTTTCCTGAACCAGATAACCCTGTAATTACAACTAATTTGTCACGGGGAATGGTGACATCGATATTTTTTAAATTATGGACACGGGCTCCACGAATTACGATTTGCTCCTGTGCCATTCCTTTTAAACTCCCTCCGCTTTTAGCTCGATGATGAGATCACGTAATTCTGCCGCTTTTTCAAACCGCAATTCCTTAGCAGCTCTTTTCATCTCTTTTTCAAGACGCTCCACAACCTTTTGTCGTTCCTTTTTACTCATCTGATTAAACTCAGGCAACACTTGGTATACTTCTTCCTTCTCCACTACCTTCGTCGCTTCGATTACTTCATGAACCTTCTTACGAATTGTTTGAGGGGTAATGCCATGCTTCTTGTTATACTCTTTCTGAATTTCACGTCGTCGTTCCGTTTCATCAATCGCTTTGCGCATTGAATCGGTTATTTGGTCGGCATACATAATCACCATGCCATTGGCATTTCTTGCTGCTCGACCAATTGTCTGAATCAATGATCGTTCGGAGCGAAGAAAACCTTCTTTGTCCGCATCTAAGATGGCCACCAAAGATACTTCTGGAAGATCTAATCCTTCCCGTAAAAGGTTAATTCCTACAAGTACATCAAACTCACCCAACCGCAGATCACGTATAATTTGCATACGTTCAATTGTTTTAATGTCCGAATGGAGATAACGAACACGGATCCCCACTTCTTTCAGGTAATCAGTCAAGTCTTCGGCCATCTTCTTTGTTAATGTAGTAATTAAAACACGTTCATCCGCAGCAATTCGCTGATTAATTTCTCCAATTAAATCATCAATCTGGCCTTGGGTTGGACGCACCTCAATTAAGGGATCCAACAAACCGGTTGGCCGAATAATCTGTTCTACAGGTGTGGGAACTTTCTCCAGCTCATACGGACCGGGGGTCGCAGAGACGAAAATCACCTGATTAAAGCGTTCCTCAAATTCTTCAAAGCGTAAGGGACGATTATCACGAGCAGAGGGTAAACGAAAACCATGCTCTATCAAGACATCTTTCCGTGCCCGATCCCCGTTGTACATTCCCCGTATTTGAGGTATCGTCACATGGGATTCATCAATAACCAATAAATAATCCTCAGGAAAATAGTCTAACAAGGTAAAGGGAGGCTCCCCAGGCTTTTTACCAACCAAGTGCCGGGAATAGTTCTCAATTCCAGAGCAAAAACCCATCTCCCGCATCATCTCTAAATCGTAACGCACACGTTGTTCCAATCGTTGTGCCTCAAGTAATTTACCTTGTTCCTTCAGTTCCTTTAGTCGCTCTTCCAACTCCGCTTCAATACTGACTAAAGCTCGCTTCATTTTTTCATCCCGGGTCACATAGTGAGAGGCTGGAAAAATTGCAACATGTTCCCTCTCGCCCAATATCTCTCCAGTTAACACATCAATTTCACGTATCCGCTCAATCTCATCACCAAAAAATTCCACACGAATTGCCTGTTCACCCCGCGAGGCAGGAAAAATCTCTAAGACATCCCCTCGCACTCGAAAGGTTCCCCGAGTAAAGTTTATATCATTACGTTGATACTGGATATCAATCAGCTTACGTAAAACTTCATTCCGGTCTCGTTCCATTCCCACCCGTAAGGAAAGAACAAGATCCCGATACTCATCGGGGGAGCCAAGACCATATATACAGGATACACTGGATACAATAATCACATCTCTTCGCTCAAATAGAGCACTAGTAGCAGAGTGACGTAGCTTATCAATCTCATCATTGATTGAAGCATCTTTTTCTATATAAGTATCTGTCTGAGGCAAATATGCCTCTGGCTGATAATAATCATAATAACTGACAAAATACTCAACCGCATTATGAGGAAAAAATTCCTTTAACTCTCCACATAATTGAGCAGCCAGGGTTTTATTATGAGCGATTACGAGGGTCGGACGCTGTACTTGAGCAATTGTCTGGGCAATGGTAAAAGTTTTTCCTGTCCCCGTCGCTCCTAAAAGAGTCTGAAATCGCTTTTTATTTTTGATTCCCATCGTTAGTTGATGAATCGCCTGTGGCTGATCCCCTTGCGGAGTAAATTCAGATACCAGTTGAAATTTCTCCATCTGAATCACCTCGGATTCTCTATTCCATGATTATAACATACTGGGGGCCACAACGAACATCCGTTCTTTTTTAAGGATATGTAAACTCTCTCCAGTATACCCTATACACATATTTTCCACTCTGAGTCACAAAATCCCTAATAAAAATACCCCTAGGAGATCCTAGGGGTATTTTTTATTTCATCTGCTTTTTCAGTGTCTCAATTGCAACGCGAAGTTGAACATCATTTTTTCGATCATTACGCATCTTGATCAACTCTTCTTGCAGCTTAGCAGCAGTAACTGCATCTACTTCACCAGTCATTTTTAGCTTGTTCATTTTTTGGAACGCTTTTACTGCGGTCTCGGTTTGCTCGCTAAAGTAACCATCCGTACGATCTGGCCGGAAGCCAAGTGCTTTTAAAGCCAATTGGACTTGCTGGATATCAGAGTTTGCCTGATTTTTCTTTAAGGGCTTCTCTACCAGAGGCACTGTGGCATTATACATCTCCGGATGCTTTACTTCAACATCGGGCTTGATCCCTTTGTTGTGAATCCAATTTCCATTGGGAGTTAACCATTTAGCAATGGTTAACTTTATATTACTGCCGTCATTAAATTCTTTGGCTGCTTGAACGGTACCTTTCCCAAAAGTTTTTCGTCCTACCAGAGTATATCCGCCTGATTCTTTCAATGCTGCAGCGAGAATCTCAGAGGCACTAGCACTTCCTTGATCAATTAACACAGTTATGGGATAGGGCTTCCGCTGATCTAACTTACCAGTAACTTTGGCTGTCTTTTGATTATCTTCCATTTGCATAATGGTCCGGTTTTTAGGGAGTAAATTTCCTCCAATCTCTTGTACTGCCTGTAACATCCCACCCGGATTTCCCCGTACATCGATGATAAGACCTTTCATGCCTTCCTTCTCTAACTTTTGCAGGGCCTTGGTAAAGTCATTTGCTGTCTCAGTAGAGAATTGACTAATTTCAATCAAACCAATTTTTCCATCCAACATCGTTGCATGAACGGTTTCAATGGGGATCTCATCCCGAACAACAGAAATTTTTAGTACTTCTGATCTGCCCGGTCGAATGATCTCCAGATTTGCTTTCGTCCCTTTGGGACCACGAATTTTCTCTACTGCTTCATGTAATGTAAGCCCCTCTAAGCTTTCTCCGTTTACTTTGATCACTTGATCTTCCGGTCTTAAGCCAGCTTTTTCAGCGGGTGAGCCTTTAATCGGAGCAACTATTGTTACCCGACCGTCACGCATCGTTACCTCTGCACCAATTCCTTGGAACGAAGTTTCGAAGGAAGAATTAAACTCCGCTGCTGCTTTCTCATCCATATAGCTGGAATAGGGATCTCCCAGGGCTTCTACCATCCCTCGGATGGCACCATCCACTAATTTCTTATCATCCACCGTATCGATATAGTTTGTTGTAATGAGTGAATATGCCTGTTCCAGCTTTTCTTGGTATTTTTTCAGTCCATCGGAACTTCCTGAAGCGGAGGTACTGCCTGATCCAGCAAAGAGGGAGACCAAACCATTCTCCCCGACAACCGCGGCTGTAGCAAAGCTCGTACATAAAACAGTAAACACGACGATCAGGGCAACGGTTCTGCCGCGTATATACATGTGAACACCCCTTTTTTCTATTTGACATCTTTATTGTTTTCCTTTATTCAAGGTGAACAATAAACAACGAAAAAAAAACAATCCCTCGCCACCTGAGGTTAGGTTTTTGTCCGTATAATAACTATGCCCTTCATGGGTCATGTAATATTTATTATACCATCAATATTTTGCTTCACGTCTTTACATCCTAATAATATGACATGCTGTAATTAATTAGTATCTTTTTTCATTATCATCGGTGGATAGTCCTCTACCTGGCATCTCTTTGGTTGTGTAAAGAGAAACCGCTGGTAAAGTTCAGCGGTTTCTCCACCAGATTTATTGTATATATGGCAACGGATTGACCGCTTGTCCACCTCGATGCACTTCGAAGTGAAGGTGTGGTCCAGTTGAACGTCCGTTGTTGCCAATGGAGGTAATTTGCTGCCCACGCGAGACACGTTGTCCCTTTTTTACCAACACTTGATAACCCCAACTATGGGCATATAAGGTTGCCAGACCATTATCATGCTTGATCACAATCATCCAGCCATATCCACCACCCGGTCGACTTTCAACCACAGTTCCCGATTCAGCTGCATAGACCGGAGTCCCTATTGGACCACTAATATCGATTCCCGTATGTCCCGGATAACAACCAAATCCACATGAAATACGCCGTGCAGCCGTAGGCCATGCGAGCTTACCTCCAGTATAGGGAGCACCTGAATGACGGGACATCATTTCATTTTTCTTACGAATCTCTTCCTTTTTCAGCTTTTCCTCATGCTCCAAATTTGCTAACAAAGCCTGATTCTTTTTCATTTCGGCCATTAGTTCGTCATACACTTTCTTTTCTTTCTCTTTTTGTTCTTCTAGTTGCTCCTTTAACTTTTTCAGTTTCTTTGTCTCTTTTTCATAGGTTTCTTTTGTCTTTAAATATCGATCCAAAGCCGCACGGTCATTTTTGGCTATAATCCGGATACTCTCAAACCGGGCTAAAAACTCACTAAAGGATTTAGCGCGGAATAAAGATTCCATATATCCCATCTCACCATTTTGGTAGATCGCTCTTAAGCGATTCTTAAAAATGGTATCATAATACTCCGCTTCTTTTGCCGCCTTCTCTCTCTTTTCTTCAGTCTCTTTCAGCTTTTGTTCCGTTTCATAAACCTGTTCTTCCAATGGGGCTAACTTCTTTTTTATATCTTCAATTTGCTTTACAAGTTCATCTAATTTTTCCTTTGTTTTCTTCTGATTTCCCTGGATTTCTTTAAGTTCTTTCTCTTCTTTTCCTTCTGCCTGCACCCCTACAGGATTGATGGTTATAATTAATAATGCTGCGATAACCATCATAATCCAGGTTTTCTTCATCAAACCCTCTCCCTTAACAAACAGTTCTTACTACCTCTCCCTTAACAAACAGTTCTTACTATATAAGTAGAGCGATTTTTCTTTAACGAAAGTAAGGCAATGGATTCACAGGCTTACCTTGTTTGAATAATTCTAAATGGAGATGAGGACCTGTAGAATAACCATTGTTTCCCACAGCAGCGATTCTTTGTCCTCGTTTCACCTTTTGACCCGGACGAACGACAACATCCTGAGGGTACATATGTGCATACATTGTTGAGATTCCCCCGCCATGGTAGATAACAATAATATATCCGTAACCCCGGGCTGGACGAGACTCAATCACTTCTCCATCTGCTGCTGCATAAATGGGAGTTCCCATCGGGGCTGCAATATCTATTCCTGCATGTAGGGTATATACTTTACGAATGGGATGGTAACGCATTCCATAACCAGAAGTAAGTCGTCCACCCTTAACAGGCCACAAAAACTTACCCGCAGTAACTTTTCCATCTGTACGTTTTTGTTTATTCTGTTCATTTTTTTGTCTTTCCCGTGCGGCTTTGGCCACTAAAGCACGAATTGCCGCCTGGTCTTTTTCATTTAGCTTTTCCAGGTGGTCTTGTTGACGATCCAGATCAGCAATATGAGCCTCATACTTTTTAAACTCCGCTTTTAATTTGCTATGCGCTTCCTTCGCTTTTATCGATTGCTGCCGTTGTTGCTCCAACAACGATGCAATTTTTTTTCGTTCTCGTTCTGCTTTTTGCTTATCTATTTCATATTGTTGTAGCATCTGCTCATCTCGTTTAGCTAATAAACGGATCACTTCCAAGCGGTGCAGAAATTCTCCTATAGAATCTGCTTTCACCAATGAGTCGATATAAAACATCTCGCCTTGTTGATACATTCTGCGAATCCGATTCTTGTAGTTTTCCTTATGCAACTGAATCCGGCGGTTAATCTGATCTAAATTATGACGACTTCGTTCCAATTGTACTTCCGTTTCATATAATTGTTCATTTAGCTTGGTTAGTTTCTTTTTCGTATGTTCCAATTTGGCTAAGGCTTGTTCACGATCTGCCAATGTCTGTTTTTTCTCTCTTTCTAGTCGTTGAATCTCTTTATCCCGCTTTTTAACGGCTTCTTTCTTTTCATCGATGACGGAATCCTCTGCTTCAACTTGTCCTGGTAGCGGCAAGAGGGCCAAGATAAGAACCGGCAATACCATCAATCTAAAAAGAGGCCGCTTCACAACATCCCTCCTCTATCCACAAACAAAAGTTTAGGTATAAAATGGTTTCGCCACTTAACTCATTATCACTTGTTACAAAGTTGTGAATACGATGGTGATTATCGAGCTAGAGCATTTTGTGAGGTTGCGAGGCTTATATAAGATAAACCTCGCTTCCCACACCAAATCCTTTATACACGCAAGAAACGACGCACCGAAATCAAACTACCCCAAACACCAATAATTACACCAAGGGCAATGGTTATCCCAGCTATATATAAACTTAAAGGCCACATGGGGAGGAGTTGAAAGAAACTATAAGAAGACTCTACGCCTAAAGCATTAAGCAATGAATAATAGATGAGTAATACGAGTCCCACAGGAACAATCGCTCCCAGTATACCAATTACTGCTCCCTCTATAAAGAAGGGCCAGCGAATAAACCAGTTACTCGCTCCAACCAATCGCATAATTTCAATCTCTCGACGTCGAGCAAAAATCGTCAATTTAATGGTATTGGAAATTAAAAATGCTGATAGAATCGCTAAACCGATACCCAGCACTAAAACTATATTGCGAATCCAGCTAGAAAAACTGAGAAGATCGTCAGTCACACCCCCACCAAAATCTACCTGATCAATATAGTTCTTGTTATTATTCTCTATCTTTTCAGCGAGGGCTTTAATCTCCTGAGGATTTTGAGGAACAATTACCAACATATGTGGCAAAGGATTGTCTTCCCCTTCCAGTCCCCGAAAGAAGTCATCACTGTCGTCTCCCCATTGCTCCTTCATTCGGCGCAATCCTTCTTCCTTAGAGACAAAGCTAACTGACTTTACCTCAGAATCTTTTCCGATCTCTTTTTGCAAACGTTCAATATCATCATTGGTGGCTGTTGGACTAATTGAGGCTCGAAGTGCCATCTGTTTATCCAGTTCTTTGGCCAAAAACTGGATGTTCATCGCCACAGCAATAAAGATACCAAAAATAAACAGTGTCACCGCAACAGCACTTATCGCCGATAAGGTCATCATCCGGTTACGAGACAAGCTTCGAAATGCTTCTTTTACATGCCGGATCATTGTATCAATCTTCATAAATGTATTCCCCCTGCTCTTCGTCCCGTACAATAACCCCCTGCTCGATTGCAATGACCCTTTTTCGCATGGTATTTACAATCTCTTTATCGTGTGTAGCCATTACAATGGTTGTTCCCCGTGAATTAATCTCATCCAGCAGGTACATAATATCCCAAGAGTTCTCCGGATCCAAGTTTCCTGTCGGCTCATCACAGATTAACAAGCTAGGGTTATTGACCATGGCTCGAGCAATGGAAACACGCTGCTGCTCACCACCTGAAAGTTGGGAGGGAAGCGCATGCATCCGATCATATAAACCTACTAAGTCAAGTACTTCATGTACTCGGCGACGAATATGCCGTCTTGGAGCCTCAATCGATTCCATGGCGAAAGCAACATTTTGATAAGCAGTCAAGTGGGGAAGCAATTTATAATCTTGGAAGACAACACCGATGTTACGTCTTAAGTATGGAATCTTCCAGTCCCGCATCCGGTTTACATTAACACCATTGATCAAGATTACACCTGATGTAGGCTTCTCCTCGCGGTACATCAGCTTAATAAAGGTACTCTTACCAGCTCCACTTGGGCCGACCACATAAACAAATTCTCCAGGCTCAATCTCTACATTAATCCCGCGTAGTGCCTCGACACCCTTCTTATAAACCATCCATACATCATGCATCTTGATCACAATGATCACCTTCTGCTTTCACTCTTTTACATCTCCCTGAACGGTAGTATAGAGTATTCCTTAACAAGACCAATTCGCTTCCTTGATCCCAAAACGATAACTTCTACTACATTACTTTTTTTATGATTGTAATGAAAGGAAATAAAATAAGCTATTATTCTATTATACCACCCTATTTTTCTTTTCCTATAGAAAATCCGTTCTTTCTCGACAAATTTCGCACCGATGAAAGAAAAATAGAGATCACCCACACAAATCGACAGGACAGATGGGGGCGATGTTTATTATTATTAACGAAAATTAACCCAGGGAAAGTTTCATCGATTTGGGAGTTTATTCGTTAATAGATTCAAAGAAATTAACTTAACCACATTTTTGTAAGAATAGCTGTTCCAATTGAACCAAAAATTACTAGAATAATATGCAATCGAAGGAATGCAAGAATTACAGCAACAAGCCCTCCCATCACACCTACCCAGGGAAGTTGATCTACAGTTAGAATTCCTGGAAAAATTAGTGCTCCCAAAGCTGCGTAAGGAATACTCTTTAACCAGCGGTTTAGCCAAGTAGGGGGGGTGAATCGGTCGATAATCAATACTGGGAGCATACGGGGCAAGTAAGTTACAACAGCCATTCCTAAAATAATCAAAAAAAGGATCACCTTGCTTCCTCCTCCTTTAGGATTGCTGCACCAAGAGTAGCCCCTATCACAGTGGCCAAGATGATACTCCAACCACTAGCAAAAAATTGATTAAAAAGAGTACACAAACCCATACTGACTACAGCAACAATTCCTGTTTTCCAAAGACGCTGCACAGCGGGCACCAACAAGCCGATAAACATCCCATACAGTCCGATCGACATACTTTCACTTATTGTTGGGGGAATAACTCCTGCTAAGAGACCTCCGATCAGAGTCCCACTCACCCAAGAACCATAAGCGGTTACTAGTAAACCGATTAAGTAAGCTTTGCTGGAAGCAGCAGCGTCCTCCTCTGTTTTTAATGAAGCGATCGCAAAGGTTTCATCTGTAATGCCAAAAGCAAAAATAGACTTCCATCTTTTAGGAAGATGATCCCATAGATTCATTAATGATAGGCTCATAATAAAATGGCGAAGGTTTAAAACAAAAGTAGCCATCACTATTTCTAATGCCCCTGCCCCTACTGTAAACATATTTATTGCCATAAATTGACTTGCGCCAGCATACACCAATAGTGACATCAGTACGGTTTGTAACAGAGGAATACCAGCATTTAAAGAAATAACTCCGAAGGAAATCGCGATGGGTAAATATCCAATTACAAGAGGAAAAGCCTTGATCATTCCACTTATAAAATTTTTCTTTTGCGCCTCCACCATGTCACTCACCATTTTCTAATCGGAGTTGGTTGTTTGTATTACTCTATAGATTAACAGATTTTGACCTAAAAAAGAGTGAAAGGAATTAAATTCTTTTTGGATACCCTACCAATCATGATCAAAAAAAAGACCAGCCTAAAAAGGATGGTCTTAAAAAATGGGTTAGCTATCATATTTCACAAGAATTAATCTAAAATTAGGGACTTTTCTGTTTTGAATCGACTAATTCTGCTTCAATGATATAACGCTCTGTAGAAGTACTCAGCATATCAAAAGGATAACAGGTAACAAGGCGAATGATCGGTCTTTGAGTAGAGACGATCACTTCTCGGTTATTTTCGTCCACAATCCACATCTTTGTGACGGCATAGATAAACTCTCCCTCGTGTGTATCTACACGGAGTAGATCCCCTTTTTTTATCTCTCCCGCCCGCTTTAAAGAAGTCTCTCGATGTCCTGCAAGTACACTGGTATCTTTCTCTCCAGGAAGCACAGAGTTGCGATAATGACCAATTCCCTTAGCCAATTCCCTTTTCCCAGTTCCTTCTATCAAAGGAAGCTTTAATCCCAATTTTGGGATTACAAGCGATCCAAATTGTTCTCCTTTCTTGGGCCGGATTTGATAAACAATCGTTTCTGGATCGGCTTCTTTATCCTGGTATCGTTCATCAGGAATCACATATTGTCTAGGGATTTTTGCCATTTGCTCAATCTGTATTTGTTCATTGGTTTCCTCAAGGACTGATAGTTCTTGCTGAAAACTAAAGATATTCATGGCAACTACGACAATTCCCAATAAGGTAAATAATAACCCGCAGGAAAGAAGAATCCATCGCTTCATTTGGCCCTCTGATTACGCCGTAATCCAAGTACCATAAAATACATACCAATAAGGGTGGTGGCAGCACCAGCTGCAATCCATTTTGGCTGGTTGGTAGTTGACTTTGGTAACTTGCCTCCATTTTTTGTTTGAGGGATTTTCTGATTCTCAGAATTTACTGGAGTAGGCTCTGGAGAATTTTTCTGTGATTTCTCTACTTTTTTTGTTGTTTTTTTCTTAGGTAACTCAGATTTTACGGATTTTGCTGGTTGGTTTGGGTTAACAGGAGTCGGTTTAGGATCAACAGGTTTCGGAGTTGGCTTAGGTTTAACGGGCTTTGGAACAGGTTTTGGCTGAGGGTCAATGGGTTTCGGTTCTGGAACAGGTTTAATCGGTCGAATCGGATCGATCGGTGATGGTACAGGATCGATCGGTTGAATCGGTGATGGTTTTGGCAGTGGCTTAGGTTGTATTGGCCTGATTGGTTCTATGGGTGGTAAAGGTTTTATATACTCTAAAGGCTGTATAATCATTAGACTATTGCTGGAAGAACCTTCTGAAAATAAGGACGGCGTATCAAATTGCCTCGCACCTTGATCCGCAAAACCAGTAGTAGGAATTAGCAGGATCAAAATTGCTATAGTGCCTCCAAGGAGTTTCTTTTTCAATCGTGCCCCCCCTTGCTTCTATTATATTTCCAAATTTTATTTTACTCTAAAAGCTTATATTCAGCAATTGTTCCTAGGGGACTGGGGATATTCATTCATTGTTACTGGTGAGAAACTCATTTCTTGTGCTTCTATAGGAGGCTATTTGCTGATTTCACTCGAAAAAATAATTGCCCTGCGGTTCTTTCCACAGGGCTTGTGTTTGAATAGGGTTTACTTTACTGCTTGCTTTTCTGCAATATCTCCCGCCACTGGAAGCTTAAAGGTTTCTCCTTGATACGCTTTCACCATCGATACAATCCAGATGGCTAAAGCAGCAAGACCAAAAAGAGTACGCAAAACTCCACCGATAAAAGGAACAAAATTGAACACCAAATTGATCACGAAGTATGCCACAGAGATAATGATGGATTGCATCGCATGAAATTTAACAAAGCGGCTTTCCTTTTCAAGTAAGAAAAAGATAATTCCGGTTACAATTATCCCTAAATAACTGAGAAGTGCAGCTATATTGCCATCCAGTCCGGTAGAAGATTTTTGTTGCGCATTAAAACTTTGATTCATTGTTTAACAACTCCGTAAAATAAGTATTTATTAGTGAAGAGGAAACTGTTAGAAATCACAGATATACTATCATAGTCATATCGGAAATGCAAGGAGCGAAGGGATTTTCTCCCTTTATAGTGAGATACATCCATAAGTGCTTTTTTATCATATTATCATAGGGCAAAAAAACAGGTTCTGAAATCAAAACCTGTTTTTAGTAGCTCTTAGGATATTACTTATCTTTTTAACCTGATCGTATTAGGGTATTCCAAAATAACTTTCTATTTTTGTTCCGCCAACCAAGCTGACAAGTTTTCACGCTCTTCATCGGAAACCTGTTTTTGCGCCGGCATCGTACCTATGCCATTTTCAATAATGTTGGCAATCTCTTCTTTTGAATATTTACTACCGATCTTTTGCATATTTGGCCCAAAGCCCCCTTCAAGGTTATTCCCATGACAACTGGCACAGTGATTTTGATAAGCCTCTTTTGCTTGTGCCTCATCATAGGAAGTTCCATTAGAGGGTGGCGGTGCTTCTTCAGTTTGTTGGTCATCCTGAGCAGTACCACAACCAACCATTTTAAAAAGGGCCAAAACCGCAACGACAGCAAGAGAATATTTCCATTTTGTTTTCAAACGAAATGCTCTCCTTTCTCCTGCTTAGAGTGCTTTTCATCAAGTAGCTAAACTTGAAACAATCAATCGTCAGTTATTGAGAACGCAAATGGTTTGGTTGACGCGAATAGGTACTCTCTTCATTTTTACCTTGGGGTTTTTCCATCAACTCTTTTCGGTCCTTTGATTCTTCCGCAGTACGAGAAGCGTTTTTCCTAACCAAGTTTTCCCACCTCCAATTGATCTACGATTAGCATGCTATGCTTCTAGTGGGAATATACATCGGTACCTTCTAAAATAAAAAAGCTCACCTTGCTTAAGAGGTGAGCTTGATTGGTTTTTTTACTTTTTACTCCAAGGCATTTTCCAACGGCTTTTCTGCCTCTGGCTCCGCGGACCAAGTCCTTGTCCTATATTAGGATAGGATGGCTCTTGCTTCTCTTCAAGATCAAGCAAACGCTCTGAAGAATGACTTGTTTCTTGTATTTCTTCCTGTTGAAACTCCTTTTTGGCCGATCGCCGAAGCGGAAAAGAATGATCTCCAAACGAATCTATTTTCTCCTCTTGTTTTGAAGAAGTTATCATTTCACCTTGCCTTAACGTTGAGGAGCGGCGAAGAATTCTTTTTGGTTGATGGTCGGCAATCGTTTCCCTTTGCTCTCTTGTCCCCAAAAGCTCTCTTGTGTCATAAGACTCGAGATGGAAGGCACTGCGAGAAGGCAACTTCTCTTCAACAGAAACATCGCCTTCATCAGAAGCAGGTTTTTCTATTTCTTCATTTCTTGCAGATCGCTTAAGGTACCTGCGTCTTAGTCCACTCTCTTCTCCCTTTGGCTCCATTCTGGCTTCGATCGGTCCTTCTGACTCTTGAAAGTCACCCTCAGAAGCCAAATTACTATCAAAAGAAGTACTCTCTTTCAAAATGGAAGATTCCCCTGTTTCTTTAGTTTTGAAAGCTTGGGATCTTCGAAGTATGCGCTTTGGTTTATTTTCTTCAACCTCTTGTTGCTTCATTGTTTCTTGGGTCTCTTCAGTTCCCTGGAGCAATGAATGAGAAGCACGACGTGGTTCCAAGCCTTCTTTTAAGGCTAATGCCTCTTCCTGCTTCTCTCTCGTTTCTTCAGCTTTTATATCTCTATAGAATGTGGACCTGCGAAGATATCGTTTTTCCTCTTTACTTTCAACCCCTGATTTCGCTTCTGTTGCTTTTGGATCTAATCGAGAAAGACCCCTTAAAGGCAATCCCTCATCAAGGGATTGTAACTCTTTCTCCTCCAAGGAGGCTCCATCCTTTGATTCTTCTTTGGAAAATGGTCTGTAGAGAGATTCGGTCGTATTCCCAACCAAGTCATGCTCGTCCTTCGGCTCACTGTCCGCCTCTTTTTTATGTTGAAAACGGGAAGTATCTAGGGGGGGCAAATCCCCTAAACGACGAAATCCTGTCCCTTGGATAGCACCTCGAGTAAGGTCGTGCCGTTCGGAATCTTTACTATGCATCTCTTTAGGGCTTTCTGGTTGTATCGCCTCTTCTAAGTCAGTCGATTTTTTCCCCCGCGGAGGCAAACTTCCAGGTTCCATCTGCGTCTGTTCCAAAGTGGTTCGCTTACCTATCGAACTCTTTTCTTCTTGCCATCTTCCCAGAGGAGGTAAACTACCCAAGCGATCTAAACTGGGATCCTGTTTTAACTTCTCTTGTTCTGTTTCTTCATTCGTTAACATTTTCCTCTCCGCAGATGAACTATATAAAGGTTTTGGCTCCTTTTGCTCTGACTTTTCGTCCTGATCTTCAGAAGAAAAACCTTCTTTCACATTATGATGAAGCTCTTGTTCTGATGAATCCGCTGGGAAATGCTCACTTTCTTCATTTTCCTCTTGCTTCTTCTCACTTTTTATTCCTCTATCTATTCTAGATTCGTACTCCTTTTGCCTGCGAGATCGCATTTCCCTTCGTCTTCTTTGGATGGTTTCTCGATCTAATCCCTCTGCTTCTTCATCCCATGCTGGTTCAAACATCGCATCCAGCTCTCGAGCCTCTTTAGCCCGTCGCTTCATTATAAAGACAGAAATCGTTATCAGTATAACAATAATCGAGATTGCGAGGATCCAAACATAGAGAGGTAAGTTAAGATAATCCACTCGTTAAAACTCCCTCCAGTTATTCAATACCTGAATCTCTTAAATAAAAACATGCCCTTATGCCGTTGTCAACCTCCTTTTTTTAGAAACACTTCCCTAAAGGTTGATTAAGGGGCAAAAACCTATAACCAGAAATAAGCTCCTTTTATTTACCTTTAAAATTTGGCTTACGTTTTTCCAAAAATGCACTCATCCCTTCATTCCGATCTTCCGTTTCAAAAGAAAGTCCAAATAAGGAAGCTTCCAATTGAAGTCCAGCTTTCAGGCTTTCTTCCGTACCAACATTAATTGCTCTCTTTATATAGCTCATAGCAATAGGGGCTTTTGTGGCTAATTGACTGGCCAATTTCTTTGCTTCATCAAGCAATGTTTCCTGGGGATAAACTTTTTGCACCAAGCCCAAACGCAACGCTTCCTCAGCAGTAATCATTTCTCCAGTCAAACAGAGGTATTTTGCCATATTTTTTCCTACTAAACGGGCAAGACGTTGTGTTCCTCCATAACCAGGAATGACACCTAAATTGACTTCCGGCTGTCCAAAACGCGCCTGAGTGGAGGCAAGTAAAATATCACCACTCATGGCTAATTCACAACCTCCACCTAGTGCATAACCTCCGATCGCCATAATAACCGGCTTTGGTAGCTCTTCAATCCGGTTAAATAATGCTTGTCCTTTAAGTGCTAACTCTTGTGCATGAGCCGCTGAGGGCAATTCCTTTAGTTCACCAATATCTGCCCCTGCGACAAAAGCCTTATCACCAGCTCCGGTAATAATAAGGGATCGAATACTTTCTTCCTTCTCTACCCAGTCGATCGCCTGTCCCAACTCCTCCAAGGTAGCTTGGTTGAGTGCATTCATTGCCTTCGGACGCTGAATCGTAATTAGAGCCCAACCTTCACCTTTTTCCAAAGAAATGTTTTTAAATTCCATCATAATGAATCCTCCTTTTACCATAAGACTTTAATAAACATTGGATTATTTTTTTCAGTGGTTGTAACGAAAATAGCCGGGAATCGGGCTCCCGGCCGATAAATCAACCTTTTTCACGCACTTGCTGGCGCAGATAAGCTTCAATAAACTCATCAATCTCACCATCCATTACGGCCTGCACATTGCCTATTTCCAATTGGGTGCGATGATCTTTCACCATGCTATAGGGATGAAAGATATAAGAACGAATTTGGTTACCCCAGCCAATTTCAGTTTGCTCCCCCTTGAGTGCAGCCATTTCTTTTTGTCGTTCCTCCATCATATGTTGGTAGAGACGAGCACGCAAAATTTTCATGGCCCGCTCTCTGTTTTTAATCTGAGAGCGCTCTGATTGACAGGTTACAATAATTCCTGTGGGTAAATGCGTAATCCGAACCGCCGAATCAGTGGTGTTTACATGCTGTCCACCTGCACCACTCGAGCGATAAGTATCGATTTTAAGTTCATCTGATTTTATCTCAACTTCCACATCATCTGTAATTTCCGGCATTACATCTGCAGATACAAAGGAGGTATGACGTCTTCCGGAAGAATCAAAAGGAGAGATACGAACCAAACGATGAACTCCTTTTTCTGCCTTCAAATAGCCGTAAGCGTTGTGTCCTTTAATGAGAAGGGTTACACTTTTTACCCCTGCTTCCTCTCCCGGCAAATAGTCCAGTGTTTCCACCTTATAGCCACTTCGTTCTGCCCATCGCGTATACATTCGGAGGAGAAGTTGAGCAAAGTCTTGGGATTCTGTTCCACCCGCTCCTGGATGAAGTTCTAAAATCGCATTATTTTTATCATAAGGATCACTTAATAGCAATGCCAATTCAAAGGAACTTAACTCTTTTTTTAGTTCATCCAATTCTCGAGCGGCTTCTTCTAGTAGCCCTTCATCATCTTCTTCCGCTATTAACTCCAGCATTACTTCTAGATCTTCGTATTTGCTATCCAGTTTCGTCATGGTTTCGATTTGCTCTTTTAGACGATTCATCTCATCAATTACTTTTTGTGCTTTCCCTTGATCATTCCAAAAGTCAGGGGCCGACATCTTTTCTTCTAATAAAGCAATCCGTTCCTTTTTACGATCGAGGTCAAAGAGACCCCCTAATATCCGCCAATCGTTTGGCTGTAGTTGCGACTTCGTTTTTTATTTCACCTAAAGTTGCCATATCAATCACCTCGAGGAGATATTCTTATCTTTTTATTATAGTCCTAAGTTCAGTTGCTGGAAGGATCATTTGCAATTAACCTGTACGGCTGGACCGAGCACAACAGTGCTTATACTTTTTCCCACTCCCACAGGGGCAGGGATCATTGCGACCCACTTTTTCGGACCGACGAATTGGCTGACGTTTTGGCTGTTTTTCTTCTTCGTGAGGAGATCCTCCAGTAGAAGCTGTCTGACCTACCGCAACGGCTTCCCGTTCTAGTTCTTCGCCAATACTTGATTTCATCACATACTTGACTACTTCTTCTTGGATCTCTCGCACCATCTGCTCAAACATCTCAAATCCTTCAAACTGATATTCACGCAATGGGTTGGCTTGGCCATAGGCGCGCAGATGAATTCCTTGACGCAGTTGATCCATTGCGTCAATGTGGTCCATCCATTTGCGGTCCACTGTTCGTAAGATCACAACTTTGGAAAATTCCTGTAGGCGTTCAAATCCTAATTCTTCCACTCGCTGATCATAGTAGGCTTCCACCTGCTTGCAAATATGAGAGATAATCTCCTTTGCCTCTAAGTCTTCCAAATCACTTTCATCAAGGTATCCTTCCGGAAAGAATACACTTTCCAACTGATCTACAAGACCACTTAGATCCCATTCCTCCGGAAGCTCTTCCTTCGGTGTGTAAACCTCTACAATCCGCTTTACAACCTCTTTACTCATATTTAATACAACATCACGAAGGTCGCTCGCTGTCAGTACTTCGCGACGTTGTTTATAAATAATATCTCGTTGTTGATTCAACACATCATCATACTGCAACACCCAGCGACGTGCATCAAAGTTATTTCCTTCAACTTTTTTCTGTGCACTCTCCACTGCTTTTGTAAACATACGCCCTTCAATTGGTTGATCATCAGGTAGTCCGAGCCGCTCCATCATCTCGGACATACTTTCTGGGGCAAAGCGACGCATCAAATCATCTTCCAATGAAAGGAAAAATTGTGATGAACCAGGGTCTCCCTGTCTTCCTGAACGGCCACGTAACTGATTATCAATCCGACGGCTTTCATGGCGTTCGGTCCCTATTACATGTAGTCCTCCTAATTCGGCGACTCCTTCGCCCAAAACAATGTCCGTTCCACGTCCCGCCATGTTCGTAGCAATCGTCACAGCTCCTTTTTGTCCCGCTTGGGCGATAATCTCAGCTTCCTTGGCGTGGTGCTTAGCGTTAAGAACCTGATGGCGAATTCCTCTCTTTTTAAGCATCCGAGACAACTTCTCTGATTTTTCAATCGAAACTGTACCCACTAATACTGGACGACCAATCTTATGATTCTCTACTATTTGCTCTACCACTGCTTTAAATTTAGCTTCTTCGGTTTTATAGAGTACATCAGAAAGATCCTTCCGAATCATAGGGCGGTGCGTGGGAATCTGAACAACATCCATCCCATAAATTTTACGAAATTCCTCTTCTTCCGTTTTTGCCGTTCCAGTCATTCCAGCTAACTTTTCATAAAGACGGAAATAATTTTGCAGTGTGATCGTTGCTAGGGTCATGGTTTCTCGCTGAACCTGTAACCCTTCCTTGGCTTCGATCGCTTGGTGTAATCCATCACTGTAGCGGCGCCCCTGCATTAATCGTCCTGTGAACTCGTCAACGATTACAACCCCTTCTTCGTTGACTACATAGTCTTCATCTCGCTTCATAATGACATGTGCTTTTAATGCTTGTTCAATATGGTGGTTGATATCACTATGTTTTGCATCATATAAGTTATCAATGCCTGCTGCTTTTTCGACTTTATCTACACCTTGCTCGGTCAATGTAACCGTCTTGGTTTTTACATCTACAGTGTAATCTTCTTCCGGTTTTAATCGCCGTACAATCCGATCCGCTGTATAATAGAGATCTGTAGGTTTGTTGGCCTGACCACTAATGATCAAAGGGGTTCGTGCCTCATCGATCAAAATGCTGTCTACCTCGTCAATAATCGCAAAGTGGAGCGGACGTTGAGTAATTTGTTCTGGATATAGCACCATATTGTCACGAAGGTAATCAAATCCAAATTCGTTATTTGTTCCAAAGGTAATATCCGCTTCGTAGGCTGCTTTCTTTTCTTCTGGAGACATTCCTGGCAGGTTTAAACCAACGGTTAGGCCAAGAAATTCAAACACTTGTCCCATCCATTTACGGTCCCGTTCTGCCAAGTAATCATTCACTGTAATAATATGGACTCCCTTACCAGTAAGGGCATTAAGATAAGCAGGAAGAGTAGAAACAAGGGTTTTTCCTTCCCCTGTCTTCATCTCCGCGATCATTCCCTGATGTAGAACAATCCCTCCAACCAGTTGAACATAATAATGACGCATACCTAATACCCGATTCGCAGCTTCTCGTACTACTGCGTAAGCTTCTGGTAGCAAATCATCAAGAGAAGCGCCATCTTTAAGCTTCGCTTTAAAAGTATCTGTTTTTCCTTTAAGCTCCTCATCACTTAAAGAGGAAATTTCGGGTTCCAATTCCTCGATCCGATTGGCGATTTTATAGCAACGTTTCAATTCTCGTTCATTCGTGTTGGGAAGCAGTTTGCGAAGGACTTTTAGCAATTATACCATCCCCTTCTGAGAGTCACAGTGCAAACATTTATAGATTGAAACAGGAAAAGGGACCTGTGATTGATATCGATTGTATTTTGTATAAGTATACCAAAAAACAACCTCGTTTTCACTTTTTCCTGTCGATAAAAAAAGGGCAGAATTCCCTGCCCCAAGTACATCTAGGATACATTTTTTCATATCAGGAAAAAATTATAGATGCTATCTAGATCCGATATCTTGAAGTATAACTGGAGTTCGCTGCCGCTATGCCTGTTACGATCCCAATTAAAATTACAGTCAACCAATGAAATCCAAGATAGGTGAGAGAGAGCAACATCAAAATTGCGGTTAAGATAGGAAACCAAAGGGGAATCTGATAACTTGCTTTCATATTCCCATAGATAATCTGAGTCAAGGTTGATACAATGAAAAACAAGATTACACTTCCTAAAAAATAAAGGAAACTCATCGGAATCCAACCCTTATTATGTGAAGTCTTGTTGTTACTCCGGTTCTATTAAGCCGTACTGACCATCCTTTCGTTTATATACAACATTTACCCGATTGGTTTCGGAATTGGTAAAGACAAAAAAATTATGGCCAAGTAAATCCATTTGTAACACGGCTTCCGCAATGTCCATCGGTTTTAAGTTAAATCGCTTCGTCCGTACTATGGGAGGCTCATCTTTCCAATCCGTTTCATCTTTTTCCTCTAAAACCGTTGTACCATTCAAATAATGCGATCGGAGGCTTCCATTCTGCCTTGCTTTTCGATTGACCCGTGTCTTGTACTTACGGATTTGCCGTTCTAACTTTTCCACTACCAGGTCAATCGAGGCATACATATCTCCACTTGTTTCTTCTGCTCGAACCAATAAGCGAGGGAAAGGGATTGTAACTTCTACTTTATGCTCATCTCGTTGAACACTTAGAGCAACATTGGCTTGAGCTGAAGAGGAATCGTCGAAATATTTTTCCAACCGACTTATCTTTTTTTCGACAAAATCCCGTAGTGCTTCTGTCACTTCAATATTATTTCCGCGGACATTGATTTTCATGAAGCGAACTCCTCCTTTCGCTTACTATTGTATTTATTCCCTTCGTGTACGAAAATTCCTCCTCCACTTGAAAAGCAGATGTTAACATTTTTCTACTTTATTATACACCTAGAAAAACAAAAAACCCCTGGAATCGCTCCCAAGGGTTCTGTTATCATCATCCAATTTTTACTACATTCTCGGCTTGTGGTCCACGCGAACCTTCTACGATTTCAAACTCCACCAATTGACCCTCATCCAAAGTTTTGAAACCCTCACCTTGAATTGCAGAGTAGTGAACAAATACGTCGTCTCCATCTTCCCGCTCGATGAAACCGTAGCCTTTTTCCGCGTTAAACCACTTTACTTTGCCTTGCATAAAACACATTCCCTTCTTAAAGTTAATACACATGAGATGCCTTCCCACGCAAGGTAACTATATCACTAGCCTATAGCCAAGTCAAGACTTGAACAAAATGGAAATTTAGGTAAGAAAGTTTATAAAGAAGGTGTTTTTCGTTTTAATATTAAAACTTATACACAGATTTATACACATTATTCACAAGAGACTTTTTTAATTCCTTGATTTTGGTAGAGTATCCTGAACCTTGATCCGTTAGTTCACAGCTTCCTTTAATTGTTTACCAGGTTTAAAGGTAGGTACACGACCTTCTCGAATGGGAATGAGCTCTCCCGTTTGTGGATTCCGTCCCATCCGCGCTGCACGTTTTCGAACTTCAAAATTCCCAAAGCCAATTAGAGAAACTTTTTCTCCTTGCTTCAGTGCTTCTTTAATAACGTTTAAAGTTGCGTTGACCAGTTCTCCCGCCTCTTTTTGAGAAATATCAGTCGCATGCGCTACCCGTTTAATCAGTTCTGATTTATTCATCTAACTCGCTCCTTTCACGCTTTTATTACTATTATCCGTATTTCCATAAAATGATGGATCTATACCTTTCTGCGATTATAAAGAGCACCTTTATCGAAACAGTAGAAAAACTCTTATGAAATGTTTCTGCATAAAATCAAGGATTTGACCACATGCTTTTTAATACAAAATCGTGAAAGGGAAAGGGGAGGGATGCGGATTGAAATGGGTATTATTATTTTTATTTCTGCTCCTTTTACTAGCGATAATTCGTTTCCACAATAAAAAAACCAAAAGAAAGGATCCCACGAAAACCCTAGAAAAGATCGCTCATCAGTCCAAAACCACCAATCACAAGAAAGTAATCTATTTAATGATCGATTCATTAATTATGAAAACAATGCAACAGGAAATTGCCGCCAATCGACTACCGGCCCTACGTTTTTTTACCCAACATGCACAAACGGTAACAGAAATCGTAAGTTCATTCCCCACCATGTCCGTTACCATCGACAGTACACTTCTTACCGGTACACACCCCAACCAACATGGTATTTTTGGACTCAACTGGTATAGGGAAGAGGAAAAAAGAGTAGTCAATTATGGCACCGGTGCAAATGAGGCATTTCACGAAGGACCTAACCAGGTTCTTCAGGATGCTTTGCTCCATTTAAACCAGAATCACTTAAGCCATCAAGTATCCACCATTTATGAAGAACTTGCTCAACGGGGAATTCCTTCTGGTTCGATTAATGGAATGATTTATCGTGGTCAAACTGAGCATACCCTTTCCTTTCCCACTTGGTTACATCTTCCAACCTCTCTCAAAGAACATTTAAAAGTGAAAGGCCCCGATTTATTTGCTTTTGGAACCTTTGCCAATCCCTTTCCAGAAGAAGAGGGGATTCCAGAAGGAATACTCAATAGCCTTGGCTTTGCAGATCCGTATCCAATTGCCATCACAAAAAAGTTAATAAAACAGAAACTACTTCCCCGCTTTTTATTTGTCTATCTTTCAGACTTGGATAAACCGATTCATAAAAAGGGGCCAGAGGATACTAGCGGTCTACAAAAACTGGACAAGGAACTAGCTTCACTGCTGGATAGTTTCGGTTCTTGGGATAAAGCATTGGAAGAGATCATTTGGATTATAAGTGGTGATAGCGGACAAACGAAGATTTTACCTGAGGATCAAGAACCGATTATCCCTTTACATTCCATCTTTCGTAATTATAAAACCTTACCTGCTGGGAAAACAGCTTCTTCAGAAACGGAGATTGTAATTTGTGTAAATGAGCGAATGGCCTATATCTATGTATTACAACCAACATTAGATCTTACAGAGCTTGTCTCATTGGTGGTTGAAGATTCCCGCATCGACCTCATTGCGATTGAAGATGGCCAATGGGTTGAAGTACGCCGAGGGGGGACTGACAAGTTTCTTCGCTTCAGACCTGGAGAAGAATGGACGGATATCTATGATCAGCAGTGGGAGCTTCAAGGGGATCCTTATGTACTAAATCTGACTTTGAACCAGACAAAAAAAGAGATCACTTATGGTGATTATCCGGACGCTTTAAGCCGGTTAGCTGGCGTTTTCCATTTCCACTCCAGTCCCTTGATTGTTGTGACGGCGAAGCCCGGCTATCAATTTGCGGATCGATACTCGCCGAAACATCTAGGTGGAGGAGGACATGGCTCACTTCATCGATCCGATTCTCTCGCTCCCTTGATAATATTAGGAACTAAGCGCAAGCCACAATACAATCGAATCATTGATTTAAAATCATTTATCATCGATATAGTTGACGGAGAATAAGTAGAGAAAACATATCCGTTAACGTGCAAAGGTAACAGCATATACTTGTGAGGCTCCCACGCCTCGAAGAAGTGTGGCACATTCCCCCAATGTTGTTCCCGTAGTATATACATCATCAACAAGTAGGACTCGCTTTCCGATAAGGGAGATGGTGGAAGAATATAAAAATACCCCTTTCATTGCTAATAAACGTTCATGTCGTGTTCTTTTGCTTTGGGGGGATGTTTCTTTGGTCCGAATAATTAACTCCTCACAGGGTAAATACAAATTTTTTGCTATTACGCGAGCCAGCAACTCAGCCTGATTAAATCCCCTTTCAGCCAGCCGAATTGGATGAAGAGGAACAAAAGTAATCAGTGAAGGTCGTGGATATTGTTCCATCACCACCTTAGCCATCATTTTACCAAGTGGCTCTGCTAAACTCTCACGACCCCGGTATTTAAACAGTCCAATAATCTCCTTCGTCCAAGATGTGTAAGCTACTGGGCTCCGATTGGCTCTTAAAGCAGGATAAAGGGGCTGAATACAGTCAGTGCAAAAGCGTGTTTTTTCTTGTTTATTAAATGCACGGCCACACCGTTGACAAAAAGGGGCCTGGATCGGGCGCAGCGCTTTAGAACAAACAGGACAAATTAAATCCCAAACGTCACTCCATCGATGCCCCTTCACAGGGGTTAGACAAAACCAGCACTTGCGGGGAGCAGCAAAAAAAAGTTCCCACCATTGCATCCCCTATCCTCCTTTAGATCCCCTTGCTAAGTAATCCCTCTTTTTCAGCCTGACGGTTAATTCTCTGAATCGTATGAACAGCCTTTTGTTGTCCTTCTGTTGCTTCGGTAGCAATAAAAAGTACTTTTCCTTGTTGATAAGAAGCCGATCTTCCCACTCTACCGGCAATCTGGATTAAAGAAGCTTTGTCAAATACCATGTGCTCAGCACCGATGACCACTACATGGCAAGTAGGTACTGTTACTCCACGCTCCAATATGGTTGTGGTCACCAAAAGACGAATCTCTCCTCGACGAAAAGAAAGAATTTTCTCACCGCGTTGGGGATCCCGAGACGATACACCTGTACTCTGATCATACAATTCAGGTAAACGTTTACGGATCCAAGTGAGAATCACATCTACATCTCCAATCCGTGGAACAAATAATAATCCTTGGCCTTTTTTCTCGATTACTTGATAAATAAATGATTCCAAGGAAGGCACTTCCCCGCAACGTTTTAACTGGGTCCATAGTTTTCGACATATGCTTACTTGTGGTACGGGCAAGGGATAACCGTGATATCGAGCAGGTAGGAGTACGACAGGTAGTTCTCCTTTTCGCACTTTTTTGAGCCACCGATCGAGTGGTGTTGCAGTAAGTAAAATCCGTTTTCCGGGAATCCTTCCGGCCCGATCCAATCCTTTATATAACGTTTCATCTCCTAATAGAGGATAAGCATCTACTTCATCCACTACCACCAATTGAAACCGACGGTAAAAGCGCCATGCCTGATGAGCAGTGGCTACAACCAAAGGACCTTTGCTCCATAATGGACCGCTTCCTCTGTATAAAGTAACGATCTCAAGCCCAGGAAAGGCTTCCTTAAAACGAGGAGACAATTCTTGAACCACATCACGCCGTGGCGTAACCCATAAAACCGAACCTCCTTCTTCCAATACCTTTTTTACTGCCGGTAACAAACTTTCCGTCTTCCCTGATCCTGTAACCGCCCATACTAAAAGCTCTTTTTCTTTTTTCTTCAACCACTGAACACAATAGTCAGCTACCTTCTGTTGACCCACTGTTAAGGGAGGAAGCTGAAGAGAAACCTTTACCTTTCTCCTCTTTTCTGTGTCCAAAAATAGGAAAAGGGGAGCACAGGAACGACACCTTCCTAAAGATATACAGTTATTACAAGAAACACACTGTTCATTACACCGAGCACAGGATGAAATAATAAGATCCTCCCGCCTTGCACCACAACGACTACACTTCCAAACTGCAGCTGCTCCAAAAGAAGTAACAGCAGGACAAATCGCTACTTTTTTATGAAGATATAACCATTGGATACCAGCCCTTATTTTTTTCTGACTTATGTTTTTTCCCCAATGCATTTGTAAACAAGAGATAATCTCTTCCCACAGTAAAACTCTTCCTCCCAGTAAGGATAAAAGAGAGACTGAAAGTTCCTCTAAATTCTTCACTGAGTTAGAGGATCGGCGCCGAAGTGGTAAAAGATCATTTGACATAAAAAAATCCGCTTCAACCCCGAGTCTACCCTCTCGAGATTTCCTAAAAGCATGTCCAATAAAAAGTGGTGCTGACACCTCCAATATCTCATCTCCTTGAAGTTGCCAATAAAGTCGATCAACAGCTAGAAACATGGAGAGATAATAACGATCTGGGGCATTTTTTAGAGTATAGAGCCAAAACATGTTACACCCCCAAGTTATCAAACTCTCAACAAATCCTCATTCTACCACCGATTCCAGCAGGAAAGCCTTTAAACTATCGCCACAGAACTACAAAAAACATAGAAAGGACCTTCGCACCCTTGGCACAAAGGTTATATTTAAAAGGATCTAGACCTATATACTTATAGTTGCCCCTTAACTGATGGTTCCCTTTTTTCTGACAGTAATTGCGGAAAACTAATTCTCTCTTTTTTTAGATCGATAATGATGGTCTTATCATCCTTCTTGGCTTCTCTAGTGATTTCTTCAACAAGGGGATCATACTTGGAGAGCAGCTTTAATCGTGGATATTTCGGTTGAAGACGGTATAGAATTACTTTTGTGTCATCCATCGACCCTTCATCAATACATGTAATCCAGCCTTCTCTCCCAAGGCACCAATTCCAAAGGTAAAAGGACCGGACTACCCATTCAATTGAAGCTTGGCTATTTTTGGTGAATAGAACCAAGTGAGTACAATCTTTGGGGAATCTGAAACTAAAAGTTCGTATACCCTGAAATAGAAGGAACCATATTGCTCCGTACAGTGTTAGCCCCCATAGGAGCCACTGTTCCATCGCATTCGCCCCCTTCTTTTGCCCCATTATATGCAAAAGAAAAAGGGAGGGTTCACTTACTCGTCTGAAGAAAATTCTTACATCATGGTGTTGATCCTTAATCGAAGATGAGATTTTTATGCCTTTTATACGGGTCCGGGAGTGTTTGACGACTTTGCGCTGTTGCGAATTCGGCGCAAGAGACGCTCCGCACCCTAACACTCCCCTGATCCCTAGCTAAGTTTTTATTACATAACTTCTAAAAATAACGATTTCCCTGATCTTCCGTTAAAGAGGGGACGGTTGGACTACTAATTCTTCCTTAAAAACAAAGAATCGATCGTAGCCCAATTATTATAAAGCTTCTCGAAGCGCTTTATAATCCTGCCTCTGCACGTAACACCTCAGCCTTATCTGTCCTCTCCCATGGAAGATCCAAATCAGTACGGCCAAAATGACCATAAGCTGCAGTTTGCTTATAAATGGGTCGGCGCAAGTCAAGAGCACGAATAATTCCTGCTGGACGCAGATCAAAGTGTTTCCGAACTAGCTGAACCAGTCGCTCTTCCTCCACTACCCCAGTCCCAAAGGTATCAATTCGAATGGATACTGGTTGAGCGACACCAATTGCATAAGCAACTTGAACCTCACATTTATCTGCTAATCCTGCAGCAACAATATTTTTGGCCACATAGCGAGCGGCATAGGCTCCTGAGCGATCCACCTTGGTCGGATCCTTTCCAGAGAAAGCACCGCCTCCATGACGGGCATAACCTCCATAAGTATCAACAATGATCTTTCGCCCCGTTAAACCAGCATCTCCCATTGGCCCACCAATCACAAATCGGCCCGTAGGATTGATAAAATACTTGGTCTTATCATCTCGCATTGATTCAGGAACAATCGGATTTATCACATGTTTTATGATATCCTCTTTAATCTGCTCAAGTGTTATCTCCTCAGCATGCTGAGCTGAAACCACAACTGTATCAATCCGGATTGGACGGTCCTCTTCATACTCGACTGTTACCTGAGTCTTCCCATCTGGACGCAAATAAGGTAGGGTACCGTTAACTCGAACTTCATGTAGACGCCGCGCCAAGCGATGAGCGAGTGAAATAGGTAAGGGCATCAGTTCGGGTGTTTCATTGGTAGCGAACCCAAACATAATCCCTTGATCCCCTGCGCCAATCGCCTCAATCTCATCTTCACTCATCAATCCTTCTCGCTTTTCCAGTGCTTCATTTACCCCTGCAGCGATATCACCTGATTGCTCATCAATAGATGTAAGAACCGCACTTGTCTCATAGTCAAAACCATACTTTGCCCGGGTATACCCAATCTCTTTTAATGTATCCCGGACAATTCGTGGAATATCCACATAGCAAGTGGTTGAAATCTCCCCAGAAACAAGTACCAAGCCTGTAGTTACCGAGGTTTCACAAGCAACACGGGCGTTTGGGTCCTTAGCTAAAATCGCATCCAATATCGCGTCTGAAATCTGGTCACATATCTTATCAGGGTGTCCAGCTGTTACGGATTCAGATGTAAATAAGCTTCTTTTTTGTTTAGCAGACATTCAAGCTCTCCCTCCTCCCTGTTTATAGGGAAAAACACATTTCTTCGTTAAGTACTTTTGCCTTCTTAAACCCACTTTCCTAAGAGCGATGTATAGAATTCCAATGTATAACGCCCCACACGCTTATTGGATGGATTTCACCGGTCTTTAAGGCTTGTCCGTTCTTAAATGCTCCTACCATCAAGATAGGATATTTTTTAGTATACACGTTTTCTGTGTTTATCTCTACCAAACAGAAAGAATCCTTATTCCTTGTTTAATTCTAACCAAATCTCATACTCTCCAATAGCCCTTTCAGCCTCTACTCGGATATAGTACCTCCCAGGTGAAAATCGTCGGGAAATCGACTTTTGTGATGGTTCAGATAGCTGCCCTAAAGCGTTGAGATGATAGTCATATACAACCATCTTTACCCCACGGTGATTCAACCAAATCGTTCCTTCTGACTCTTCATCAACAAAAAAAGTGTACCAATCAAGGTCGGCAGGTCCGTCAATCTCACCTTTTACTTTTTTATCAAGGCTGATCAACGTAGATTGACCTGATAAATCATTAGGCTCTGAACTGTCAATTGAATGCGATTCATATTTAATTCCCAATAAATAAGGCTCAAGAATCACATTACCGCCAAAATCGGAGACACGAATATAAATCGCACCTTGGGACACAGTTTGCTCGATAAACTCCGAATCTCCAGCTCCACCCTTATCAACCTTTTGACCATGGGCGGCCCCTGCTTCCTGTACATAAAGAACAGGATCCGACCGGGGTGTTGTCACATCAAGCTGTATCCACAGTTTTCCCGGACGGGGAATTTCCAGACGAAACCAATCCACGTCTCTTTTCTTATGAAAGGTTCCCTCTACATATAAGGTATCCTTTGACAATGTTAATTTATGTGCATTCCAAAGGTAATCATTGTTTTCATACTCGTCAGCTTTTATACGAAACAGATTGGACAACTCATAGACCAGGGGCTTATTCAGTACAGGTGCAGTTACCTTCAGAAGAACTCTTCCTCCAGGAACCGATAAATTTACTTCTCTTTGACCATTGATCTTGTACTCTGCTGAACGACCATCACGTTCGATGATCACTTGCATGTTTATCTCTGCCTGCTCTTTACTAGCTATTTTCAGTGTTAATGTTCCTTCGTGAGGTGTGGTAAGTGAGAACCAGTCTTCATCTTCTTCATTTTTGATTGATGTTTGAATCTGCTGATTCAATGATAGTGGAATCGCTCTAGTTATTGAATCATTCAACTCGAAAATATCTTGCTTAGGTTCTGTGGTTAAGGCTGCATAAAAGTTGACATGTCCATAACCAGCCTGCTCATTCCATCGATCACCGATTGGATCTGCTGTTTGCCGAATCAAGTTTCGGACCTGGGCGGGAGTGAAATCAGGGTATAACTTTATAATCATAGCTGCTAACGCGGCTACCTGCGGAACGGCAAAAGAAGTTCCTGACTCCGTCCCATATCCTCCTCCCACAGTGGGAGCCCCGATCGACTCCCCTGGAGCAACAACATCTAATCCAGGTCCTACATTAGAAGTTGGTTCCAATTGTCGATTTGGCCCTACAGACCCTACTGCTAATACAGTAGGTAAAGCAGCAGGATAGTAGAGAGGTCGATTATAAACAATGCCCCCTAAATCATCCAGCTTTGCATTGCCTGCTGCCCCAACCACAACTACTCCTTCTTCTTCCGCTAGATTAATCGCATCAGCCATTGTATCGGAATAAGTCCAGCTTCCCTGAGCCAATACAATAATATCCGCTTTTCGTCGAACCGCTTCACGAATTCCTTCTGAGGTAAAATAGACATCCCCATCTTTTCCATTTTCCATTACCTTCACAGGCATGATACGTATTGATTTTTTCTCTTCCTTTGATTCCCATCCTTCAAAAATGGTAGCGATCACACCAGCAACACGCGTACCATGCCCAACCCGGTCATCAGGAAGCTGTCCAGGGTCTCGGACATCAATCCCTTCGATCAAATAAGGCTTTATCACAGGATGGTCCAAATCGATCCCTGTATCCACCACTGCTACAATTACTCGGGGTTTCTCTGGCAAAGGTAGTTGCCATGCTTTATTGACCCCTGTCTGCTCAAGATAATACCAATCCCGCTGTTGTTTTTCACCAAAAGAGACGCGACTTTCCACTTTATATTTGTGATTCGGATGTAGAAACTCCACATTTTTATTGGAGGACCAACGTTGTACCCATTTCTCCTCGTCAACACCTTGCTTTAATCTTACAAGCATGGTGCGTCCCTCGATTCCAGAACGGTGAATAATCGTCACCGTTTGAAGAAAGGATGGGTCCACCTCACCTTTCCATTGAATCACCCACTCCGAATTTACCGGTTTTACATCGCTCTCAATTTCGTTATCCCTTGTACTGGGATGACAACCCAATAGAGAAACTATTAACAGGAGAATAATCAGTCCTAGCGATAACCACTTTTTCACTTTACTTTACCCGCGCTTTCTCCTTTTTTATAAATAAAGCTTACCATGAAACAAAGATCATTGACGAAAAACTTTCGATGCGGTAAAAATTGTTTGCACTTTTTCTTTTTGTTCGTGAAAAGCTATTATCAATCCCCTTTTCACTAAGAACAATACAAAACCCTCTTTCCAACCTGAAAAGTAACTGCATAGAAGGTGTTACGTATGATCGCACGAATAACTACCCTTGTCATCATCCTTACCTTTCTCTTTATCGGTGTTTATTGGAGCACTCGCGCCCTTCCACCGACAGATCAAAACGTAAAGCTGGGTCAAGTGAAAAAGAACTCCACTACTAATTGGATGGAGCAAGCTGCTCTTCCTAAAGACCCTTTCTCATTACTTATGATCGGCGTTGATCAGCGGAAAGGTGACCGGGGAAGAACAGATGCACTCATTCTTTTAACGATTAACCCCAGATTACAAACCATAAAGGTCGTCCATATCCCCAGAGATCTAAAAACAAAACTTATCTTACCTTCTAAGCGTATAGTAACAGATAAAATTAACCATGCCTATGCATTGGGAGATGGAATTCCCTCGACCATCCGTACGATTGAAGAATTTCTAAAAATTCCTATCCATCATTATGTAAAAGTAAATATGAAAGGATTTCGGGCAATTATTGATGCCTATGGTGGTGTCGATATTGTAGGAACTAGAGAATTCTCTTCAAGAGGACATCATTTTGTAAAAGGTAAAATGCATCTTAATGGTGACGCAGCCTTGGCCTATGTAAGGGATCGAACAGAAAGTGATGACTTTGATCGACACCGTAGACAACAGCAAGTACTTTACAGCCTTTGGGATAAGGCAAAGAGTATCTCCACTCTAGCCAAGGTGGATGAATTGATACGGATTGGTTCGAATCACCTGGAAACCTCATTTACTCTCACAGACATCTGGCGACTACAATCTCTCCTTCGTTCTATTCCAAAAGATAATGTTGAAACTCTTAGAATTTCAGGGTATGATCAATGGGCAGATCGTTACTACTTTATCGTCCCTGAATCGGAACAAAAGCGCATCCAACAACAACTCCGTCGGCACTTAGAAATTGAAAGTTAGCTTGTTATCTTACGGAATGTAGAGCGGTTTAATCCATGGAATTGTTTGCGATCGATACTCCTAGATCATTCACCATAAATACGAATACCTTCTTTCTTTTTAGCATCCCTTTGGAAGAATATTATAATTAAAGATAGAATCTTATCTTCGAAAATATTTATTACATTTTACTTGATCCTTATAATTAATAGATGATATTATAATTGAAAGTAGAAAGTTGCTTATTTTCCATTCACTATTTGAACTCTTTCTTACTTATCTAATTTAAAAGGAATTCTTATATCAAAGCAGGGATTATATGGAAAAGGAACGAGTCCATGCTAGTCGGATAAAACGTTTCAAGAAAAAAAGACGACGGAAATGGGTACTTCGTATCACCCTTCTTACCCTTTTTCTTGTCTTAGGAGTAGGCGGCTATTATGCTTATCATTTTGTGAGTGCAGTATCTGATGCTCACAAGCCGTTAGACCGTACCAAGTCAGACTTACGAGATGAGGTCGCATCGATCGATGAACCCTTTACTGTTTTAGTACTCGGGATTGATGCACAGGGGGGAGAGGGGAATTATCGTCCTGATACAATGATGCTCCTATCCATCAATCCTAAGAATAATACTATGAAAATGCTCAGCATCCCACGGGATACCTATGTTGAGATCCCTAACCGCAATGGGGGCAAAGATAAGATCAATTCGGTCCCCGCTTATGCATTCCGCCAAGGGGCTGACCCTGTCCAACATCTTATAGAAACGGTGGAAAAATTCCTAAACGTCCCAGTTGATCATTATGCCACCATCAATTTTAAGGGATTTGTTGAGATCGTAGATGCGGTAGGTGGTGTCGATGTTGAAGTACCTTTTGACTTTTGGGAAAAACGTGCAGGGAAAAATGAGCGCATCTACTTTACCAAGGGCCCTATGCACCTAAACGGTGAAGAAGCCCTTGCCTATGTCCGTATGCGTAAGCGGGATAAAATGGGAGACCTTGGACGAAATATGCGTCAGCGTCAAGTACTGCAAGATGTAGCAAGCAAAATGGCTAGCTTTAAAAACGTCTCAAAAATCGATGATATACTTCAAGCTCTAGGAAAAAATGTGGCCTTTGACTTCAATATAAAAGATCTTCCATCTTTACAAAGATTAATTAGTAATATCCCCAAAGAAAACATGGAATCCCTTGAATTAAAAGGGGACGATGGCAATTGGAGACCTGGTAGTGGAAGAACCTATTATTATTATGTTCACGAACCTGAACGACAACGGATTAGCGATATTTTACGTGAACACCTAGAACTACCACCACAATATCTAGATGGTAGAGAAAAACCAGCCGAAACTCAAAGCCAGACCCAAAACCATCAAAATCTCACCCAATAGGAACCCTTTGGACCGTACCTTTTTATCAGGTCGGTCCTTTCTTTATCTTATGTACCTTTTATGGATTTCCATCTCTTTGCCTTCTTTTTGTATAATTCTCTAGCTGGTCTCCAACTTGAATTGAGCAAAAGGAAGTAAATCGTGCTAAGCTATATTTAATGCTTCTTGAAGCAGACCAAGATCCCTCTTAAAAGGAAGAGGTGTGTATACTTGTTAGAAAAATATATCACGGTAACCAACTCAGCTGTAACCGAAATCAATATTCAGAAATCTCGTTTTATCGCGCATGTGAAAAGGGTAGAAACTGAGGAAGAGGCACTCTCCTTTATCCATGAAGTATCAAAAAAGCATTGGAATGCGACACATAACTGTTTTGCCTATCGAGTTGGTAAAGATCCCGAACAAGGAATCCAAAAAGCATCTGATGATGGAGAACCTTCTGGAACAGCTGGTAAACCAATCTTGGAAGTCATCCGTTTACGAGAACTCGTAGATACCGCGATTGTTGTCACCCGTTATTTCGGTGGTATTAAGCTGGGAGCAGCGGGACTTGTTCGGGCTTACAGTGAAGCCGCAGCAAAAGGACTTGACGCAGCCGGACAATCTCTCTTCACTTTACACCGTAAAATAAAAATAACCGTTGATTATCCTGCAATGGGTAAAGTGGAATACGAACTACGACAGGCTGGCGTAGAAATTGAGTCAACACAGTTTTTAGAAAAAGTATCATGGTTCATTTGGGTTCCTATAGGAGAAGAAAATAGGTGGAAAAACTTTGTTGCAGAACACACCAGTGGTCAGGGTAGTGTCACTTTTGAAGAAATCGCCTATCGAAAGGTTCAATAACAAATTTACAAGAATAAAAAAGCGCATCTTTCTACTTGAAAGTGCGCTTAATTTTCTCAATGAAAAAACAACACTCACACCACTATCGTGCCCCATGGCCGGATAGAACGACCCAAACAGTACGAATCAAAATCTCTAGATCAAGGCGAAAAGATTGAGACTGTATGTAATACAAATCCATCTCCAGCTTTTGGGCTGGTGTTAGATTATATCCCCCATTTACCTGTGCCCATCCAGTAATGCCAGGTTTGACACAAAGTCGCTTTTTAAATCCAGGAATCTCTTTGGCAAATTTCTCTGTAAACACAGGGCGTTCCGGACGAGGCCCAATTAAACTCATATCACCTTTTAACACATTAAAAAGTTGCGGTAGCTCATCAATTCGAGTTAAGCGAATGAAACGGCCCACTCGTGTAACCCGTGGATCATTCGCTTTAGCCCACTGAGGACCATTTTTTTCAGCATCCACATACATCGAGCGAAGCTTAATAATATAAAATTCTTTTCCAGCCAATCCAATACGCTTCTGACGGTAAAAGACAGGTCCCCTAGACTCCAACTTGATCAACAACATACTCAGGAGAAGTACCGGTAGAGTTAGGAATAAAAGGGTGACAGAAAAAATAAGTTCGAAAGCACGCTTAAAATATGGGTAAAAACGAGTCAAAGTCTCTTGTTCATTGCCCATTAGCGTATAACTTCCATAAAACATCTTTGATTGCACTCCACTCCACTGCCACTAAAAACACAACAAGCATATCTTGTAATCTTGACAAGATATGTTTGAATGTTACTTCCACCTTTAGTGGCAGATGTTTCACCTCTCTTTTACCTCTGTTTCATCATGTATCTTTCTGTTACATTGCGGAAGCTTTATGATTTTAGGACCTATAGTAGTAGACGAGTTTTTTGCGTAAAATGTTTCAAGCAAAGCAAAAATGCTATACCTTTCCTTTTTTCCATGCCTCAAAGGTTCGCTTTAAACCTGTGGGTAGATCCGTTTGCGGAAACCAATTTAACTTTTTCTTTGCTAAGTGGTTATCAAAATAGCTATCCTTGATATCTCCCGGACGTTTCGGTACATAATTGACTTCTAATTTTTCCCCTGATATTTCTTCTAATATTTTAATAAGGTGATTAAGAGAAGTAGAGATTCCAGTACCAATATTTAATATTTCTCCATCCCCATTATCAATCGCCGCCAAATTGGCATAAGCGATATCCTCCACATAGATATAATCACGTGTCTGTTCGCCATCTCCTGTAACAAGTAACGGTTTCTTCTGTATCATTCGACTAATAAATGAGGGGATTGCAGCTCCTTCACCATGTAAGCCTTGTCGTGGTCCATAAGTATTGGCATAACGTAAAATTGTATATTTAAGACCATACAAATTAGCATACATTTTAAGATAATGCTCTGGAACGTACTTTGAAATCCCATATGCGGACTGTGGAGAAACAGGATGCTTTTCATCGATGGGCAAATAACAGGGGTCACCATATAGAGCAGCTGAAGATGCATAGATCACCTTCTTTACCTGAGCACGATGACATGCTTCCAACAGCCGGATGGTACCAATAATATTTACCTCTGCATCATAAATTGGATCGGATAATGATGTAGGAACATTATTTTGAGCTGCTTGGTGGATTACTACTTCTGGGCGCTCCAAATCAAATACTTCAAATAGACGTTCTTCACGGATATCCATATGATAAAAGGTTGCCTCAGGATGAAGATGAGCCTTTGTTCCAGTACTTAAATTATCCACGATAACCACACGGTCACCGCGATCGATCAGTTTATCAACAATATGGGAGCCAATAAAACCTGCTCCTCCTGTCACCAGTACTTTCATATAAAATTACCGACAGGAGATTCGACAACGATTGATGTAGAGAAAAACGGCGCATGTTCAGCATCCCAATTGTGGAGATGCTGAACAAGATCTTTCTCCTGTCGTACCTCCTTTCGAAAAGGAATATCGAATGTACGTTCCAAATTGAATATTAGGAGAGTCTAATCCCTTAACTACGGAGTACCTGTTCATAGAGCCAGCCAATTCGGAGGGCATTTTCTTTCCAGGTTAAATTACTTGATTCGGAATAGGAGCGCTCGCTCATATCCTTTGTTAATCCCTTTTCGTTATCGAGCAATATAGACAAATAACGCACCAGTTCCTTTACATCGCCTGCTTTAACCAAAAAACCTGTTTTGCGATGTTGTACCACTTCTGCAATCCCTATTGTTTCTGTTGCAACCACGGGTTTCCCACATCCCATCGCTTCCAAAGCGATTGTACCTGATCCATTTTCTGTACCAGGAAAGACAACAACATCAGAGCTATTAATCCAAAGGGGAATCTCATCATGTGGTCTTCGACCTGCAAAAATAATTTGTTTTAATACTCCCAAAGAACGTGCTTCACTCATCAATCTCGATCGTAAGGGTCCGTCCCCTACCAAACAGAGAATGGTAGTTGAATCTTGTTGGAGAAGTTCAGAAAAAGCTTTTAGAAGATAACTCAGACCCGATTGTATTGAAAAATCCCCAACAAAGAGTAACATCTTCCCCTTTGTAGTGATCCCTAATTCTTGGCGTGCTTTTTGTTGATCACTTGGATAAAACTTTGTCGGATCAAATCCGTTGTAAATCGTTGTTACCTCAGCTCCTGGAGCAACTTTATGTATATCCCGCTTCAGTTGCTCGTTAACAGTAATAATATGGTTATTCATACGTAGTGCCTGCTCTATCCGACGATAGGTCCAACGGCTTCGAAAAGCATCCCTATAAAAATCAGGTCCATGTACGGTACTAATAACTGGGATTGATAATCGTTTTTTTAATAAGCCTCCTGCAAATCCATCAGGGAAGATCCGATGGCAATGGATAAGATCAAAGTTGTATTCCTCATTAAGGGCCGTTACAAAACGTACGATCGAATGATAGTATAAATAACCATAAGAAGAAAAGAAAAAGTTATAGGGTAACAACCATACCGGTATGTAATGAATGGGTATACCATCCATGATTACCTGTGTGGGAAAGACCCCTCGTTTCCACTGCGAGTGGAATGGGAAATAGGAGATGGGCGAAACTACCCGGCAGGAGATTCCCTCTCGAACAAGGGCTTTCACCTGGTTATGGATAAAAATTCCGGACGTCGGGTTGCCCGGATTAGGATACATGTGGGATATCACTAAAACATTAAAACTCACAATGCAAATTCTCTCCCCTTCTCTGCCGGTCAACTTACCCCACAGTATATAAGAGGTTTATGCTGCCGGGATTTTTTATTTTTTCTTTTTATATCCCGGATCGGCTTGTCCCATTCCATTCACTATCCATGCCGGTGGGAAATAAAGAATGATCCAACTCTTTCTGGTGATACTAATAGCATAAGTACACAAAAGGAAGGCTAATTGTTGTGAACCAAAACACTGATCCCGAAAACCCTGTTAATTTTGTACTTGGGCTTGTAAATGCCGTCCTTCTTAGTTTACCATTATGGGGTATGCTAGGCTGGTTCATTCGATTCTTTTTTAGCTAGGTGCTTCCTTTGGATAAGGAAGGTCCACTTGGACCTTCCTTGATGCTATTCGTTTTACTGTTGGTTTCCGATCGCAAACATAAGCTCCCCTTCAGCAACAATGCGACCATCTACTCTAGCAATTCCTTTTCCTTTGCCAAGGGATCGACGTAGTGTAATCATTTCAACTTCCAACTCCAAGGTATCCCCTGGTTTCACCTGACCACGAAAGCGAAATCGATCGATTCCCGCAAAAAAAGCTAACTTCCCTTGATTTTCCTCCATTCCGAGCACGGCAACAGCTCCTACTTGGGCTAGAGCTTCCACAATAAGTACACCAGGCATGACTGGATAATCGGGAAAATGTCCCTGAAAAAAGGGTTCATTAATGGTAACATTTTTTATTCCGACCGCTCGCTTTCCTACTTCTAACTCCTTGATTTGATCGATCAGCAAAAAGGGATATCGATGGGGAATTGTCTCCATGATTTTCTTTATATCCATTTTCATTTTTCTACCCCTTTATAGAAGTACATTGTGATTATCTTTCCCGTCTCTATCTTCTTGATATTATTTTCTAATCCAGGAGTAATTGAATGCTCCATTTTCTGACAACCTTATAGAGCATATTTGTCTTCATTATAGCTCGTGTAACTGTTATTATCTATTTAACATTGTATGAATATGAAATACTACAGAAGGCTAGGTTCAAATAAAAAGCGCCAAGCTAAGCCTTGGCGCTGTTCTACTTAGCTAAGTTATTGTACAAAGCAATTACAATATAGTGAGCCGTTCAATAGCAAAAATCATTTCAACATTCCCTTAGCGAGACATCCGCGCTGCAGCTTCTACTTCACGGGCCACTTCTCGGTGTACTTTTGGATCTAAAGGATGTGGAACTAAATCCCCTTCACGAGTACAATTGGCGATCGCTTCTGCTGCTGCAACCAACATTTGATGTGAAATTTGCTTCACTCCAGCATCCAAAGCTCCACGGAAAATTCCAGGGAAGCCAAGCACATTATTCACAGCTCGTCCATCAGCAGCGAAGGATGCACCGGCTTGTAGTGCTTCCTCAGGGCGTATTTCTGGTTTTGGATTGGACAAGGCTAATATTACTTGACCTTTCCGTACCCATTCCGGTCGAATTAAACCAGGAACACCCGTAGTCGCAATAACAATATCACAAGATTGTACGATTTCTTCCAGTGAAAGAGGTTTACCCCCAAAAGAAACTAAACGTTGAATTGCTTGTTCCTCAAGGTCTGTCCCATAGACCTCTTCTACCCCATAAGCAAGAAACATACGACAAATCGCTAAACCTGCTGCTCCTAAACCAATTTGACCCACACTCGCATTTTGTAAATCGATTCCCGTACTTCGACAAGCAGTAATTACTGCTGCTAACGTAACCACTGCTGTTCCATGTTGGTCATCATGCATCACTGGGATATCCAATTCATTTTTTAGCCTCTCTTCAATTTCAAAGCATTGAGGTGAGCGAATATCCTCTAACAAAATACCTCCGAAACTGAGGGAAATTCTTTTCACTGTCTCCACAATTTCATCGGGATCCCCAGTATTGATTAATATCGGAATCCCACTAATACCAGCAAACTGATCAAAAAGGGCTGCTTTTCCTTCCATTACAGGCATCCCAGCAACAGGGCCTATATTGCCCAGTCCAAGAATTGCAGAGCCATCGGTAACAATGGCTACTGTGTTCCCAATGCTCGTATAAATACGAGACATTTCAGGACTTCTTTGTAATAAACGACAGACATCGGCTACTCCTGGAGTATAGACTCGGCGTATATCAGCGAGAGAACGAATATCAATCTGGCTTCTCATCCGTATTTTTCCGCCTTCATGGGCACGTAAAACCTCATCCGATACTGCATGTAAACGTATGCCGCCCCCCAATTGGCGTATCGCATTCATTACGGATTGAAGCTGCTCTTCATCTTCACAATGTACCGTAATATTTCGTGTAATCGATACAGGACCAATCTTAATGGTCTCCACATCACCAATATCTCCACCAACCTCACCAATCGCCGTCGTTACACGCCCAAGATTTCCAGGAACCGAGGGGGTTTCCACCATTAGCGACCGGATAATATTCCGTTCCGTCAAGCCTTTTTCACCTCCTCAGACTTTATCATGTAAAATCTCCATAACTGTATCTAGACACTAATGTAATACTATACCATATCTTACACTTTTCATGTCATTGCAGTTTTTTCAAAGGAAATCATTCTCTTCTATATGTAATCGCTCTTTATTGCTGTTCTTTGTTTAACTGTTTAAACTGAACAATATAGACAATCAAAGTGATAAACGAAAGGATAATAACTCCCCATAAAAACGTTTCCGCCATCGAAAGTTCAAACATGATAAGAAAAAGCGCCACATAAAATAAGAACGTAGTTAATTTGCCCAGTTTATTCGCAGGAACCGTAAGCTTTCCTCGAATATGAAAGATCCCTGCTCCCACGATCATCCCTATATCACGCATAAAAATAGCCAGTGCCGCCCCTAAGCTGATTCGTTGTGCAATTAGTAAGCTTAAAAAGACAGCGATCATCATCATTTTATCGGCCAAAGGATCTAACATCACGCCCACTTTTGTAACCTGATGATTTCGGCGAGCCAAATATCCATCAAGAACATCCGTTAACCCAGCTAAGAGAAGAACCCCGAATGCCCATTGCATATGTCCAGGTATATCTGAGAAAAAAACTACTATGTAGATTGGAATCAAAGCAAAGCGAAACAAAGTTAATAAGTTGGGCAAATTCATCAGGGTCCCTCCTCGCCTATCCCATCATTCTATTATAACCGATTTGTACCTTTGCGTATGTGGATGGAAAACAGCCCGCCTTGCTACAATAAGAAGTTTGCAGCGAAAGGCGGGTTTTCCTAGCCATATATCAAATTATAGAGATGTTTCCATAGTTCAATATCAAAAACATCTCCAACAGATAAGTCTTGCTCAACCTCTTTTGCTCCCAGTACCCCATAACCAATCATCAGACCAATAATTAAAGCAAAGGTTATAAGGGCAGGAAACCAAGTAATCTTAATAAATAGCCGGAGCATTCTCCGTCCTAACGGCTTTTTCTTACTCTCTTCAGCAAGATCGGACTTTTGATCAGCACCCTTGATTTTTGCTGCTTCATGGGAAGGTTTAGGATCTTTTTGCATGGTTAATGATTGGGCTGAAGCTGCTAATTCATTTGTTTCTTCTTTTACAAGTGAAGAGTTCTTATCATATTTAGAATCTAAGTAAGGGATTTGTTCCTCAGATGGGTCATCCTCTTTTTTCCATTTTAGTTTTCCCACTTTTAAAAGGGAGGAT
Source organism: uncultured Thermoactinomycetaceae bacterium (assembly GCA_937975135.1). Lineage (GTDB taxonomy): Bacteria > Bacillota > Bacilli > Thermoactinomycetales > CALJVA01 > CALJVA01. Next base: position 34,361 of record CALJVA010000118.1, on the reverse strand, counting down.
TCTTTATCTAATTCGCTCTCCCATTGTTCAGAAGCAGAATCTTCCTTTTTCCACTTTAACGTTCCTACTGGCTCCGTTGCTATTGTTGATACGGACTTTTCCTTCAAGTTTTCTTCCTCGTCTTCTTGCATTCGCTCTTCCGGATTCCTTTCTTCTTGTGAGCGAGGCAACTTTTTCTTTATGCTTCCTTCGTTAGGATGAAAAGATTCTGTCTGTCCGCCTTTCAGTCGCCGCCTCATTTTATCCATTTCCTTGCATCCCGATTCCTGCCCCTCCCCTCGATGGGTGGGTAGAACGGGCTTCCCCCCTCAATTGGTTTTCCTTCTCTCTAATAAAAAGAATATTGAAATTCATTATAACTTCCTTATACGATTCCATAGTGATCGTATTTACCCCGATAAACAATTTCTTCTATTATATGATCCCTCAACTAAACTGTTTAATTAAACACCACTTTTTCATCACCAACAAACGAAACCAATGCTCGTCCTCATTAAAAACTTACGATACTCAATTCTCTTCATTTATTTCTTCTATTCGACCTAGGAAAAAACATTCCGCATCTCCTAGCGGCTGAAAAGCGATTTTGCGGCACTTTTCACACCGTAAAATAAGAGATGTGAAAAAGGCGGAAGGGCGTGGGGTATGCTGCGAATCCTCCATTATTAGAACATCACGTTGCGCAGTACACCCCACACCCGACCCAAAAAGGGTACTTTTATATTTTTTGTTTTACTTTTCCTTCCACAGAGCAGATTTTCATACCATACTTATTAGTATACAAACATTTCCCGTCCTTTTCTACCAAAAAGACGGGTTCACTATAAGGAAGAGAGATCTTCTTTATATATTATACTATTCCACCCTTAGAACTTAACTAAAGATCGGCGAAGCCGAATAAGGGTTGTGAATTTATGGAAATTATAATACTCATAACATGCTTTCCCCTTTGCGGAAAAGGGGATATTCCTCTTCTGATAATTTAAGATATCCCTAAGGGCTATGTCAATCCTATCATCAATAGGAAAAATGGGGAGGGGTAAGGGGGATAGAATCTCTATGTTTTGTAAATCCCTTCGATGACAAATTCTTTGCCCAATATTAAATCTTGGTATGTATAAATGGTAGAAATATTCCTGGATGACTGACCCCAAGGTGTCGCCCATTAAATTTTAAGCATAGATTCTGACTTACCACTTTCTTTTTTACTCGGCATTCGTTTATATTTAACTTTCGTCGCTTCACCTCCACGAAGATGGCGAACTGATTTGTGGTATTCTAAAATTTCTTTCACTTTACTTGCCAGTTCAGGATTGATTTCAGGAAGACGTTCCGTTAAATCTTTGTGTACAGTACTTTTAGATACTCCAAACTCTTTCGCTATACTTCTTACAGTATTACGCGTTTCTACAAAATAACGCCCAATCTTTATCGTTCTTTCTCTTATATAATCGTGCACTCCCCTCGCCTCCCTCTGGCTCAATGTTTGGTACATTATATGAGCCGTTTTGGCGGTTATTCTCACCTAAACAAGCTATGACAAGCCAAAAAAGCGACTTTTTTATTTTTGTATAATTGAAGCACCGCTCCTGAATAGAGCGGTGCTTGGATCACATTTAAATCCTAATTAATTTTTAAATATTGATCCGGGTTCACAGCTTGTTGGTCTTTTCGAACCTCAAAGTGTAGATGAATACCTGCTTCTTTTTCAAAGTTATTTCTTCCCGCTTCTGCGATTACATCACCTTGTCTGACTTGATCATCTTTAGCTACTTTGACATTAGCTAAGCTTTGATATACTGTAATCAAGCCATTACCATGTGCAATCTCTACAACATGACCGATTACGGGGTTTTCTTCGACACGAATTACTTTTCCACTCAATGCAGCTACAACGTCAAAGGTTTTCCCATCTTTTCGTGCAAAATCAACCCCTGAGTGGGGCCAGTAGGTATTGGCATACTTCACCAAAGAAGCTTCCTTTGATTTTTCTGATCCTGCATCGTCATAAAATCCCATCTTCATTTCTGCTTTGCTTTCCTTAGCAACGGGAACGATTAATTGCTCCGTCTCTTCTTCCGCTGTATTCAAAACGGTCTCCTGTAACTTTGTATCTGGCTTAGTTACACTAAAATCTCGGCTGGTCTGGTACCACCAAACCATGCTGAAAATAAGTGCAGCCGCTGCCATATAGAGTGCTGGGAAAACCCACTTTTTCGCAAATAACCGTTTCCACTTAAAGCGGAATGGCATTTCCACCTTATTCATTCGTTTATTTGGTTCTTCGGGTTTCATTTAGATATCACCTCAGACATCATTCTCGACAGGGAATTCTCATTTTATACCTCAGATGAGTAATGTTTTGTATTTTCCAACACCAAATTGTTGCACAAAAAAAAGAACCTTTAATCCCTTTTGAATAGGCATAAAGGCTCTTTCTATATTTAAGCAAGTGTAGGTCTCTGAACCGTGTCGTTTTTATAGGTAGCAATCATTACGAACCAATATAATCAATTGTCATTTTTCGACGCAAGTAATGGCTGTAAATCAGCAATCTCTACCCCTTGATAGTAATGTTTTACAATCTCCTCAGCAGACTTTCCTTCTTGCGCCATCAGGTTTGCTCCCCACTGGCTCATTCCAACACCATGCCCATAACCCCTCGTTTGGAAAATGATCGTCTCCTTATGAACACTCCATGAAAAATCGGCAGATGCCAGCTCCAATGCTTCCCTTATCTCGCGTCCCGTTAATTCCTGATCTCCAATTTTCACCTTTCCTACTTGCCCACCTGCAGTTCGCTTTATAATCTTCATCCAGTCACCACCAACTCCTGCAGGAAGTGTGATTTTCTTTCCTGTCTTTTTTTCTATACGCTGAATTGCATCGGACACAGTCATTTTTTTATGATCCATATACTTTGGTGATTTCTGATCCCAAATAGAGGAGACACTGCGAAGATAAGGGTAAGCTTTCTCAAAATAATCCTCCGAATTTTCTGTTCGCCCGTTACTTGTTGAAAAAAATGCTGCATAAATGGGCTTGCCATTATAAAGTATGATTTTACCCCTTGTTTCCTGAACGGCCTGGTTAATCTTTTTTATTTTTTCTTCGTATTCAGAGCCCCATTTCTCCTTTAGTTGCTCATCACTTTCATATACTTGATGCTGTACACTATCGGAAACATGTGATCCTTTAGCAGCCGCATCGATTTTCTCCATATCCGTCCCTTGATCTGTTAACAAACGGTTAGCAATATAAGTTCTAGCAGCAAGAGCTTGTGCTTTTAACGCTTCAAGCTGAAAGTCAGCTGGCATTTCAGCAGCAACAACACCCCGAATGTACTTTTCCAATGGTACTTCAATAATGCGTTGTTCTTCTACACGATATACGGATATTACAGGATCATCCTTATTGGCCAATGGTGCTGCCGCTACTTCTTCTTTCTCTGAAGCTTCCTCTTTCCAGAAATTAACCATGAGCGATGGAAGTACAAGCATCACCACAATCATAGACAAGATAAGAATCAAAACCGTTTTTTTCACTCTTTAATGCACAGATCCCTAATGGATTGTGCTACTCCCCCTTTATTTCTTTCTAGGACAACCTTTCTATAAATCTATGATTGTATATCGGTCGTTTAGAACAATCAAAAAAAGGGGGAAATGGAATAAAGAAAAAAGAAAATGCCTCTAGCGTGGGCTAGAGGCTTAGGTTGAATCATTTTGGGTAAGGTGATCCAAACCTGCTTTACAAAACGGTATCAGTTATTGTTTAGTTGTTCTATACTAATCGACCCCTCCACCTTTCATTCCTTTTGAGGTAATCCTCTTTGGTTTAGTTTAGTGAAGGAAAAGCTTCTCCCATCGAATTTGGAATCCGATCCAACTCTATTTAAACCGGCACTGCGCGGTACAATGTGTCAATGAGCGGCTCTTCTTTTTAACTCTTATAATCATAAGTATTATGCATAAGAAGGTTCCACAGAAAGGCTATCATCATCGTCAACAGCTACACGTTTGATATCCGCACCCAGTCCACGCAATTTTTCAACTAAGTTGATATAACCTCGATCAATATGGTGTAAATCTCCTACTTCTGTAATTCCTTCTGCGGCCAACCCTGCGAGAACAAGTGCCGCTCCAGCCCTCAAGTCAGTTGACTTTACTTTAGCACCTGATAAAGGTGTTCCTCCTTTAATTACTACAGATCGGCCTTCAATCTTCATATCTGCACCCATCCGCTTCAGTTCTTCCACATGCATAAAACGGTTTTCAAACACAGTTTCCGTTACAATGCTTGTTCCGTCCGCAGTTAGCAACAAAGCCATCATTTGCGCCTGTAAATCAGTTGGAAATCCGGGATAGGGTAGTGTTTTCACATCGACAGGACGTAGACGACCTTTAGCTCGTACATGTACTCCATTTTCACCTTCCAATATTTCTACTCCCATTTCCCGCATCTTAGCAATTAGGGGATTTAAATGGTCGGTAATAGCCCCTTCAACAAAAACTTCACCTCGTGTAATGGCGGCAGCAGCCATAAAAGTACCTGCTTCGATTCGATCTGGAATGACGGTGTAGCTCGTCCCGCGGAGAAAATCAACTCCATCAATTCGAATCGTTCCTGTACCCGCACCACGTACCTTGGCTCCCATCGCATTCAAGAAGTTAGCCAAGTCAACGATTTCTGGTTCACAGGCGGCATTTTCAATAATTGTGCGTCCTTCTGCTAATGTTGCCGCCATCATAATATTCTCAGTTGCACCAACGCTGGCCACATCAAGGTAAATCTTAGCCCCCCGTAGTCGATCTGGAACACGCCCTTCAATCGCTCCCTGTTCAATATCAAAAACAGCACCCATTGCTTCCAATCCTTTTAAATGCTGATCAATCGGTCGGCTACCAATCGCACACCCACCAGGCAATGGGATCCGAGCATGCTTCTTACGTGCTAGTAGTGGACCCGCAACAAGAAAGGAAGCACGCATTTTACGTACCAACTCATAAGGAGCTTCCGTTCTGTACAAATTCTCTGGATAAATATGAACAGAACCATCGGTTATCTCTACGCCAATCCCTAAATCGAGTAATAATTGGGTGATTGTCTTCACATCATCCAGAAGCGGGACGTCCAAAATTGTAACTTTTCCTCGAGAAGCCAAAATCGATGCCGCGATAATTGGTAACACCGCATTTTTTGCTCCACTTACCTTTACTCGTCCTTTGAGTGGCTTACCACCACGCACAATAATTTTTTCCAAGTCTTTTCCCTCCACTAAACTAGTATTCTATCGTAATGATTGGCGTACCCAGTGTCAGGATTACACCGCCTTTACCGGAACTTTTCCTCGCTGCTACCTGAACATTCATGGTATTGCCTTTTGACTGAAGACCCCCTGATAGCAAAGGTGTATAGGCTGTAATACTTGCTGTTTTCTTCCCTCTCAAACTCTCAATTTCCCGGGCATGAAGCACCATCAAAACTTCATCTACTGTATCACACGGTGTCTGATTTACCTTAGGTATAAGTCCTTGAATCGAAAATTGGAACTGAGAATTAACCCCGTATTTTTTCAATACAGGAGCCAAACGCTTCTTGATATCAGAAAGTTGTTTGTCGGGAATTCCTCTACCACTTAAATGAATTGAAATATATGGATGAGTTCGTGATAGATTTGGTTCATCGTTAAGAACGTGAATTCTTAAATAGAGGTTTCGTTGTAAACCAGTTGCTTTCCATTCTACGCCATGCTTAGTGGAAGTGTGCTTAGGAAGAGGAAGCTGTAAAGCCGATGATAATTCTTTTACCAGCGTTAGGAGTTCTGTACGATCGATCGCTTCTTCTGTTCTTCCACCTAGGTGAAAAACATACCGCTTTGGCTTTGCTTTTACACTATGAAATGCTTCAATTAATCTCCACTCAGAATCTGGCTGTACAGTTGAGCCTAAAAGTAAAGAGCAAAGTGAAAAGAGTCCGATAATACCGACAAACCATTTGATTCTCAAGTTAGATCCTCTCCCCCCAAAAAAATGCCTACTTTTATTTTGATCGAATTAGGGGGAGGATATACTATTTAGAATAATTGACTAAGCATTTTTGACCAGCTCATATAATCAATTAAAAAAGTGGCTAAACCATGTCCAAGTACAATCGAAAGAAATACAGGCAAAGCTTTAGCCTGAATTCCCTCTGTTTCACGCATCCATGCATCCAAACGAATATTCGTGAGGATCCACCAGCTGAAAACGATACAAATAAGTGTAAGTATAATATTAATGAGTGCAGTAACCCCTAAGCTTGTCACCCCATCTGCCATCCCATGCACCCCTTCGTTCATCCATTACAATATTTTTATCGTATCGTAATTTCTCTTATAAAGCAAAGGAAGTTATCTCTAGAAAAATGATACATAAAAACCCCGTCTCCATCTCAACGGGGTATCAGTTTATCAATCAATTTACTCTATTTATGTGGCTTTCCTTTAGGAGAAAAATTGCATCTTTTTTTGACTTCTAAAGGATGTCAACCTCTTTGCCTCAAATCGGACCGGGAGTGTCCGGCGATACGCTGTTACAGATGCCACATCGCAAACAGCACCTTATTGCCACACTCCCCTGATCCCGCAAAAATAATCCTTCCTTCGACTTACCTAGGCACAGGATAAGCGATGTTGCTTCACTCCCTGGATGTAAAGGACTGATCATGGATAACAATTTCCTTTGGATTCACAGATTAAATCAATACCAAGAAAGTCCTTCAACAAATTCAATTACCCACTTAGGCATAATTCCAAGGCCAATGGTACCAATTACTCCAATAACGATTACGATTGCAAGCCCAAGGGGAATTGATATTTTCTTTGACTCTGTAGGAGGTCGAAAAAACATTTGCCGAATAATCCCGAAGTAGTAATAGTAAGAAATAACGGTTGTAACCATCATAATCCCAGCCACCCAGAGATTTCGGACAATGATGGCGTTGAGTAAAATGTAAAACTTACCAAAGAAACCCGCGGTAATCGGAATTCCTGCCAAAGAGATTAGAAAGATACTCATCGCTATGGCAAGCCAAGGAGAACGTCGATAAAGTCCTGCAAAGGCTCGAATATCCGTATCCTGTCGGTCCCTTTCAATAATGGTGAGCACCGCAAAGGCCCCTGTGGTCATTAACATATAGGCAAGAAGGTAGTAAACAATACTTCCGAAGAAAACATCGTTACCCACAATAAATTGAGGGATGCTAGCAAATAAAGCTAGAGGTACAAGCAGATAACCTGCATGAGCAATACTAGAATAGGCCAAGAGGCGCTTTGTGTTGGTCTGTCTTAAAGCAACTACGTTCCCAATAATCATTGAGGCTACAGCAATTGCAATTAGGATCTTGGAAACAACATCCTGCCATTCTCCCATTGACCAGAGACCAGGTAGATAAGCATTCCGCAGTATTCGCAGGATAAAGGCAATCGCTGCAGTTTTAGAAACTACCGCCAAAAAGGTGGTAACAGGTGTAGGTGCCCCTTGGTATACATCAGGTGCCCACATGTGAAAAGGGGCAGAAGCTGCTTTAAATGTAAACCCGACTAACATTAAGAGTAAGGACAAGTAGACAAAGGAGTCATATCCTCCCCGGGTGACTTCAAAAATCCGTTCTGCTACTACATCCAAGTTGGTGCTACCTGTCAATCCATAAAGGAAAGACATTCCATATAGAATAAAGGCTGTAGCAACACTTCCCATCACCACATATTTCCAGGCAGCTTCAACGGATTCCAAACGCTTTTTACGCATCCCAACCAAAATATAAGAGGCAATACTGAGGATCTCCAATCCGACAAATAAGGTAATTAGGTCGGCAGAGGAGACCATGACCATACCGCCTAATGTTGCTGCGAGCAGTAAATAATAAAATTCACCTTTATAGTCGATCTCTTTACTTTTCTCCTGTGAAAGGGCAGATAGCAAAATTAAAGTTGTGCCCCCAAGGATCAATAACTTAAAAACGAGACTAAAATCATCAACTAAATAGCTACCGTCTAAGATCAGAGTCTGTTCCTTACCAAAGCCAAAAGCAACCGCCACCCCTGCAGCCAATACAGCAAAGAGGGATAGTAGACCGATGAAACGGCGATCCTGCTCCTTTTTCATCAACATATCAATAACTAATAGGAGAAGCACCGCGGCGGCAATCGTTGCTTCAGGCAACATCACTGACCAATCGTAATCAAGCCAATTTGTTTCCATCCTCTACCCTCCCATCCTTGAGGCAATCATTTGAAGTGTTGCTTGCATGGGGTCACTGAGCACACTGGGATAAATCCCAACCCCGATAATCAGGCCTAGCAGGAGGAGCATCGGCAGAGTCTCTACTATGCGCGTATCTTTTACATTTTTCCACTCTGTTGCCAAAGCACCAAAGGTTGTACTGAGTACCGCCCGAAGAGCATAGACGGTAGCCAGAATAAGACCAAGTGCCCCAATAACGGCAATGACCGGTGCACGATCAAACAGTCCGAGAAATGCTAACAGTTCACTAATAAATCCGGACATCCCTGGAAGGCCCAATAAGGCGAGAGCTGCAGCCAGAAAAATGCCCGATAAAATTGGCATCACCTGCGATAGACCACCAAGTTCGTCGATCATCGTTGTCTTGGTTCGCTCATACAAGGAGGCAATGATAAAGAAGAGTAAAGCGGAGATAAACCCATGGGATACCGCTTGAAATACTGCCCCTTGCAAACCGATTACATTAAGAGAAGCAATCCCAAACAAGATAAAACCCATATGGCTGATACTAGAATAAGCCAATACCCGTTTTAGATCCCGCTGTCGGAAGGCTAGGATTGCTCCATATAAAATGTTCACCAATCCTAGGATCGCAAGAAGTGTAGCGATTTCCTTCACATAAGTAGGGAAAAGCTCCACTCCAAAACGGAGTAAACCATAAGCCCCCATTTTCAACATAACTCCTGAGTGAAGCATCACAACCGAAGGGGGAGCTTCCACATGAACCCGTAACATCCATGAATGGAATGGAAAAATCGGCAATTTAACACCAAAGGCAATGAGAATACCAATCAATGTGCTCCAGAGAAGCCATTGCAGATTAGCTTCCTTTATCCACTGTAAAAAATCAGGATTGGCTAGTATCGCTTTCAGTTCAGCAAAATCCATCGTCTGCGTAAGAAAGAATAGCACAATAAAAGCGATCAACATCACTGCTGATCCAATCCCGTTATACAGTAAGAAATGATTCGCTGCTTTTTCGCGGGAAAGATAACCCCAAATGCCAATCAGGAAAAAGGTAGTAACCAATGTAAGCTCAAAAAAGAGGAAGAACAGTAGGAGGTTATGTGCCATAAAGACACCCAGTATCCCAACCTCTAGTAACAAAAATAATATAAAATACTCCTTATGCCGTTCTTTGATATACATCGAAGCAACGGCAGCCAAGGAGAAGATGATGGCCGCTAGTACAATGAGAGGCATGGACAGGCCATCAATCCCCATGTTATAGGTAAAGCTTCCCGTTACCCCACTTTCTTTTGCCAAGGTGAGGGTAAACCAATCGACCTTCTGTGAGAACTGAATTTTATCGCTTGTTCCATCAAATTGACCAAACAACAGCAAAGCCAAAGCAAGGGGAGGAAGGGTTGCTAGCATCCCAACTCCCTTAAGTAGTCCGCTCTGTGTACGGGGAATGAATAGGAGTAAGATCACTCCTAAAAGCGGCGAAAAGGTGATCCAGGTTGGTAATGTCTGAAGTAGAGTTTCCATTATTTCAACAACCTCCCCGCTGTAAAACTAACAACGAGTAAAATCAGGCCGATCAGACTTACCAAAACATACGATTGGGCCTGACCATTTTGCAAACGGGAGCCAATCCGGCCTAGCCAGCTAATGATACCAGCAATCCCTTTCACCAATCCCTCGATAATAAACCGGTCAAAGGCTTGCAGGATTAGCCCGAGGCCCTTCAATGAACGAACAAATACTCGATCATAAATTTCATCTACATAATATTTTCTGGCAAGTAGGCGATAAGGTAGAGGTCCTGGTTCACCAAATGAGCTTACTGCAACCGAACGTTTTCCATATAAGATCCACGCCATGGCGATGCCTATAATTGACAAAATTGTCATTCCTACAGGTAACCACCAAGGAGTTGAAGCTGTTTGAGCCACAATACCGTTTCCTTCTACCAACCAGTTAGCAAAAGCATCGGTTGGGAAATTGACAAATCCAGTTGCGACCGCAAAGACTGCCAATATAATCATCGGCCACACCATCACTTTAGGCACAGAAACCACTGGTTCCTTGCCCCGATAAGAGCCGCCGAAAATAAGGAAAAATAGACGGAAAACATAGAATGCAGTTAGAAAAGCAGCCAACACACCTACCAGAAATACAATATATCGACCGTCTTGATAAGCCGCTAGTAGAATTGCATCCTTGGAGAAAAATCCAGACAAGGGTGGCACTCCTGCAATTGCAAGGGCACCGATTAAAAAGAGGCTGCCTACCGTTCGATTCTTGGCCCACAATCCGCCCATTTGCCGAATGTCCTGTTGCCGCTGGCAAGATACAATCACGGCACCAGCTGCTAAAAATAGAAGTGCTTTAAAAAATGCATGGGTAGTTAGATGGAAAATACCTGCTACATATCCGGCAGAGCCTAAAGCAAACATCATGTAGCCTAGCTGGCTAACAGTAGAATAGGCCAAGACACGCTTAATATCATTCTGTACCAAAGCGATTGTTGCTGCAAAAATGGCTGTAAATACACCTACATAGGCAACAACATCCATTGCTATTGGGGAAGCCAAAAAGAGGGGATAAGTACGTGCTACCAAGTAAACACCTGCAGCAACCATGGTTGCAGCATGGATAAGCGCACTCACAGGGGTTGGCCCTTCCATGGCATCAGGAAGCCAGGTATGAAGTGGGAACTGACCTGATTTGCCCACTGCACCAATAAAAATTAGAATAGCGATCGTTGTAACGATTTCAGGAGCCAACTGACCACTTTCCACAGCGGCAAAAACCTGTGACAACTCCAAGCTACCTACTTTCCAAAAGGTAAGCAGAATTGCCACAAAGAAAGCGACATCACCAATCCGAGTTACAACAAATGCTTTCTTTGCTGCTGCTTTTGCTTCAGGTTTAAAGGTCCAAAATCCAATCAATAAAAAGGATCCTACCCCAACCAATTCCCAAAAAAGATAGATTTGGAGCAAATTCGGGGATAAAACCAAGCTTAGCATGGCAAAAGCGAAAAGGGACAAATAAGCGTAAAAGGTGGAGAAACGCTGATCTCCCCGCATATAGCCCCTTGCGTATACAAAAACTAGAAAAGACACCAAACTAACAACTAACAGCATGAGCGTCCCCAATGCGTCTACTTCAATGCCCATTGTCACCATTACCTGGTCAATGCGAAGCCAGTCAAAGGTAGCCACATAATTAGATGGTGACTGTAACCGTTCAAGAAAAACAGCAACAGAAAGGGACAATGAAGCAAGCACGCCTGCCACACCGATCGATGCAGCTGCACCCTCGGATAATTTTCGCCTTCCAATCATCAGAAGGAGAAAAGCAACCAAGGGGAAGAGGGGGATTATCCAAGCAAATTTAATCATGGAACCACCCATCCTTCACGAGTTTACAAATTCTTAAACTAGCCTTTCAGCGAATGAAACTGATCCATTTCCACTGTACCACGGCGACGATAAAGTGCAATAAGAATGGCAAGACCTACGGCTGCTTCTGCAGCGGTAACTGCAATTGAAAACAAAGAAAAAACTTGGCCCGTTACATTGGCATATAAACCGTATTTTGAAAATGCAACAAAATTGATATTTGCAGCACTTAACATCAACTCAATTGAAAGCAATACAATCACAGCATTCCTTTTCGTCAGTACACCGTACAATCCAATACAAAATAAAATGGCTGCCAATACGAGGTACGAGGTTACTGGCATTATTTACTCTCCTCCCTCTTGGCTAGGATGATGGCTCCAACCAAAGCCACCAAAAGCAAAACCGCTGTTAATTCTAATGGGATCACATGTTGCTTAAAAATACTTTCTCCTAAAGATTGAACTGTAGCAGGATCGGCAGGATCTCCACCAAAGGGAGTGGTGTAAAAAATTCGCCACATGACGGCAAATAATGCTGCTACTCCCAACAAACTAAGAATCGTGTGTAAAGGACGTGCCTTTGGCTTTTCCTCCTGCTTGTGGCGGGTTAACATAATTCCAAAAACCATTAAGACTGAAACTGCCCCAACGTTGATCAATATCTGTACCATAGCTAGATATTCTGCATCAAGAAGGATAAAGATCCCTGCGATACTAAGAAAAGTGAAAACAAGTGCCAAAGCCATATGCATGACACGCGTAAAATTGATCATGAAAACTGCCCCACCGATTGCCATCACAGCAAGAATAAAAAAGGCGATGAACTCACCGCTGACGCTAGGCACTTAAGACCCTCCCCGTATATTGGTGTCGTTCTCATGCAACCATTTCAGATCTTTATATAGCTCGTCACGACTGTATGCTGCGAGCTCAAAATTTTGGGTCATTAAAATAGCTTCGGTAGGACATACTTCTGTGCAAAGATCACATAAAATGCAGGTTTCAAAATTAATATCATAGGTATCAATGATTTTTCCACGCTTACTAGGATCGGGATGACTTCTTCCTGTCAACGTAATACAATCCGTTGGGCATACCCGAACGCATTGGTTGCAAACAATGCACAGTTCTGGATCAAAGTACTGGATTCCACGAAAACGTTCAGGCATTTTGAAGGGTTCATTGGGATACTTGTACGTTACCTTCTTCTTGGTCATCGTTTTAAGCGTAACGCCCAAGCCTTTAAATAGACCTAACATCTTATTCCCCCCATTCTCTTCCTCTTATTAGAAGAAGGCTTGAATAAATGGAACTTCTTTTAATAAAGCCGATAAGAAAATATTAACTAGCGAAAGTGGCAATAGTACCTTCCAACCCATCTGCATTAATTGATCCAACCGAACCCGTGGGAGTGATCCACGAAGCCAGATGATTACAAATACGAGGAAAAACACCTTCAGGAGAAACCAAATTATAGGCGGAATAAAGGTTAAACCAAACAAAGGATTCCAGCCGCCCAAAAAAAGAATCGTAGTCAATGCAGACATTGCAAAAACATATACGTATTCCGCTAGCATAAAGAAAGCAAAACGGAAACCACTGTACTCAACAAAGTAACCGGCAACCAACTCCGATTCTGCTTCAGGTAAATCGAAAGGTGTTCGAGCAAGTTCCGCTAGCATCGCAATAAAAAAGACAACAAACCCAAGAAATTGAGGAACAATAAACCACATTTTTTCCTGTTTAAGCACAATATCGCTCATATTCAGAGAACCAACAGCCAAAATTACTCCTACTATGGATAGAACAAGTGGGATTTCGTAACTGATCATCTGTGCCACAGAACGCATACTGCCAATCAGTGCATATTTGTTATTGGATGCCCATCCACCGACGAGGATCCCAATCGTTGTAATTCCTGATATGGCAATAAAATAGAGAAGTCCAACACCTAAATCAGCAAACACAATGGATGGTGAGAAAGGAATCACCGCAATTACAGCAAAAGAAGGTACAAAAGCGATCACAGGTGCCATCTTAAAGAGAGGACGGTCTGCATTGTTTGGAATGGTATCCTCTTTCATCCACAATTTAAGTACATCAGCTACAGTTTGGAGCATTCCCCAAGGTCCTAACTGGTTTGGCCCTGGCCGACTTTGCATCCAACCTAGTATTTTTCTTTCAAATAAGATTGCATAGGTTACAAAACCAAGTATTCCTGCTAGGACAATCACTGGTCCCAAAAACTTCAAGGGGTCCACTTCTCTCCCCACCTCCTCCGAACTGACACACATCCTTAATCGATTTTAAATCAACCTAACCCTAATCCTTTAAATTTCCTTATCAAGAGGCTCATAATCTTTCCGCAGCGGATGTCCTACCCAATCATCAGGCATCATAATCCGTCGCAAATCAGGATGTCCCGGAAAGTCGATCCCCAAAAGATCATATACTTCTCGCTCATTCCAGTTTGCCGTTGCCCATAGGGAAACGGTTGAGGGAACCGATGGCTGTTCTCGGTCTGTCCTTACCCGCACACAGAGGTCATGCTTATGTGAAAAAGAATAAAGATGATAAACCACTTCCATATGTTCCTCATAATCTACCCCTGTGAGATTGCGCAAATAATCAAAGGAAAGGGTCTCCTCTTCCTTTAAATATTGTGCAAGCTCGAACCAGTTCGAACTGTTAATGATCAATGTAGGTAAATGATCATTCGGTCGGTTGATAAATGCGTTTTCAATGCAATTTTCACCAATTTTTTTCTTAATTTTTTCTACAAGATCATCGAGAAAGGGTTGTTTTGGGGATGGTTCCAAAGGTTCTTCCTCTTTAGCCTTGCGAGGACTTCGATTGCTTGCCACCCGAGCTTTAGCTGCTGCTACTTTTTTGGCTTTTTCTTGGGCAGCAGTCGTCGATGTTTCTACTTCCTTTTCTTGCTTTTTATCCTTTGTCTCCCCAGCTTCGTTCGCATTCGTCGCGGAAGAAGTAGTTTGTTTCTCTTTTTCCGTCATAAGTTCATCACCTTCTTCCCGGTCCGAGCCTCGTAGCGGATCTTTTCCCGTAGTTTATTAATTCCATAGATTAAAGCCGCAGGGTTAGGCGGGCAACCGGGAATATAAACATCTACAGGAACGATTTGATCCACACCTTTTACCACTGAGTATGACTTTACATAAGGTCCTCCAGCAGTGGCACATGATCCCATCGAAATGACCCACTTTGGCTCAGGCATTTGATCATACAATCTTCTTAGGTGGGGAGCCATCTTTTTTGTCACAGTTCCTGCAACAATAATCAAGTCAGCATGGCGCGGTGAAGCTCGCAAGATTGTACCAAAGCGATCCAAATCATAATGAGGAGCTGCAGCTCCCATCATTTCAATCGCACAACATGCCAAACCAAAAGTAAGTGGCCAGACAGAATTGCTGCGCGCCCATGCCTTTACCTGCTCCACCGTAGTGGTTAATACATTTCGTTCCAGTTCTTTTTGCTCTTGTAAAGTAATGCCTTCCAAGTCCAGATTCATGCTAACACCCCATTCCCGGCATGATTAGACACACCTCTAGTAAAAAGGCGTCTTAAATTACCGAGTATCTTATTTCCATTCTAGGACTTTGTTTTTCCACGCATAAACAAGTCCGACCACCAAAAAGAGGATAAAAATCGCCGCCGAGGCTAGAATTAACAAGCCCATTTCACTGTGCAGCACATTATAAGAGACTGCCCAGGGGTACAAAAAAACAGCTCCAACATCAAATATCACGAACAAAAGTGCGTATAAATAGTATCGTGCATTAAATTGAATCCAACTGTCTCCAATAGGATCCACACCGCTTTCATAAGATAACCCTTTTTCCACAGTTGGTTGGTGTGGCCGTAGGAACTTTCCTAGTGTGAGAGCAGCAATTGGCAAGGCCAATGCAAGTGCAAAAAAAACGGCAACCATCAGATAACTTTCCATGATTGTCCTCCCGTCACTCAAAAATGGGCACCACCAGCCACCCTACTCCTTCAGGAACAGGTGGCCGGTAATTATCAAATACTCTTTTTAAATCGTTCCAATATGACCATAAAAGTCCTGCGAAAAAAAGACAAAAATTGACTTCTTTGTGCTAACTACACTCTTTTACATCGACAAATTTTGCTGTCTACGCACTCTGTACTGTTAATTGTACCATAGATGGGTCCATTCCGTTACTTATCATTTTATGTTATAGAAAAAAAGAGCTTTCGTTTGGCTATAATTATAGCAAAGGTTGTGGGAAGTGTCTAACGAATCTGACGTTATTATATCCATATAATAGGAAAGGCAGCCCTTCCCAAGGAAGAACTGCCACCCGTAATGGATAAGCCGCTCTCATTGCTCTTTGATTATACTGAGCACACCTTCTCCTATCGCTAACACTGCTACTGGCTATTCGCCATGAATGTGTTGGGTGGCATCATTAAAAAAGTAATCCACCCAACACGAATTTTAATTCTATCCACTCATTCCAAAAGCATCTATGTTTAAGTGCGAATGGTATTCATCCTTGTTTTGCTTTAAGACGATTCATCGCACGACGGAGTGCAAGTTCGGCTCGTTTAAAATCCAGCTCTTCCTCTTTAGCTTTTCTGAGACGTTCTTCAGCTCGGGCTTTAGCGGCTTTGGCCCGCTCTACATCAATTTCATGATCGAGTTCTGCTGTCTCCGCTAAAATCGTAACTTTATCTGGGCGAACCTCCATAAAGCCACCGCTAACAGCGACACGGAATTCCTTTCCGTCTTTTTTTACACGTACATTTGTAATTCCTAGGGGGCTAACAAAGGGAATATGTCGGGGGAGGATCCCGATCTCCCCTTCTGCCGCCTGGGTAATTACCATATTCACTTCTTCGGAGTATACCTTTCTATCCGGTGTTACAATATCAAGAATCATTGTGCTCAAGGCGACTCGCTCCTTCCGCGCGGCTTACGCAAGCTGCTTCGCCTTTTCTATTACTTCGTCAATGCCGCCCACCATATAGAAAGCATCCTCTGGTAGATCATCATGCTTTCCTTCCAAAATCTCCTTAAAGCCACGGACAGTCTCCTTAATTGGGACATATTTTCCGGGAAGACCGGTAAACTGCTCCGCGACAAAGTTGGGTTGTGATAGGAATTTTTCGATCCGACGTGCCCGGTGAACGGTCAGTTTATCTTCATCGGAGAGTTCATCCATACCTAAGATTGCAATAATATCTTGTAATTCTTTGTACCGCTGCAGAATTGCCTGTACACCCCGGGCTACTTGATAATGCTCCTCCCCAACTACAGCTGGAGTTAAAATACGTGATGTAGAGTTGAGAGGATCTACCGCAGGGAAAATTGCTTTTACGAAAAGACCACGATCCAGTACGGTTGTCGCATCCAAGTGAGCAAAAGTTGTAGCTGGTGCAGGGTCCGTGTAGTCATCAGCAGGTACATAAATCGCCTGAATAGAGGTGACAGAACCTTTCTTTGTTGAAGTAATCCGTTCTTGCAGTTGTCCCATCTCAGTGGCCAATGTAGGCTGATAACCAACAGCAGATGGCATCCGTCCCAGTAGAGCAGACACTTCAGAACCTGCTTGTGTAAACCGGAAAATATTATCAATAAACAGGAGTACATCCTGACCTTCCGTGTCACGGAAGTATTCAGCCATCGTCAGACCTGTCAAAGCAACTCGCAGGCGGGCTCCCGGTGGCTCATTCATCTGACCAAATACCATCGCTGTTTTATCAATAACCCCGGAATCTTTCATCTCATGATAAAGGTCATTTCCTTCACGGGTTCGCTCTCCTACACCCGCAAACACAGAAAGGCCTCCGTGTTCATGAGCAACATTATGAATCAATTCCTGAATCAAAACAGTCTTACCTACTCCAGCTCCACCGAAGAGTCCAATTTTACCACCCTTCATGTAGGGAGCAAGTAGGTCAACTACTTTAATTCCTGTCTCCAGCATCTCTTCATTTGTCGATTGTTCTTCAAACTGAGGCGCTGGGCGGTGGATTGGATGGTATACGTCCGCTTTTACTTCTCCTGCTTCATCAATCGGCTCACCCAACACATTAAAAATCCGTCCCAGTGTTGGTTTTCCAACAGGTACCGAAATCGGCTTACCCGTATCAACTGCTTTCATCCCACGAATTAATCCGTCAGTTGAGGACATGGCTACACAACGGACAATATTATCCCCAAGATGGAGCGCTGCCTCAACAACCAAGTTAATATCTACTTCACCACTCGATTGCGCTTTATGCTCAATCTTGATCGCATTATAAATTTCAGGTAAGTGGCCGCGCTCAAATTGAATATCAACGACTGGGCCCATTACCTGAACGACGCGTCCAGTGCTCATTCATTTCCCTCCTTAAACTCAGGTACAAGTGAGCAGTTTGATTCACTTTTACCTTTGGTTAAAACATCTATGTGAACCGCTCGCCACTAAAGTGGTTGAGCTATTGAATGAATCGCATCTCCAAGGAATTCTCCCCATAATTTTGGAACAAGAAAGATTCTCTTCACGTTTCCTAAAAACATTATTCCAAAGCATTGGCTGCGCCAACAATCTCTGCAATTTCTTGTGTAATTGCTGCTTGACGGGCACGGTTATAAAGAAGGGTCAGTTCTCCAATCAGTTCTTCAGCATTTTCTGTAGCATTATCCATAGCTACCATCCGTGCACCAAACTCGCTTGCTTTTGCTTCCAACAGCGCGCTGTAAATCAGCGTTTCAGCATAACGAGGCAATATTTCCTCCAGTACCCCTTCCGGTGATGGTTCATATTCGTAGCCGGCAGAAGGTCCTTTGTTTTTAGTAATCTCTCCTAAAGGAAGCAGTCGCTTTTCAAGTGGCCGTTGGACAGCCGGATTTACAAATTCATTATAAACTAGATAGAGTTCATCATACTTTTCCTCGGCATAAAAGCCAACTGCCTTCTTCGCGATGCTTCGGATATCGGCAAACTCCGGAAAGTCTGGAAGACCCGTCACCTCATCAATTACCGGGTATTCTCGCTGCCGCAAAAATGCGCTTCCTTTTTTTCCAATTACCAGAAGAACGTATTCATCCTTGCTTTGATGCCGTTCGTTTAAGGTTTGCACCAATTTACGCAATAAATTCCCATTATATCCTCCAGCCAAGCCACGATCTGAAGTAATAATGAGATAACCACTCTTTTTAACCGGCCGAAACTCCAACATCGGATGGCTGACATCCTGAGCATCTCTCGCTAACTCACCAATCACTTCACGCATCTTTTCTGCATATGGGCGCGATGATTCAGCTCTTTCCTGTGCTCTACCTAAGTTGGCTGAGGCTACCATTTTCATCGCTCTGGTAACCTGTTTTGTATTTTGAATGGAGCGAATACGCCGTTTGATATCTCGCAAACTAGCCACGCTATTCACCGCCTTTCATTCCCTGCTAATCCGCTCCCTACTTCGCTTATCCTGAGAGCGGATTAGCAAAAAGGATCATCAAAACAGTTACTTCTCCTTTGAAACTACAAATCCGCGTTTAAATTCCTCAATTGCTTTGTTCAGATCTGCTTCAATCGTGTCATCTAAAGCTTTTTTCTCGCGGATCGCCTTTAACACATCCGCATGTTGGCTATCCATAAAGGAAAGAAACTCCCGCTCAAAACGACGAACATCTTCTACAGGAATATCATCTAAATATCCTTTGTTTACCGTATAGAGTGAAGCAACTTGCTTCTCTACTGGAAGTGGCTGATTCTCGTCTTGCTTTAGCAATTCGACGATTCGTTCACCACGAGCTAAACGCGCCTGGGTAGCCTTATCCAAATCAGAGCCAAACTGAGCAAAGGCAGCCAGCTCTCGGTATTGAGCCAAGTCAAGTTTCAACGTTCCAGCAACTTGTTTCATGGCCTTAATTTGTGCTGATCCCCCAACCCGGGATACAGAAGCACCTACGTTGACCGCAGGGCGCACCCCAGAATGGAACAGGTCAGATTCCAAGAAAACCTGTCCGTCTGTAATGGAAATAACGTTGGTTGGGATATAAGCAGCAATATCTCCAGCCTGGGTTTCAATAAAGGGGAGCGCTGTAAGTGATCCTCCACCCAGCTCATCGCTTAACTTAGCCGCACGTTCCAACAGGCGAGAGTGGAGATAGAACACATCCCCGGGGTAAGCTTCCCGACCTGGTGGCCGGCGGAGAAGTAGGGAAAGTTCACGATAGGCAGCGGCCTGTTTGGACAAGTCATCATAAACAACAAGCACGTGCTTACCCTGATACATAAAGTGTTCTCCCATTGCACATCCAGCATAAGGAGCTAAGAATAAGAGGGGTGCAGGATCAGAAGCATTCGCAGATACCACAATGGTATAATCCATTGCACCGTGCTTTTTCAACTTTTCTACAACGCCTACTACAGTAGACTGTTTCTGACCGATGGCCACATAGATACAGATCATATCTTCATTCTTTTGGTTAATGATTGTATCAATGGCGATTGTCGTTTTACCGGTTTGACGGTCACCAATGATCAGTTCACGCTGACCACGACCAATCGGCGTTGTAGCATCGATAACCTTGATCCCAGTCTGCATCGGTTCATGTACCGATTTACGATCAATTACACCGGGTGCCGGTGCCTCAACCGGACGGAATTCGGTGGTTTCTATAGGTCCTTTGCCATCCAAAGGCTGACCCAATGGGTTAACTACGCGACCGAGGAGTGCCTCACCAACCGGTACCTCCATAATACGACCTGTCCGTTTTACTTGGTCTCCTTCACGAATTTCAGTATAAGGCCCAAGGATAACAGCCCCAATATTTTCTTCCTCTAAGTTGAGCGCCATCCCCATTACACCGTTTGCAAACTCCAAGAGCTCTCCAGCCATGCAGTTTTGCAAGCCATGGATGCGGGCGATGCCATCCCCAACTTGAATGACTGTTCCTACATCCGTCACTTCTACACCGGATTGATACTGTTCAATCTGCTGTTTGATTAACGTACTAATTTCTTCCGGCTTAATGCTCATAAACGGTATTCACCCCTATCCTTTCCAAGTCTGTTGCCGATCCACATTAAGATGTAGCAAGTTTCCTTTGAAAATGATGCAACTTTGTCTTCAGACTACCATCATAAAGTCGGTCACCGATCCGCACAATTACACCGCCCAGAATCTCAGGATCAACTTGGTGAATAATTCGTACCTTCTTACCAAGAATCTTTTCAAATACAGCGGCTAACCGTTTCTGATCTTCTTCTGCCATTGGCGTTGCTGTCGTTACTTCTGCATCAGCAGTACCTCTTGCTTCGTCCGCTAATTGTTTATAGGCAGCTGCAATCGCTGGCAGTTCACTTTCACGGTGCCGATCAATAAGCAAGAATAACAGGTTACCTGTGATCTCCATCATCTTGCTAAGTACTGGGCGAAAAGCTTCTTTTTTTTGTTCCCCTGTAACATGGGGATGAGCCAGCCACTGTCCCAGTTGTGGAGAGGAAGTTATCGTCTGGGCCAAGGCAAACAGTTCCTCTTCCACACGATCAACAGCTCCTTGGGCAGAAGCAACTTCAAACATTGCACGGGCATATCGTTTAGCCACTTGACTCATTGCATTTCGCCTACCTGGTTCAGGTACTGATTAATCAACTTCGACTGTTCTTTTTCGTCCAATTCTTTTTCTATCATTTTAGATGCCAAAAGAACAGAAAGATGGCCCACTTCATTCCGTAATTCAGCCAAGGCACGCTCTTTTTCCCGCCCAATCTCTGCAGTTGCTTCTTTGATCATCCGCTCTGCACGCTCTTGGGCATCAGCTATAATCGCCTCAGCTTCCTTTTCTTTCTGTTGTTTGGCCCGTTCTATGATTTCCTTTGCTTCAACCCGGGCTTTATCAAGGAGTTCTTGCTGCTCTTTCAGTAATTTCTCCGCTTCTTCTCGCTGTTTTTCCGCTTCAGAAATCTGATTTTCTATATAATTTTGCCGTTCTTCCATCGTATTCATGACTGGACGTAATGCAAATCGGGTTACAAGAAGCATTAAAATAATAAAGGCAAATAACTGAAACAACATATCTCCCCATGACGGTAACAAGGACGGTCACTCCTTTCCTGATGGGCATACAGTCAAACTTTGAGAACAGCAAGGAGCGGGGAGGAATTCCCCGCCCATCCCCAGTCTTGATTAACCGAAATATCCACCTTGAATTAACAAGAAGATCCCGACTCCAACAGCGATAATCGGCACCGCTTCAACAAGAGCAATCCCAAGTAACATCCGGGGAAGCAAACCTTGTGCTTCTGGCTGACGAACAATTCCATCAAGAAAACGGCTTACTACGATACTGTTACCAAAACCTCCTGCCAACGCGGCCATACCAAGCATAAAAGTAATACCAAACAGTTCCATTTTTCTTCCTCCCTACTCACTTTAAGATTCTGGTGAAACTTTTTGTGCAATATAGATTGAAGCCAAGATGGTAAAGACATAGGCCTGAATTGCTCCGATAAAGAGCGAATAGCCAATCCAGATGATTAATGGGGCGCCTGTAATTAACGGGCTACCAACAGTAACCAACACCATGATCAAAATTTCACCGGCAAAAATGTTGGCCCACAGACGCATCGCATGGGTCATTGGCTTGGTAATCTCTCCGATAATATGCATCGGATTGAGGTAATCCTTAAAGTATGTCTTGGGATGCGTAAAAATACCCATCACATGAGCAAATAGAGTAATCGCGACAGCCATCACGACTGGAACACTCATATTTGCTGTTGGGGATTTAAACCAAGATACCTTATCTCCTTCCATTAAACCGAGACTTGGTAAATCCGTTTCCATGGTTCCAGTTACCATCAATACTACTCCTAATTGGTTGGCAAAAAAGACGAAAAGAAATAAGGTAACGGCAAACCCAATATACCGCTCGGCATTCCGCCGATCCATATTTTCGTGAAGCATGTTACGAATAAAGCCGATAATCATTTCAACAATTAGCTGCTTCTTACCTGGCCTTCGCATTTGGACGCCCCGTGCACCCAAGTAGGTGATCAAAAAGACGATGATGCAGGTTAAGATGGTGCCAATCATAGTGGGAACATCAAACTGAAGAAAGCCAAGTTCTAACTGCGGCGATTTCGCATCCACGTTGGTCTCCCTCCTTTCACCGGTGCCTTTCGTTCCGGAGCAAAACGAAGGCGAGAACAGCACCGCTCATCGGCAGTCCAAGTAAAAAGCCCACCACATTCACATGTTCGGGTACTTTGGAAATACCAATGAGGCAGATGGCAACCATCAAGATTCGAAAGCCAATGCCTGTCCCCACACGTCGTCCATCACCCGACAGCGTCATTTCTCGCATCAAACAAATCCGCCGTGCCAGTGTATGGAAAAAATAAAGACTCACCATTCCCCCGAGGATTAAACCCGCAAGGAAAGGTTTGGCGGATGTAAACGCCCACATTACAAACAGGACTACCTGAATTAACAAGATAATCCGTGTAACATGGCGGTTGATCGAGACTGTAGCATCATCCATCACGGTCATTCCTTTAAATATGCCTTGATCGTGACAAAAACGCTGATGTATCCAAGCACCAGTCCGCCCATAATCCCGATCAGTAAAAGGATCGGCTCCGTCCCCCACCGTTCATCCAACCATTTGCCCAGCCATGCGACACCAAAGATAGAAGCTAACATTTCTACTCCTAAGGTTCCGATGAGCCCGAGCATTTTCCAAGGGCTTCCCGTGGTTTGCTTCACAAGAAATCCCTCATTTATACAGTGGTAATTTGGACGGAAATCCGACTTCAACTTGAAAAAATAAAGTCATCCCTGTCTTATCGTATCCGAGGTAACTATTTGTGTCAACGAGCTGACAAATTGATTTTTGAACAAATGATCACAATTTTGTTTTCTATTGTCCCATAAAAATGTAAGGTAAATCTTCTCAGCTTTCCCATCAGGACATTGTTTATCCTATCTTGCCCAAGAAGAAAGTCAACATACCCTTCATCTGGGAAAAGCTTGTTTACTTCGTTCCAAATAAGCGGTCTCCTGCATCGCCCAACCCAGGAATAATATAACTATGTTCATCCAGCTTTTCATCCACGGCAGCAACATAAATATCTACCTCTGGATGATCCCGGTGAACACGTTTAATCCCTTCTGGAGCAGCGATCAAACACATCAACTTGATACTGCGTCCACCCATCTCCTTAATCCGACGAATGGCTTCAGCTGCAGAGCCACCTGTGGCCAACATCGGATCAATCACAATCAAGTCTCGATCGCCAATATCCGGTGGCATTTTGGCATAGTAATGAACAGGTTCCAGCGTCTTTGGGTCCCGGTACAAGCCAATATGGCCCACCTTCGCTACAGGGATCAGCTTTAAGATCCCATCGACCATGCCCAGTCCCGCACGCAAAATCGGGATAAGGCCTAATTTTTTCCCCGACAATACTTTGCAACGGGCAGGGGCAACTGGAGTTTCCACAGTGATCTCTTCCATGGTCATATCCCTGGTAATTTCATATGCCATCAAAGTGGCCACCTCATTGACCAATTCACGAAACTCTTTGGTTCCTGTGCGCTTATCACGGATAAAGGTCATCTTGTGCTGGATCAGTGGATGATCAAAAACATATACATTCCCCACGTATTTCCCTCCCTTCAATATCCCCAAACATTGTACTTTTTCTTAAGCCCAATGTCTATGGTGAAAGGATGGGATATTATTTTAAGTCGTGAAGAATCTGTTAGATATTTATACTCCTTTAATGACTGCCGTCGGTTTACACTGGGCAACCACAGAGGCTAAACCGGCACCGACCACAGAATCGATCACTTGATCCACATCTTTATAAGCTTGAGGACACTCATCCAAGATCGCATTTAAAGTCCGATGATTCACCAAAATTTCCTCATCTGTGCCAACTTTTAATGATTGAGAAAAAGCATCGACAGAGACCATCTCTTTCGTTGCTCGACGTGAACGCACCCGTCCTGCTCCATGACAAATAGAATAAAAATTTTTGACCCCGTTTCGTTCCCCTACCATAATATAAGAGGCTGTTCCCATAGAGCCTGGAATTAAAGCGGGATGTCCTGTCTTCTTATAAGGAGCGGGATTTAGAAAATGTCCTGCTGGTAAAGCTCGCGTCGTTCCTTTACGATGGACGAGGAATGCTTTATTCCTGTGAGGCTCCTTCAATGCATAATTATGCATAAGATCATACAAAGCTGGCATCTCAAAATCGGAACCAAATACTTCCCGCATTCCTTCCCTTACCCCATAAGCAATCATATGGCGGTTTACCACTGCGAAATTTAGGGCTGAATACATTAGATTTAGATATTGTTGGCCTTCTTCAGAGTCTATCGGAGCATAAACCAGATTGGGATCAGGGTTAGAAATCCCCCACTTCTCCATCACCTGACGAAAATCACGCGTATATCGTGGGGCTAGCATACCGCCCCAAGCTCGAGAGCCAGAATGAATCATCACGACTACTTGATCATCAAACATTCCCCATTGCTCTGCAAGTTGACGATTCGCTTCATCGATCTTAATTCGTTGAAGCTCAATAAAATGATTTCCTCCCCCAAGTGTTCCCAACTGTCCCCAAGCTCGGGTCCACATTTTCTCCGGAATATACTCCAAAAAGTCATGGTCATAGGAAAAATAAGCATGCTCTACATGGGTAGACCATGTTAGGTCATCAGCCACATACTTCTTGGGCAACCCCCGCAACCCTTCTTTTACTACATTTTCTAGCTGGATATCTTTATACTGGGAGGTATGCTTTTCGTTTACAGGGACAAACTTCTCCACAGCTTCGATAATTTTGCGACGTATTCGTTTATCCTTCACTTCATCATAATGGAGGGGAGTAAGATGAAGTCGCATACCACAACCAATATCAGAACCAACAATCGATGGGGAGACAAATCCATCTTTCATACTCCACACAGCGGTCGTACCGATACAAGTACCAATTCCGACATGAGCATCGGGGGTATAACTCATGAATACATTGCGAGGAATACGAAGATTGTTATCAGCCATCTCATAGACGCGCTGCTCCAAACCTTCAAATACTTCGTCATTGGCAAACACATGTAGCTTTCCATGAGTCAGATTCACTTCTTTATGATTTTTACCATGATCTTTAATCAATTGTCGATACCCCCTTACTCTTCAAAGTTATATCTTATTTTCGAAAAAAAGGCAATAAAAAAAGGGGGATCTGCTTTTTAGATACAGACCCCATTTCAAGGTTTCAATTCATACTTTAGAAACTTGAGCTTATGCTTTTCCTTCCCAAAGGATCGCAAGACTAGTTAAGCTCACTATAATTGTAGCCCCCATGTCAGATAAAATCGCAATCCATAGGGTAAGAAGACCTGGAATCGTCAACAGAAGAGCAACCAGTTTTAGACCTAGGGAAAGTCCGATATTAAAGCGAATCACCCGGTTCACTCTTTTTGCTACCTTGATCGCCTCCGGCAACTTACTCAAATGGTCCTGCATCAACACAATATCTGCTGTTTCAATCGCACTATCCGTACCTTTTCCCATCGCAATCCCTAAATCGGCTATTGCCAAAGCGGGCGCATCATTGATTCCATCACCAATCATGGCTACTTTCCCTTGGTCTGTAAACTTCTTTAGATGGGCCACCTTTTCTTCCGGTAATAAATCGCTATACCAGAGGGTTACACCTGTTTCTCGAGCTGTTTTTTGAGCGGCCTCCTTATGATCCCCTGTTAGCATGACCGTTTGCTTAATTCCCAACTGTTTTAATGCCCGAATTACTGTACGACTTTCACTTCGTACCTCATCAGCCAGCCCAAAGATACCAAGTACACCCTTTTGATCGGCAACTACGACTAAAGTGTACCCTTCTTCTTTTAATTGCTTCATCTGTTCCTGTACTTTATGGGCAATTGGTATTTGTTCTTGGATAAATACTTCATTTCCCAGCCAGTAGCGGTCGCCATCCAATAGGGCCGAAATTCCCCGCCCAGCAAATGCCTGTATCTTTTGAGGATCCTTTATATCGTCCAAATGGGTCTTAAGCCACTCCATAATGGCACGAGCTAAAGGATGAGAAGAAGACTTCTCAAGTGCTGCTGCTACAGGATAAAATCGTTCATCATATGTGATTACCTTTTCTACCTGAGGCTTTCCTTTTGTTAATGTCCCTGTCTTGTCAAAAGCAATTGTCTTCACTTTTCCCAGCAATTCTAAGAAAGCAGATCCCTTTACCAAAATGCCATGGCGAGCATTTCTTGTAATCCCTGAAAGATTGGCGATTGGGGAAGAGAGAATTAATGCACAGGGACATCCCACAATCAATACAGCCAGTCCTTGATAAAGCCACATGCGATAATCTTCTCCAAAAAAGAGTGGGGGAACAAGCATTACAAAAAGTGCAATTACCATAATAAGCGGAGTGTAATAACGAGCAAATCGATCAATCAATAATTCCGTTGGGGTTTTTCGTGCTTGTGCTTCTTCCACCATCCGTAAAATTTTAGCAATTGCAGATTCTTGATAAACCTTCTCGATTTTAATGTATAATATCCCTTCATTATTGATGCTTCCACCAAAAACAGGAGCCCCAAAACTTTTTTCTACTGGAAGTGACTCCCCTGTAATTGCCGCTTCATTTACGGAGCTACTTCCCTTGACCACAGTCCCATCTGAAGGGATTTTATCTCCAGGGCGGATGATCACAACATCACCCTGCTTAAGCTCCGATACTGGAACCACTTCTTCCTTCCCTCGCGACAGACGAATGGCTGATTCAGGAGCTACTTGTAGTAACTTCTCCATAGAACGTCGTGCTCTTTCCATTCCCAGCCCTTCTAAATACTCATTGAGGCAGAATAGTAGGGCGACCACAGTCCCCTCTCGCCATTCACCAATGGCCATTGCTCCAATTAATGCAATGGACATCAATGTATCCATATTAAATTTGAATCGAAAAAGATTCGTGACTCCTTTTCTAAAGGTGCTATATCCGCTAATAACAATTGCAGTCAGATAAGCAATGATTGCCGCTGCGCTGTAGTCACTCATATCAAGCCCCAAAGCAGCTAGGAAAACAAGAAGAGATCCTCCTAACAGCCATAGCCTAGGATTTTCCTTCCAAATAATCTTTGGCTCCGTTTCCTTGGAAGAATCAAGAAGTGATACCTTCTCCGAAGACAAAATCTGTTTTACTTGATCCAGATCTACCCGCTCGTCAATTCTCAATTTCCCCGTATGATAGTTCAGTATTGCCGTTTCCCCATGTCTAATGCCCTGAATCCTTTTTTCCAAATTACTAGCACAATCCGCACAGGACAAGCCGGATAATCGATACTCTTTCATTAAACTGGGCGAGGTCTTGTTCCGCCCACTTCCTCCCTTCTTCTATCTATATCCCCTCAATCATGAAGCGCATGATGGATCGTTTGTTTCAAAATATTCATTACATGATGATCGTCAGGAGAATAGTAAATGGTTGTTCCCTCTCGCCGAAACTTTACCAAGCGAAGATTTTTCAAAAAACGTAATTGATGGGAAACGGTAGATTGGGCCAAGGAGAGCGCCTCGGCAATATCATTGACACAATATTCCCGTTCGGCAATCAAGTGCAAAATGCGAATCCGCGTCGGATCTGCCAATGCTTTAAAGGTTTGCGAAACCATAAACAAAGTTTCTTCATCCAATGGTTCTGGCCATTCTTTAACACATTTGCAGGATAATTCTTCATTGGTCTCCAATCCCAACACACCTTTTATATGATCATATGTTCATATTATGAATATAGTATAACAAGGCGAGAATATCCCTGTCAACAAAATCACATTGCAATCAGCTACCCTTTCCAGATTCACATCACCCTTGCTATTCGTGATTATAGGCTATTTATGGAATACTCTTAACAAAAAAGATCGCCCAAAAAAGAGCGATCTTTTCATACCTCTTATATGTTTTGATAAAGCGGAAAGCTAGCTGTCAAAGCGGCAACCCGTTTTCGAGCCTCTTCCTTTACACTTTCGTCTTCTGGATTTTTCAGTGTCATTGCCATAATCTGTGCAATCTCTTTCATCGCAGCTTCATCCATCCCTCGAGTAGTCACCGCAGGTGTACCAATTCGAATTCCACTAGTGATAAAGGGACTTTCTGGATCGAAAGGAATCGTATTTTTGTTAACAGTAATTTTGATTTCATCAAGGACCGCTTCCGCTTTTTTCCCTGTTAATTGCAGATTGCGTAAATCAATCAAAATCAAATGATTATCAGTTCCACCAGATACCAATGTCACACCTTGATCTTTCAAAGCTTGAGCCAAAGCCGCTGCATTAGAAATTACCTGTTTAGAATAGGCCTTAAAATCATCCGTGAGTGCTTCACCTAAAGCAACTGCTTTTGCAGCAATCACATGCATTAATGGTCCACCTTGAATTCCCGGAAAAACTGCTTTGTCAACATCCCGAGCATACTTCTCTTTACACAGAATCATGCCACCTCGGGGACCACGCAAGGTTTTATGTGTTGTTGTCGTCACAAAATCTGCATAAGGAATCGGGCTAGGATGGTGCCCTGTGGCCACTAATCCTGCAATATGGGCCATATCCACCATCATAGGACAGCCTACTTCATCAGCAATTTCCTTCATCCGTTTAAAATCGATAAACCGTGGATAAGCACTAGCCCCTACCACCAACAGCTTAGGACGATGCTCCAGGGCCAGCTTTCGCACTTCTTCATAATCAATCCTATGGGTCTCTGGATCTACACCATATTCAACAAACTTATATAATTTACCTGAGAAATTAACTGGGCTGCCGTGGGTCAAGTGACCACCGTGGGAGAGATTCATTCCGAGAACAGTATCGCCGGGTTGAAGCACGACAGAATATACAGCCATATTGGCCTGAGCTCCGGAATGGGGTTGAACATTGGCATGCTCAGCACCAAAAAGTTTTTTAGCTCGTTCCCGAGCAATGTTTTCAACTTGGTCGACAAATTCACAGCCACCATAGTAACGCCGGCCGGGATATCCCTCCGCATACTTATTAGTCAAAACTGTTCCCAGTGCATCCAAAACTGCTGGGCTGACAAAATTTTCTGAAGCAATCAATTCGATATTATCCTGCTGCCGCTTTAATTCCGCATCAATCCACTTCTTAATTTCCGGATCTTGCTTCTTCAATTGCTCCATCAAAAAAGATCCCCCTTTCAAGGAAAACCCCTTATAAACTTGGCATCTTCATCGATTGTACCAAATACTGCTTGTTTTAGCATCTGTGGTCTACATCTTCCAAAGTATAAATCGCCCGAGCACCACCTATTAGAGGAGGACGTGTTTTAGCCATCGTAATATGTGCTTCCCCGAGCTTTTTTATCTTTGGACGAACAGGAACAACGACTCGTTTTAAATGCATCCCAATCAACGTATCCCCAATATCAATTCCTGCATCGGCAGTCACCTGCTCTACAAGTACTGCCTCTTCCAAATGGCGAAATGCATATTCCGCTACGGCTCCACCAGCAGCTGCAATCGGTACAGCACTAACTTCTTCCAGTTGGAACCTTTCCATTGTTTTACGACTTACTACCAAGGCACGATTCAGATGTTCACAACATTGAAAGGCAAGATGAAAAAGATATTTCTGTTGGACCTGGGTCAGTCCAGTAAAGATTGCAGCAGCCACCTCATGATTACCTGCTGTACCAATTCGCTTTCCGATTACCTCACTTGTACTCGCACCGATTACCAACAGATGGCGTTCATTTAAGCCCACTTCTTTGGCAAGTTCTTCAGTAATTTGACTCATCTGTTGACGAAGGATTGCTGTATCCAAGAAAATCTCACCCCCAACGCTCCTCAATTTTCTTGATCTTTTCCACTCTTCGTTGGTGTCTTTCACCAGAAAATTCTGTTTCTAACCAAGTCCGTACAATCTCGATGGCCAAACCCGGACCTACAACACGTTCGCCAATTGCCAAGATATTCGCATCATTATGGGCCCGGCTCATTCGAGCAGTAAATTCGTCACTTACTACTGCACAGCGAATTCCAGGCACCTTATTGGCAGCAATGGACATTCCAAGGCCTGTGCCACAAATCAAGATACCGCGATCCGCTTTTCCATTAGCCACACGTTCTGCCACGGGAAGCGCATAATCCGGATAATCAACAGAATCAAGAGAATGACATCCTACATCTTCATATGAAATTTTCATTGAGTCTAGAAAAGACTTGATTGCCTGTTTAAGCTGATATCCACCATGATCAGAACCAATTGCTACATGCATAATAAAAACTCTCCTATCTTTACTTCATCATTATATTCTGTTTCAACTTGATTCGCTGTAGTCCTAATCTAAGAAACACTGAACTTATTGGTCAGTATGTATCTCTTGAACCAATTTTTTTAATAGGGATTCCAACTCCTGAGCACAAGCTTCATAAACCTCGTCATCCATACCGAAAGGATCAGAAACATCCCATCCGGCTAGTCGTTGGGTCAACTCTTGAGTGAGTCTCTCTTCTTCCTCCTGTAATTCTTTCCACTGTTTATCTCCTTGTTCCTTTAATGTCTCTTTCATTATTCGTTCGGCCTGTATCTCGTTAAGCCGTTCAAGCAGCTTTTCTGTATTTTCATCGGAAAGAACGAACTCTTTTAGTGTAAAGGTTTTATTCATACTGGCTGGGTACTGTGCGAGGAGTTGCTGCTTATGGCCGAGAGTCATGGTTAAGATGATATCCGACCAGTTGATTAACTTGGAAGTTACAAGCTGGGCTTGATGTTCCATCTTTATTCCTCTTTGCTGTAATGCTTTCTGTGCCCCAGCAGATGCCGCGGCCCCAGTTTCTGCAAACACACCTGCAGAACGGATCTCTAAGTCAAGCCCCTTCTCTTCCGCCATCTTTCGTAGGAGCGCCTCCGCCATAGGACTGCGACAAGTATTTCCGGTACAGACAAACAAAATATTTTTCATTCTTAGCTGATCCGCTCCTTTTCAGCAAGGTTCTTATAAGAAATAACTACAATAAAATCTTCAGTCCTAGAGCCAATAAGACAGTTCCTCCCACTGCTTCGCCATACTCCCCAATCCAACCTCCAATTCTGCCTCCAAGCAACAGCCCCAAACTGCTCATCAACCCTCCTACCAAACCACAAACTCCTCCCGCCAACCATGGATCTGCCGCAAAAAATCCCAGGGATAACCCTGCTGATAAGGAGTCAAGACTTACGCTTAGAGATAATAGAAGGATACTCCATAGGGTTTCTACACTGGAAATAATGGGTGGTTGACCACGAAGACCATCCACCAACATACTCCCTCCAATAAAGAGAAGAATCCCTCCACCAATGATCGTGGTGATTTCCCCCATTAATGGACTTAAATATTCACCAATCGCCATTCCTGTCAAGGGAAATAAAATATGAAAGAGCCCAATGATTGCACAAATCGTTATCACTTTTCGTGTTGTAAGTTTCTTCATTCCCAAGCCGATCCCTAAGGAAAAGGCATCCATTCCTAATGCAACAGCAATCACAAAAAGCGTGATCAATTGTCCCCACTCTGGTAAATTGATTTCCATATCCTTCTCCCCTTTGTATAACCCGGCTTGTCTTCACCAAGGTATGCAACAAAGGAGAAATAAAGAACCGGAGTGGACAGACAATGTAGAAGTTGGAGAAGGAGTTGCTTTATTCCGAAACAAAAGCTGTATTATCTTTTTAATCTTTCGGGGAGTAAATACGCCCTTCTGCTGCTTTTTCTAAGCGGTTCATCACTGAAGCCAAAATCCCTTTCTCAGGGAATGTTTCAACTAAAATCACCTCTGCACCCACTTCATCAAAGCGACGTAAGGCGCGATATAAGCCCTGGGCTACACTTGCTGGATCTGATCGTCGCCCACAAGGGATCACCCACTTAGCATTATACATGGTTACTCTCTCTTCAGTAGTTAAAACCCCTACCTTTTTACCAGCAAGTTGCAGCTCCTTTATCGCCGCACGAACCGACTGAATCTGTTCTGTTCCTTCACCACTCACCAACCAAACCTCGCCCTTGGGTGCATAGTGTCGATATTTCATTCCCGGAGAACGAGGCCGAAGCTTAGCTGAATCTAGTGCTGGATCAAGTTGTATCTTTCCAATCACTTGCTGGAGTGATTCTGCTGTAATACCACCTGGTCGCAACAACATGGGTGGCGAAACAGTAATATCTAAAACAGTTGATTCCACTCCTACTCCCGTAGGTCCAGCATCCAGTATACCGTCAATTCTGCCCACTAGATCTGTCCAAACATGATCTGCCTCTGTTGGACTGGGTCGTCCTGAACGATTCGCACTGGGGGCTGCAATTGGAATGCCTGTCACTTTAAGCAATGCAAGTGCTACAGGATGAGAAGGCATACGCACACCCACAGTAGGTAAACCGGCAGTCACAGACTGGGCAATTCTCCCTTCGCTGTGTACAACTAAAGTGAGAGGGCCTGGCCAAAAGTGCTCGATCAACTCCCGTCCCACTTTAGGAAGTGTAATCGCAAGGTTTTCCAATTGAGAAGGATCTCCTATGTGGACAATGAGAGGATTGTCCGCTGGCCGACCTTTAGCGATAAAAATTCCTTTCACAGCTTTATCTGAAGTAGCATCTGCTCCCAGCCCATAAACAGTCTCTGTTGGGAAAGCGACAAGACGTTCCTCTTTTAAGAAAGCAGCCGCTTGTAATATCGCTGGATGACTTTTTAAGGTTTCTAACTCTTGCTCATCTTCTGGGATCTTCCAACGGTGCGTTGTGATTGACAATGTTCAGTCACCTTCTCCAACGTGACATTTTGCTCATCATATCATAAGCATATCATAAGTTTTCAGATGAAACCCCAATCCTGTGGATAGTTGTTAGCATGTGAAGAAAAAGATCCTGAAAACAAGAAAAAGAAGGGTTAGCTCAACTGTAAAAAATGAAGTCTCTCGCGCGCACTTGAGTCGATCTGTTGTAGATGCTCAGAATTTTTTATCGAAGAAGGGACCTCTGTCCATGAAACAGGTTGAAAACCAAGCAATTGAAAAAAAGTAGGTGAAACACCTGCCAACAAGTACAAATTTTTAACTCTGTGCTGTTTCGCCCATAAAAAAAGATACTTAAACAACTGTAACCCAACATCATTCCAAGCTCCCTGTTTTAATACAAAAGAACGAAGTAATGCATTTTCCTGATAAATTTCCATTCCCGCTGAACCTGCCAACTTACTTCTGTTCCCCTCATCTTCCACAATAAAAAAAGTGTGTAAATGTTGATCCACACCTGATTGACTTAATCCCGCATCCTGTAAAAGCTCAAGGATGCGAGGAATATCCTGTGTATTCGCCTGTCGAATTTTATACATTGGGAGTCTCTCCTTTTTTCTTCTTTCTCCCATTCTATTAATAACTCCCAATTAGTAGAACTAAAAATCTATTTACTCAAATAATCCGGAGAAAAATTCTTTTACTGCATCTAATAGAAAAAATCGTACTTCTACCAAATCTTCTTCTGATAAAGTCTCATTAGTAGAAGAGGGAGCAGCCAATGCTTGATCGGAAGCTAAGGTTGAAGATGTAGATGTCTTGGAAATTGCATCCCCTGTACTCATATCAACAAAACACAAGGGAGGAAATAAAACACACCACCAGATCGGAAGAGCGTCGTGTAGGGAAAGAGTGTAGATCTCGGTGGT
>CALJVA010000117.1 GCA_937975135.1 uncultured Thermoactinomycetaceae bacterium | reverse complement strand
CCGCTTCAGCCATTGGAGTTTTGGTAAGGCGAAGTAACAATAGGATGAAGAAGTTCAGCGGTTTTTTTATGTCAGATAGACCATAGATTTTATGGATAGTTCGGAATGAAAAGATATTGAAATTGTTGGAACTCTAAGAGTAAATTATGATCTTCAAAAAATTACCAATATCAACAAAACCATTTAAGCTATTGGTCGCCAAAAACAGATTCATAGGCTATAATACTGAAAGATTAATCCATTTATTACTTGAGAGAAACGGTGAAGTTTAAAACTATGCTCGTGAATGTTTGGGGAGACGAGAGTTCACAAAATGCACATAAGTTCATGGTTTTGGGGACTATCTGGCAAAATCCTATCTGCGCTGTTGACTTAGAACGTGATGTGCAAGCTTTAAAAAAAACAACAGGGTTCGAAAAAGAATTCCATTGGAATGAATTAAAAGGACATCAATTAACAGCTTACAAAGGACTTGTTGAGTTGTTCAAAGAATACGCTGATCAAGGTCTACTTAAGTATCGTTCAATTGTGGTTGACCAATCAGATCGTAATCATAAAATATATAGCAGTGACGATGAACTACATTTTTATAAAATGTACTTTTGGTTAATCTACAAGAGACTTATTCCTACTAATAAATATGATATTTTCCTAGACCGCAAACCAAATTCTATTCCAGGAAGGCTATCTGATCTAAAGAATGCATTAAACAATAGAATGATTGGTGATTCTTTGTCTCAGCGCGGAGAATATATAGAACCTATCGTTAGAAGGGTCGAGCCTAGAGATGGTTCGCAGGTCGAATTGCAAATGACCGATGTTTTTACTGGAGCAATAGCTTATGTTAGAAATGGGAGTTATGATGCGGCAAAAAATCCCAAAAATCCTAAGCGACAATTAGTGGATCACATACAAGAAATAATTGGTGTTGATTTAGCAAGCTGTCATGGGCCATATGAAAGCCAAAATTTTAATATTTGGTGTTTTCGCAGACAAAATTAAAGCACCGCCCCATCCCCTATCCTTTCGGATTTCCGCACGACCGCAGAGGTCATGGTTTCGGGGTATAGTGGCGGCACTGTTGATACCATTATTACTGTATCCCAATATTAATATTATTTATACATAATGTCAATACATATTACCTGAAGTTCCCCGCCCAGCCCCAAGCCGGGCGGGGTTTCATCATTTCCCGATAAAATTCTTTGTTCCGCTCCACAACCCCATCGCGCTGAATGCCATGACGAGCCCTGCCAATACAGCGAATTTCGGATCTTCGGGTGACACGTACACGAATGCAGCGATCTGTCCCAGCACCAAGTTCAAAAGCGGTACCCATCGACCTGAGAGTGACGTCACTTGTTTGATAATCTCAACCAAGGCCACGATCAGAGGAATAAGTGCAATATCATAGGCAGTAAACTCCATATTACCCCCCTCCTTTCAACGATGCGGTTTTTGTGGATTGCTCCCAGCTGACCTGAAGGCCGAGAGCCTCCCCGACGGCCCGCAGCGGCACATACGTCCTGCCGTCAATCAGGTAGCCGATCCCGATGTCCTGATCGTTCACCAGGACACGAGCCGTACCAGAAACCTTCGGGTGATCGGACGGCGACGTACTTGATTCTGCTTTCTTCCTACGCAGCCCGTACACTTCCGCGATGCCGGCTGCGATGGCAGCCGCGCATGTTTGGCGATAGGCCTCGGATTTGAGCAGCTCACATTCCTGTCGATGCGTCATGAAGCCGCATTCTACTAGAATTGCCGTCATGCGGGTCTCTCGAAGAACGTGAAAATCGGCTGCTTTCACTCCTCGATCCCGCCGACCGGTGGCTTTCACCAGCTGATTTTGCACCGCGGCGGCCACTGCCACGGCCTTTTGCGGAAATGTTTTATAGACAAAGGTTTCGATTCCTTCTGCCGAGCTCCAACCGCCATTCCCAGCCGCATTGGCGTGTATGCTGACGAACAGATCAGCACCCCAAGCATTCGCCCGGTCCGTTCGTTCTTTGAGCGGCACGTCGCGGCTGTCGTCATGCGTGAACAGGATTTCCACTCCCTCATACTTATGAAGCAGTTCATCGGCCAAATATTGGACTACCGCACTGTTGAACTGGTATTCTCGAAGGGATCCATCCGGGGACCGTTTTCCCGGCGTCTCCGGGCCGTGCCCGGCGTCAATAACGATTTTCATCCGTCAACCCTCCCTTCCAGTCTGTCGATTCGGCGGTGTGCTTGCTTCACGGATTCCTCGGTCCGGGTGAGTCTTTCAGCCAGCACATCATACCGCTGGTTCTGGGATCGGATCTCAACCCGGAGATCATCGACACCCTGCCGGATGTAGTTCACGGAGGCCCGCAACTCACCATCTTCGGCTGCGTCTTTTTGTATTGTTCTTGCTCGACCGATCCAGCCAAGTACGATCCCAGAAATAGCCGCGGCAGCAGATATAAGCCCAATCCACTCCATCCTTAATCACCTCTCAAAAATAAAAAAAGCCCCTAAATGGGACTCGATGTGCTAACTTGTCATTGGCATATTCGGATCGTCTTGGTTTTTGATTTTTTCCGCTTCTTCCGGTGTAATGCGTCCAATCTGGACTGCAAGGTCAACCTGTTCAT
>CALJVA010000116.1 GCA_937975135.1 uncultured Thermoactinomycetaceae bacterium | reverse complement strand
AATCTTGGTCGTATGTTTATAACTATAAACATCATGATCCCGGCCTCGCCCATATCCTTAGTCAAAGTTGAGGAGGAGCTACTCTTAAGGCTTACCCTATCTTTTATTTATCGCAAACGTACTTTCTTCTGTCTCCAAATAAGGAACAATAAAATCATACAACTAACTAATACCAAGACAGTCCCAATGATAAATGCTTGATCAGGGGTTACAGCTAAGGCACCGGTAAAAATGGAACCAAATACAACACCTATAGAGAAAAAGGCGTAAAACAATCCAAATGCTTTCCCGCGCTCAAGTTCATTGGTATGCTGGGCAATTAAAGCATTCATCGATGGAAAAATGAGAGCAAACCCGATCCCGTAAAGAACCATAACCCCGTACATGTAACCTATATTAGCGGACAAGCTTAAAAAGAATAAAGAAGTCCCTAAAATTCCCAAACCTAGATTCAAGGTGTTTTCATGAGGGAAACGATCAAACAGTCTATTTGTTGGAAGTATAAAAATTAAAATGGCAGTAAGAGCAAAGGTACTCATTAACATACCGCTCACTTCGGTGCCACCGTTTAAAAGCTTCACTTTTAATGGGAGCATATACGCTAAGATTCCTTGAGAAAACATCAAAGCAAATGAACCCAGATAGGCGTAGAAGAGGGGGATTCTCTTCAACAATCCAACTATAGATTTCCAGGAGTTATTATCATCAAGTCTTCTTGAGGTTTTCGTATCAATTTGTGGAAGTATAGCAAAGGTAAGGAGTGCTGTTAGAATCATTACCACTCCGATAATCAGGAAAACCCAAGTAATTCCAACGGTCGCCGTCATAATTCCCCCAAATGCGGGACCGATAATTGCCGCCACACCCACAATCGCCCCGCTAATAGCCATCGACTTTCCCTTGTTCCCTTCATCTAAGCGGTTTGCTAGATAAGTAAAAGCAGCAGGAACGAGAAAACCAGCGCTAAAGCCATTAAGAAAACGCATAATAATTAATTGGATCGGTGTACTTACGAAGGTATAAATAAGTAAAATAAGTCCAGTTACTCCAAGGCCAATATAAAGTACTCGTTTTGCACCATCCTTGTCGATCCAAAGTCCAGCTAAAATGTTTCCAATGATATTAGAAAAGGAATACACTCCAACAGCTAAACCGATCAATAGCGGTGTCCCCCCTAGCCCTTGTGCAAAGGGGCTAATGATCGGTAATTGTGCAAAGTTATCAATAAATGCGACCATAACAAGAAAATAAATGAAATATCTCATAGTTACCTCTTCCAACCTTTTAAACATAAACTTTACTTTATTGTACCGGAATTATCCTACAATATATAGACTTGGCATAGAGCTTCATTGAACAATTAATCAAAAAAAGCTGCATCAACAAAAGCAAATTACCCATGAGGTTGGAAAGAACGTTGAGAAATCATTAAACCTTATCGATGCAATCCCTGCTTTTATAATAACCGCTTAGAATTAAGAGTAAGATTTCCTTGTACTTATAATTAATGATCAGTGAATTTTTACTGATCATTAGATAACAAACTCATCATAACAGAATAGAGTAGTTCCGAGCCAACTTCATAGCATTGTCATTATGTCATCTCCAGCTTCATATAGAGTTGTTCCGTCGTAAGTGTAAATCCCGCCTCTTTCAATATTTTCACGAGACGTTGGTTAGAAACAGGGAGGTTAAAAGTAGTTCGGCGACATGCGAGATGGAAGGGAGCAAACAAATGGGACAATGCAAACCGAAGAATATCGTCGCCATCTTCAAGCCCTGGTGCTACCTCACACTGCAAAAGTGTAATGGAAAGGAGATTACCTACTTCGTCAAAAGAACGCTTGTAGATCGCATATCCAATAGCTTCTCCTGCTGGATTCAAAACCATCAACGACTCACCATCGGGCACACTGGCCCACTGGGTTTGCCATGGCGACATGCTCCGATAGAATGGAAGCCAGCGAACATCCTGGGGAGTACCATGCTTGAGACGATACGGTAACTCACGATTAAGATTAAAAGGATTTTCCCCCAGGGCATCGGTACGCTGAAGAAAAATCAGCCTTTCGACGCACTGGTACCCGATCTGACGATAAAGTTCAATGGCCTTATCGTTCTGCCGAAGTACCTCCAAAGTAGCAATATCAACACCAGCTTCACGATAGAGATCAAGTAGCGCATTCATAAGTTGTCGACCAACCCCTTGGCCTCGTAGGGAGACCGCTACCCCTGTACCACCATTCCAGGCAACTCTTTTTCCGTCGATTAAACGAAGACCGGATAAAGCAATGCCTACCGGCTGCTCGTCCTGGAAAGCAACGATTGACAGTTCGGCAGATAATCCTTCATTGACCAACCTGGTCAGAAAACGATCCATTGTACTGGTTATATCAAAAAAATAACCCTCAAAACCCTTGTTCCACGCATCGACTGCTTCCGTTAATGAGCATTCACTTAGTTTTTTAATGGTAATCATATGACTCCCCCTTTGGATCCAAGAATAGATAAAGGTGCGGTAACCAGGAGTTAATTTGGGAATGGAAAAGATCTCTCCAAAAAATATTAAGCCGGTGATGGAAGTAATCCATATGAGTATAAAAAACAAAAGAACAGGAAAATTCCTGTTCTTTTGATGGTGCTGACGGAGGGATTCGAACCCCCGACCCCTTCATTACGAGTGAAGTG
>CALJVA010000115.1 GCA_937975135.1 uncultured Thermoactinomycetaceae bacterium | reverse complement strand
GTAGCTACCACAAACTCGACATTCCCCAAAGCCTCAAAATGCGCCCTTCCACACTTAATCTTTTCGTTCTCACTTTGCCGGCGTTTTTCTTCATCATGCGTTGATTTTGTTTCAGCTACCAAATACAGCTTTAGATCTTCGTCTCCTTCCTGTTTCACAATAGCCCAATCCGGGTTGTACTTGCCGACCGGGGTATCCACTGTGAACCAACGAGGGAGTTTCAAGAAAAACTTAATATCTTCCCGTGCATCCAAGGCTTCAGCAAATTGCTTTTCAACTTCGGAATCAAACTCCACTGCATCGTAAATTGATTTCTTGACATTAATCATCCGATCAATATACCCGTTTATCTCCTCACTCTCAAATTTGGTCATCTCGTAATACTGACCATCGATTTTCTCGTATTTGATCCCGTTAACAATTACACTGTTTAATGTTCGCTTGATCTCCTTCGTCACCTGATCCAGAAACTTCTGAGGGTTCACCATTACATCCTTTAAACGGCCCGACTTGATCAAAATATCGGCAATGGTTTTACGGGTCAATTCCGTTTCCTTTTGGATATAGCTAAGCAGGTCGGGAATGGATTTTACTTGATACTCCACATTTGCCCTGTTGATTGCCAGTAAAGTACCTGATAGTCCTTTCTCAGATATATCCAATCCCGTCTTCTCCGTTCGAATCCTCGGTGGTTCAATAGGAGGCATTTGATTAATGGCTTCTGCTGCTTGTCTGATCAGGTCATTTGAATCGAACTCAACCGAATAACGTGTTTTGTGCTTGATTCGCTCCCACAGCTCCAGAAACTCCGTGTTCTCTCTCCATTTATCAACCAGATTCGCTTTCTTACGCCGTCTTGTGTTCCCAATATTCTCTTTCGGGAATACTCTCCCCGTCTCATCCTCGATTTCCTTCTGAAGCTGCCGTGCAAAGTTGTCATAGCTTTCATTTGCTATAACCGTCAGCCGATTGATATTTGGATCAAACACCCTGTTTCCCGTCTGATCCACGGGAAGCCTCAATCCCCGACCGATTTCTTGCCGTTTACGAATTGTAGATCTCGTTTCGTTCAGTGTGCAAATCTGAAAAACGTTGGGGTTGTCCCACCCTTCTCTTAGGGCTGAATGGCTGAATATAAAACGAGTGGGTTCATCCAGAGACAAAAGCCGTTCCTTATCCCTCATGATCAATTCGTAGGCTTCCTCATCCGCCTTTGACTCTCCACGGGTATCTTTGGCTTCTCCTTTTTGATCCTTAGCAAAATAGCCACTGTGGACTTCCTCCACTGGGGGAAGATTCAGAGGTCGGTATTTGGGCCTTGAGGCATACTTGTTATAAGCTTCAATAAACCAACGCCGAATCTTCCCATCCTCTTCAGCGTAATTAGCAACTCGGTCAATAAAGAACAAGGACAGGACCTTAAGACGTTTTCCTTCAGGAAGCTTATTATAAATCTGCAACTCCTTATCTAAGTGTTCTTTTACAGTCTCCTCAATTTGGACCCTCATGATATCGTCCTTGCGAGTCCCAATCGATTCACCCACGCTCAAACGGATACCGTTGGTAAAGGTAATGTATTGATCCCCCGCGTTAATCTCATCAACAATAAAACCCCTATAAGGTGTCCTTCCTTTGGAGAGGTCATAAAGATCCTCACCAGGTTTCTTCACAGTGACTTTTTTCCTCTTTACCCCATCGGACTCCTGCACATCGATTGTCAACTTAGCTGTTATCCTTGTTTTCGTAGCTTGAATGGAATCTACTTGAACAAAAGGTACATACTCTTGATCGTCAAGTACTGCATCCACTTCAATCCGTTTGACCAACCGCATCTCGTAAGCCTTGACAGGATCCAATCGATACAACAAGTTGTACGGATCACGATGAGTTGCAGAATAACGTAACGTACATAAAGGATTCAGACTCGCAATCGCTTCTTTGGACTGGGCCGATTCCATATTTTGCGGTTCATCAATAATCACTATCGGGTTTGTCGCCTGGATAAACTCAATCGGCTTTCGTCCAGACAATCGGTCGTTTTCTTTATTGATTATGTTGCTATCCTTGTTAAACGCATCAATATTGATAATCAAGATCTGAAGTTCCCTGGAATTAGCAAACTGACGCAGTTTGGATACTCGATTGGAATCATAAATCCAATAGTCGAAAGGGGGATTATCGTATATCGTTTTAAAGTGCTCCGCAGTGATGTCCAGATTCTTTTTCACACCTTCACGGATCGCCACGCTTGGAACAACGATAATGAATTTGGAGAACCCGTATCGTTTGTGAAGCTCATGAATCGTACGCAAATAAACATACGTTTTCCCTGTTCCCGTCTCCATCTCTACGGAGAAGTTCATTCCCTTTAACTCATCCGTTACAGGGAGATTGTTTCGTTTCTGTATTCTTCGGACGTTCTCCAAAATCTTTCCTTCATCAATTAAGAGTTGGTTCGCTACTCCTAATTCGGATAGAAACTCACCTGTAGTTCCGCTTAAATCGAATTCAAAATCCCCTTTGGACAACGGTTGGCCATCAAATACATCGACAACCGCCTTAATTGCGTCTAATTGGTACTCCTGATTCCCGTCAAACTGGATCTTCATTTACAAATACACCTCATACGGTTCGGAATTTGATACCCTTAGACTTCATTTGCAAGGCAGTATTCGTTTTCAGTTGATCGTTGCCCATGAAAGCAAGATCCAAACAGATCACTTGTTTCGGTTCCAGATCCATAATCCCTTCAATCGTTTCGCTGTCTAATTTCCTTGACAGGCAAACCAATAGCTCTCCGCTTTTGACGGAATAAACCTTCGTTTCCCCTACCGTGACAGTTTCAATTTTTTCGGTTAGCATATACCCCGCTTTCAGGACAATCTCGTACAGTAGGTCTGCTTCCGTACGATCATCCTTAATGTTATCCGTGAACATCTCCAATTGGTCCTTCAATTTATTCGCGTCTTCAATTTCTCCGTCCCAGATTTTGAAGTTACTGGAGTCCAACTTAAACACTTTAAAGCCAAGGTCTTGCTGGTTGATCCCCAGCTCATCATCCTGTTTTATTTTGTTGATTACCCTACGAACACGTTCTTTAGTTATCTCTGAGATCGTGGGATACTCTTGATGATTAGTAGGTTCAGGAAGCTGTACAAGTATGAATTTCCTGTTCCCATTGTCCTTTTTATTCAGTTGAATGATTGACTGAGCAGTTGTGCCAGATCCCGCAAAGAAATCTAAAATTATATCTTTCTCTGTAGCATTTGTTGCAATATGCAGCATTCTCTCGATTAATTTGGTAGGTTTAGGGGTATCAAAAAAATCTTCTCCCTCACCAAATAATTTACGTAATTCTCTTCTAGCTTGTTGATTATCACCTGCATCTTTCCGATCCCACCAAGTAGATGGAACTATACCGTCTTGTACTTCGGATCTGAATTTCTTTAATCTAGGGAAACTATCCCCTGAGTTACCCCACCAGATTCGATTTTCTCTTACATTTTTCTCGTGTGTTTCCCTATCAAAACGCCAAACCCTAGAGCGTGATGGATAAATCACTTGATTAGTATTTGGATTTACAATCGGATAATATAAATTCGGCCTTTCATCAGCAGTTTTGTTACAAGTATAATCTACCGAAGTCCAATCACCCCTAGGATCATTATCAGGATTACTATACCTTCTATCTTGCTCTTCACCTCTTTCCAATAAATTTCTTTGCCACCCAAAAGGGTCAGCCTTATTTTCCTTTGCTCTTTTGGCATAAACTAAAATATGGTCATGCATATCAGAAAAGTATGTGGCATCATTTTGAGGAGACTGCTTCTTTTGCCAAACAATATTAGCTATAAAATTTTCCTCCCCAAAAATCTCATCCATAATAAGCCGAAGATTAGCTACTTCGTTATCATCAATGCTTACAAAGATCACCCCATCCTCTTTTAACAAATTCCGGGCAAGAAATAGCCGTGGGTACATCATATTCAACCATTTAGAATGGTATCGACCACTTGTTTCTGTGTTAGTGGTTAGTTTAACTCCGTTTTCATCTACTTGGCCTGTATACCGAAGATATTCCTCCAAACCTTCCCGAAAGTTGTCAGGGTAAATAAACTCACCGTTTTTATTGTAAGGAGGATCTATGTAGATCATCTTCACTTTACCGTAGTAACTTTTCTGTAGCAGTTTGAGGACTTCCAAGTTATCCCCTTCAATGATCAAGTTTTCCGTTGTGTCAAAGTTTACGGACTCTTCAGGAGCAGGGCGTAAGGTTCCTACACTCTGCGTTTGGATGTTTTTGATCGCTTCGCTTTTCCCTGCCCAAGTTAAACCGTAGCGTTCCCGGCTTGAATCCACTGCTTCACCCAACACTTGCTTGAGGCGTTCAAAATCGATTTTCCCTTCGGTAAAAACTTCGGGGAAAAGCTGCTTTAAAGCCTTCTTTTTCTCTTCGGTGATATCCATCGATTTCAAAGCCAATTTTTCTGTCATGTTCCCACCCCGCACACCGACGAGTTTACCTTGCTAGCAAAATATTATCACAACAGCAGGATGAAACTCCATCTCATCTGGTTGGTGAAGGCAAGGATAATCATACAACCCCACTCAATTTACCTCTATGAACCCTTTGTCGAATCATGAACAGCTCTGGACGTAATATCAATTATGATTATAATAAATGGACAGAAACTTCCTTCGAAAGGAAAGGTTTTAATGTCCATCACTATGAAATTGTGGTCCATTCAATCTGAAATCCTAACGCCTATTAAACAGATAAAGCTTGACAACGAAGACCGCCTAGAAAATTGGATCGAAAAAGATCCATCTATCTTGGGGCTGGACTTCTTGATGATAATCGGCCGACAAGTACAAACAGACTTTGATAAACGGATTGACCTTCTGGGAATTAACGAGGAAGGGGATCTCACCATCATAGAATTAAAACGGGACCGTACTCCCCGAGAAGTGGTTGCCCAGGCTTTGGATTACGCATCGTGGGTGAACAAATTATCTTATAACCAGGTAAAACAGATTGCGGAAAAATACTT
This sequence comes from uncultured Thermoactinomycetaceae bacterium, assembly GCA_937975135.1. Lineage (GTDB taxonomy): Bacteria > Bacillota > Bacilli > Thermoactinomycetales > CALJVA01 > CALJVA01. Next base: position 1,912 of record CALJVA010000115.1, on the reverse strand, counting down.
AGAGAAAAACTTTGAGCAAGCATTTGAGGATAAGTTTGGCGTACCTGTCCCTGAATCAATAAACACTACCCACAACATTGTAATTGTGGCCTCTGAATTAGATGAAACCACCGAACGAATTGTTAACTATTTGTCCACCTACAATCTCAACATTAACTGTGTTTATTTCCAAGTGTTCAGAGACGGAAAAAGAGAGTATATTGGTCAGTTGATTGACCCCAACTTTAGTAACCGGAGTACCTTAAATAGAAAAGCCCCAGTAGGTTATTATCATGCTAATATAACGGAGGTATATAGAAGTTGGAATGACTGTATTCGTTATCGATTTTTCAGTGCCGGAGGTGGTAAGAAGTATCGAACCAGCATACAACGTCTAAAAACGGGCGACAAGATTTTTGTCTACATGGGGAAAGTAGGGTATCTAGGCTATGGTGTTGTTGAAGAAGAAGCCTGTATGGTGAAGGACTTCAAGTTAGACAACGGTGAGTATCTGTTAGAACAAAACTTAGAACAACCGAATTTAGCGCACGATCTAAATGATCCAGAGAAATGTGAATGGGCGGTTAAAGTAAAGTGGATTAAAACTCTGGACAAAAACAATGCGGTAAAGATTGATAACGTAAAAGCCAGCCCAAATGTAGTGTGCAGGCTCGATTTTAACGCTTATCAACATCTAAAAGCTATTTTCGAACAGGATTAACACTTTCCTCCCTTCCCTCAATCAGCAGATAAGAAGGTGAAGCCATGTCCGGGAATAACCAGGTCAACCACATCAATTACCCCGTGAAAGGCAGGATATATTGCCGGAAAGTCCATAAAGTTGTCCGTTTTAACATGAGGCACGTCAACCTCCACTGCTCCTCCTGTGATCTATTCGCCGGTTCTGCCCAAGGAGAAGGAGTGGAGTGTTATTGGGAAGATCCCCGAGCGGATGTATACACTCCACACATCGTGACCGATCCCTATGAAGAGTATGAAAGTATCCGGGCTGCTGAAGGACATGACGGAAGAAAGGGAAGGTAGTTCTGACTTAATTATCATTCCTTAAAAGGAGGCTGGTAAGCGTGCCGTTAAAGTGGAAACAGCGGAAAGATGGGGCGGTTATGATCCCCGGTTACGATACGAACACAGACCCAGTTGGGATGGTAGCTTTGTTAGAAGGGGCGGGAATAAATAAAAGTAACGGTTGTCGGTGTAAGGACGTTGATCAAGGTGAGGTTAGATCAGAAAGAGTTTTATGTTCCTGTTGAGTCACTCTCCAATTATCCTGATGAAGACGATGCATTGATCAAAATGTTCCCGGACGATCATACAAAGTGATTCAAGAAACGGTTCATCCAAGGACAAGGTGATAAACATGAAGTACGTGGAACCTAACATGTTTGATTCATCTTTTAACTGCCCTCATTGCTTCTCCCTCTGTCCACAGAAATGGTATCGCATTGATTATGTTTCGGCAGAGAGTTGGTACCGTGGCAAGCGTGTTGATCCCCCAGGGAAGGTTATTGCTTCTTCACCTGGTTATCCTCCATTCAAGAAGGATTTGAATGATTTATTAGCATATAATATGCGTGGAAAAATTCACTTTAGTGTTTGTACAAATGCCGATTGTGGGCGAATAACCATTTGGTTTGAAGATAGGATTGTTTACCCTGCGAAGTCTACTGCTCCTCTTCCTCACGAGGATATGCCCTCAAAAGTAAGAGAAGTCTACGAGGAGGCGCGACAAGTCTATCCCCATTCTGTTCGAGCGGCATGTGCTCTCCTCCGTTTGAGCTTGGAGTACTTGATGGATCATCTTAACGTTTTGAATCCTGACGACCTTTTGGGAAAACGATTGAAGCATTTGATTGACAGTGGGCAACTTCCCAACAAGGTTTTAAAAGCAATGGAAAGTGTCAGAGTGTATGGA
>CALJVA010000114.1 GCA_937975135.1 uncultured Thermoactinomycetaceae bacterium | reverse complement strand
GAACTGGGGGCTGCTTTTTGAAATTTTAGTTTGCCACTGCAGCTGTTATACACAACTTCATCAAAAGTACAGTTACGCCTTCACAATCTCCATCAATTTCTCGTAGCTGTTCACAACATCGTATTTCAAATGGCCTGTGTTCAATTTCGCAAAATGTTTTCGGGCACATTCGATTTTCGCTTTTTCCACTTCGCGAAGTTCCAGTGATTCCATCGAGCCTTTCGTTTCGGCAATGAAGTAGATGTATTTCACATCGCCTTCCTTAAACACGATGGCCCAGTCCGGATTATAATTGCCGAGCGGAGTGGGAATATAGAATCCACGCGGAATTTTGGCATATACCCTAACTTCCTGACTCGCATCCAACTCTTTGGCGAATGCCCGTTCAATTTTCGAGTCGGTCACGACATAATCGAAAATGTGTTTTTCCACTGGAACGGCGTTTTCCCCAAACTGCCCTTTCAGCGTATTTTGCGTGAAGATATCCGCATCGAACGTCTCGTTGGTCACATCATAGGTGATGGATTCAATGATTGTTGTCGCCTTCTGTTCATTGATCAGCCGGGCCGCCCTGATGATGAACTCCTCAGGATTCTGCCTGAATAATAGGAACGTAGATTGTTTGATTCCGGTCAAAATCTTCACAATCGTCTTCCGTGTCAGCCGCGTCTCGTCCATCAGCTTACCGACCAGATCGTACTTGATCTTCGATGTTGCGGCCTGGTGAACATATTCCGTCTGTGTTTCTCGGGTAACAAAGGCTTCGCCCTGTTTCAACTGCTCCTTGGATTCGATTTTTTGCATTTCGCCGTGTTTGATAGCGTAACGTACAGCCGGTACCTGCAAGTTATGATCCAACGCATAGATGCATTTTCGGATGAGCTCTTCCGAATCAAATCGAACCGTATACACAGTCTTTTTGTTAATCTGGTTCCACAGTTCCTGAAACTCTTTTTTGTGGAAGTTCTGATTAGGCTGCAATCGTTTGATGTTTTTGCTTCGCTCGTCCTCGGTCAAAGCAGTCTTGCCGGCGACATAAATCGTCTTCACTAGCTCGATCAATGCGTCCCGATGATTTTTCAGTTCCTCGGGAAGAACCAGCTGTTGATTTTCAATAGCGGCAAAATAATCGTCCGTCAGCTCATCATTGTCATCGACATAACCTTGTCTAATAAACGTCCGATGAAGCTTATTGGCCAACGTTTCATTGATGTGCAACTCTTCGCCACGAGCATTCTTAAGCACTTTGTCCAAAAAGAAACTGGGGTCAACTTTCTTCGGACGTTCGGACAATGTCTCAGCGATTTCGCTCTGCAGCTGCTTGGCAAACTCTTCGTACGACTCGCTGGCAATAACCGTTAACACATTGATATCATGCACATCAATACCCGGTATACTGGAATCAATCCTTTCACCATTTTGGTTGACACACAACCGTAGTCCCCGTCCGACTTCTTGCCGTTTCTTGATCGTAGAATCGCTGTGTTTCAGAGTGCAAATTTGGAACACATTCGGATTGTCCCATCCCTCTTTCAAGGCGGAATGGGAGAAAATGAACCGCGTCGGTTCTTTAAAGCTGAGCAACCGCTCCTTGTCTCTCATGATCAAATTATAGGCATCCACGTCGTCTGAGTCCGTTTCTCTGCGAGAGACTTTTGGGTCAACGAGCCGGTTGCTTTTCTTGTCGATAGAGAAATACCCTTTATGCGTATCTTGCACTTGGATGCTGTTCAAGTACTGGACATAGGGATCATCATCAAACAACGTAATGTATTCGTTCAACACGTTGATGTATTCTTCCTCGAAAATGTCGGCATAAATGCCGTTCTGTTCATTCCCATCTGCATCATACTGCCGATACTTTGCCACCTCGTCGATAAAAAACAGCGACAGCACTTTAATACCGTGATGAAACAATTGCCGTTCCTTCTCGAAATGGGATTTGATCGTTTCCCGAATTTGAATCCGCCGCAAATGGAGTTCGTTTACTTCTCCCTGTACTTCCCCGGCCACAAGCGTCACGCCATTGGCAAATTCAATACAGTTTTTCAGACCGTTGATCTCAGATACCTTGTACCCTCTATACTGCTCCAGTTGGCCGGATAGTTGGTACAGATCGTCTCCTGTGTGGATCTTCCTAGTTTTCCTGGTCAATCCGTTTTTGGTACGCACTTCAAACTCCAACCGGGCGACAGGAGCGTGTTTGTCGCTGACATCAATACCTTCCAGATACAAATAGCTTTCCGTCCCGCTCGTCCCTTTGACGGAAACGCCTTTTACGCTGATTTTTTTCACCAGCTTCATGTTGTAGGCATCGAGCGCATCCAAACGGTACACTTTATTGTAGTCTTCCCGATGGGTCGCCGAATAGCGTAGGGTGAACAGGGGGTTGAACAGCTTCAACGCTTCTTTCGTTTTTTGGCCTTCCACGGACTGTGGTTCATCGATGATTAAAATCGGATTCGTACTGGCAATCACATCAATCGGCTTGCGGGATTGAAAATCGTCCAATTCCATATAGATTCGTCTAGCGTCTTTTCCCCTTGCAGCAAACGCTTGGGAGTTGATGATCATTACGTTGATTCCGGAATCGCTCGCGAACGTTTCGATCTGGCGCAGCTGTTTGGAGTTGTATATAAAATAACGGGCTTTCATTCCGTATTCCGCCATAAAATGATCTTCGGTCATCTGAAACGACTTGAAGACGCCTTCCCGGATGGCAATGGAAGGAACGACGACAATGAATTTGCTCCAGCCGTACGTTTTATACAGTTCAAACATGGTCCGGATATACGTGTACGTCTTGCCTGTACCGGTTTCCATTTCCACGGTCAGATTGTATCTGCCTTCCAGCCGCTCGGATTGCTTTAACCCGTTCCTTCGCTGTACGGCTTGGATGTTAGCCAAAATTTCCTCATCAGTCAGTTTGATCGGGTTGTTCTTAAACCCTACATCCAATTGCTTATGATCAGCGTTATAGTCAAACAGGTTAAATTTTTGTCGTTTCCCTCTATCAAGGGTAAACCGCGATTGTTCATTTGGTTGCCCTGCAAAGCAGTCGACAATGCTTTTGACGGCATCCAACTGGAACTGCTGGTGCTTGAATTTAATCTTCATCTGTCCCACCTGCCTTACAACACCTGAATCTCCGTACCCGGAGACAGCATTTTAAACAGTTCCTCGACATTGATCCGAGCGGGATCATCTTTGAAAGAGCTATCCCGGAACACCACGCGAAGCGGCTTGTCTTCCGCAATTTTTCTGATCACCGACTCCGGCACATCCTCGTCAAAACAAGCGACCAGGGAATTTCCGGCAACATAATGGACGGTTTTCCCTTCGATCTGTTTCGTTTCCATCGGCAGGGAAAGCTCCAAGCCCAACTCAAGCATTACTTGGATCAGCAAATCTTCGCCGGTTCGGTCTTCCTTGATGTTGGAAGCGAAATTAAATAGATCTTCTTGACCCAGCTTGTCCGGAGTATAGTAAACGTCTTTCATGTTGGACGAATCGACACGGAATACCCGGAAGCCGTAATCGATATCCGCTCCGGTTTCATCTTTAATTTTCTTCGCGGCACGGCGGATGCGTTCTTTGCCGATTTCACAGATATTTTTGTATCCGGCTTTGTATGCTTCCGAATTTTCAGCTATGGGTTCTGGAAGCTGGACCATGATGTATTTTCGGTTACCTCCGTCTTTAGCATTGAGTTGCATGACCGCATGTGCTGTCGTCGAAGAACCAGCAAAAAAGTCAAGAATTATATCCTCCTTACTTGTTCCCAAGTGAATAAGATCTAAAATTAATTCAGTTGGTTTAGGGTTAGAAAAAACTTTAATTCCAAATAACGCTTTTATTTGGGAAGTACCATTCCCACTACTGTATTCAGGTTTATAAAAAATAGACTTTGGTTTTTTTGTCGGTAAATCCCCTAAAGCAGGTCTTTGTTTTTTATACAGTGCAACCTCCTCACCATTTCTTACAACTAAAATGTTGTGAGATTCTTCTATCAATCTTTTTGCACTCCATCGCCAAGACATTTCTTTCCCATCACTTATAGGGAGTAGCTCCAAATCATCCTCATTTTTCCTTTCTAACGAAATGTTATTATCCTTGTCTATATATATTGGATACCATAAATTTGGCCGTTTCTCTCTTGGTGCGTTAACACCCGTTGCTTTTAAATTAGCCCCTTTTTTATATAGACCATACTCGTCTTCATCCCATTCATCAAAAACTTCTTCATCATCCACCAAAAACTCATTAATGGTTAAATTCGATTTGTTTTTACCATAAACTAAAGTATATTCATGTGTTCCAGCAAATCCAAACTGGTCATTGTTCCCTTTTAGATTCATGATAGTAGGCAAACAAGCAACAAAATTATTTTCACCAAACACCTCATTACACAATTTCTTCAAATTTTCTAGCTCATTGTCATCAATACTAATAAAAATAACTCCATCATCCCTTAGCAAATTCCTTGCGATTTTGAGTCTGGAATACATCATGGTCAGCCAATCGCTGTGGAAACGACCGTTCGACTCGGTGTTTTGAAACAGTCGGTTTCCTTCCTCATCCACCTGTCCCGTTTCTTCAAGATATTCATCAGCAGATGAACGAAAATCGTCTTTGTAGATGAAATCCTTACCCGTATTATACGGCGGATCAATATAGATGCACTTGATTTTGTTCAAATACGATTCCTGCAGCAGTTTCAACACTTCGAGGTTATCGCCTTCGATGTACAGGTTTTGCGTGTTGTCCCAATCCACACTATCTTCTTTGACCGGACGCAACGTCTTGTCGATGGGGGT
>CALJVA010000113.1 GCA_937975135.1 uncultured Thermoactinomycetaceae bacterium | reverse complement strand
ATTCATTTTTATATAATGTTCAAAGTAGTATGAGTCACTACTTTCCGGATATAAGTGGCTAGTAATTTCGACACATAGAAGGAAATCCCTTCCTTTTGTCGAATTGTGACGGGGGAGGTGTACTATGAAATTAAAATTGATCGATAGCAAAAGTATAAAAGTTGGATATGGAAATAGGCATGGCTATACTACTAACAAAATTTATCAGTGTCCGTGTGGAAAAGGTGTTGTGACTTATGAAATTGATGACATCACAGGTTTCAAGAATTGGGATGTTAACTGCGACTGCAATGACTGCAACGAAAAGTATTCATTTAAGAGGGGTGGCATTGTTGAGGAAAAATAAGTGGATCTAAGCACCTTAGCGGGTGCTTTTTTCTTTTGCCAATTTTCGTGAGGTTGATCATTTTGAAAGAATACAGGACGGAAGAGCAAAAACGAAAGTTTTATGATAGCAAAGAGTGGAAGCAGCTGCGCAAGGAACGCATGCGGATCGACAACTACGAATGCCAAGAGTGCAAGCGAAACGGCAAGGTAAGCATCGACACGAACGAGTACAGCGAGTCGGCCAAGCGCAAAAAAATCCAGCTGGTCGTGCATCACATTCTAGAGCTGGAGCATCATCCGGATTTGGCGTTAGAGATCGACAATCTTGAAACGCTGTGTGTGAATTGTCACAACCGTATCCATGGAAGAGGTTTTGAACCGAAAGTGAACAAATGGGCACATGATGAAAGGTGGGATTGACAGTAATCAAAGCAATTTGTAACGAAGGATGCGGCCAGCAGTTCGAGATCACGGACATGCCGACCATACAGCTTGATGATGACATCGAGAAAACATACTTCACGTGTCCGCATTGTCAACATGAGTATGTGGCGTTCTATACGGATGAGGAAATACGCAAGCTACAGGTGAGGATCAGGCGTATTCAACGGCGATTTGCTGATGTAGCGAAGAAAGAGGCAGCGATGCGAGAGCAGATTAAGGAGAAGATGGATGCGTTGAGAAAACGTATGGATACCCCCCGGTCAAAAGATTTGGGAAAAACCTAAGTCTTGGCACCGGCGGCCGGGCTCGACTGTCGAAAAAAAATCACCATATTCGCGCGTTAGGGGGTGGTTAGGGGATGGATGAGAAGAAACTGAAAGCCATAAAAAACGAATTATTAAAACGAATCGACAGAAAAAGTAAAGTACAGCGGGAGAAAGTCGAGCGCTACTTAAACCTAGTGAGGCTCTTTTATATGCTCGATGAGGCGATAGAAAAGCATGGTGTTATGATCACGACCATCAATGGATCGCAGCAGTTTACAAAGCCGAATCCTGCCATTGCGGAGAAGAACAAAATCAACACGAGTTTAATTGCTCTCGGTAAAGACCTGGGACTGGATACGCCTCCTCCCACGCAAAAGGACCCAGAAGATGATGTAAGCGAATTGATTTAATCATGCTTAGACAGAAATATGTGGACGAATACATCCAGCTTTACCGGGAGGGTAAGGTTCTTTTCAATTACGAACGTGTACTGCTAATCGAATACTTGGAACGAGACGTGTTGTCCCGGGATGATTTGTACTTTGATGACGAAATGATCGAGAACTGCATCCGGTTTGCGGAGAAATGGTATTTCCCGCTCGAGCCGTTTCAAAAGTTCCTGATCGCTTTCGTTTTTCTGTTCTACAAAGGAACCCGGCGCACGTTTTACCGCCGCTTCCTTTGGATGATGGGGCGTGGTGCCGGAAAGAACGGCCTGATCTCGGTGATCGGGCATTTTTTGATTTCCGAGCTGCACGGAGTCCGGGGGTACAACATTTCCGTCATCGCCAACTCCGAGGAACAAGCTAAAACATCTGTTGAAGAGGTTGGGGATGTTGTCAAGCGGCATCCTACACTCCAGCGTCATTTCAAGGCTACTGCAACACAGGTTTTATCCAAAAAGACAAATAGTGTTTTCAAGTTTCGCACATCCAATGGTAACACCAAGGACGGCCTGAGAGACGGTGCGGTTGTTTTCGACGAGATCCACTATTTCGAGAACAACGAGAACGTTCGGGTTCACATTTCCGGTCTCGGGAAACGCCAGCCCCCCAGGGAGTTCTACATTGGCACAGATGGGTACGTGAGAGATGGTTTCCTGGACAAAATGAAAGATCGCGCCATGCGGGTTCTCGAAGGCAAGGCCAGATCCAACTCGCTGTTCCCGTTTATCTGCAAATTGGATTCCGAGGAAGAGGTTGACAATCCACGCAACTGGGAGAAAGCGAACCCAATGCTCAGCGAACCTCGGGGAGAATACGCTCAAGGGCTATATGAAACGGTCTTGGAGGAATACCACAACCTGATCGACGATCCTTCGAACCGCGAGGAATTCATGACAAAGCGCATGAATCTGCCGGTAACTGATCTTGAAAGATCGGTTGCTAAGTGGGAGGAAATAGCGGCTACAAACCAGCCCCTCCCGGACCTCGAAGGCAAAGAGTGTATTGGCTGTCTTGATTTTGCCCAAATTCGTGACTTTGCGGCTGTCGGGTTGGTGTTCAAACACGATGGCAAGGTTCCGTTTATCACTCATTCGTTCGTGCGCAAAGAGTTTGCTGATAAATACTATGGCTACTCCAGGATAAATGTGGGAGAGACTGAGAAATTCGCGCCAATCAAGGAATGGGAGTCGCAAGGGCTGCTCACTGTTGTCGATGAGGAAATGATCAACTTCGAACACATCGTCAACTGGTTTGTGACTATGAGGTTGAAATACAACATCAAGAAGATAATCGGAGACAGTTACCGCATGGAGATGCTTAAACCGATGTTAGAGGCAGTGGGCTTTGAAGTCGAAGTGATTCGTCGGCCAGAAGCGATTCACGGGTTGCTTGCACCTCGCATAGAGACATATTTCGCCAAGCGAATGTTTGTCTGGGGGGACAACCCGCTCATGCGCTGGTATACGAACAACGTCCTGGTCACCATCAAGAAGGACGGAAACAAAGTCTATGGCAAAAAGGAACCTATCCGCAGGAAAACAGACGGCTTTCAAGCGTTGGTTTGTGGATTATATCGCATCGAGGAACTGAGCGATGACAGTATCGAGGATGCTCTGGACATGCTGAGTTCCTTGAATTTCTGAGAAGGGGGTGAGAAGGACGAATGGGATTTTTGGATAGTATTTTTCGACGAAATAAAGAATTGGAATCGTTATTCGACTTAGACATGTTTTATGACTTTGCTAAGCGCCCCTATCTCAAAAAAGTGGCACTTGAAATCTGTATTAACTTCATCGCTCGGACGATCAGCTTGAGCAAGTTTCGGATCGTCGAAAACGGCAAACGCATTTATGACGAGTGGGATTATTTGCTCAATGTTCGACCAAACACCGACCAGTCAGCGGCAGAGTTTTGGCAGAGATTTGCTGCAAAGTTGATTCATGATAATGAGGTGTTGGTTGTTCTCACTGATACGAATGACCTTCTAATCGCTGACAGCTTTACTCGTGAGGAATATGCGGTGTACCCAGACAAGTTCCGGGACGTAACTGTGAAAGATTATACGTTCGAAAGAACGTTTCAGATGAACGAGGTCATTTACTTGACCTATCAAAACGAGAAGTTGTCGCGATTTATGAACGCGATGTTTGACGACTACTCTGCCCTCTTTACCCGAATGCTGGAAACTCAGAAAATTAGCAACCAGATCCGGGGTGTTGTAGGGATTGATTCAACGCAATCCCTGGATGAGGATAAGCGCAAAAAGCTACAAGACTTCATTGATCGTTTGTTTACTTCTTTCAAGAATAGTATCGCCTTGGTGCCAAAACTCAAGGGATTTGAATACACCGAAGTGGCCGATGGTAGTAACAATGGTAAGTCCGTTGATGAACTTAAGAAACTGAAACGCGACCTGGTGGATGAGGTAGCTACTATCTTGGGTATCCCGACATCGCTCGTACATGGAGATATGTCTGAATACGAAACAGCTCTGAAAGCATATAGTCGGTTCTGCATTTCACCATTCCTCAAGAAAATACATGATGAGTTGAACGCGAAAATCATCGAGAAAAAAGACTATCTGAAAGGAAAACGGGTCCAAGTGTATGGGGTGATTGAATCGAATCCGCTTGAATTGGCCAATGCGGTTGACAAGTTGCGGGCATCCGGCGTTTATAACGCAAATGAAATCCGCATCAAGCTGGGCGATGAACCTGTCGACAACCCTGCGTTGGATGAGTACGTGTTGACCAAAAACTATGAGAGGCCTTTGGAAGGGGGTGAGGGGGACGATGAGTAGGAAACGCGAGTTTTTAAGGTGTTTTAAAAACCAGTCCTACGTGGAACAACTGGAGAAAATCGAACGGAGGTTCGAGTTAAAGTATAACGAGGATAGCGATACCACTGAAATAACAATATACGGCGTGATCGGAGATTCGTGGTGGGAAGAATCTGTTTCGGCCTCTGACATCGATCGAGCATTAAGAGAAGCCAAAGGGGATCTCATTATTCACCTGAATAGCCCAGGGGGCGACGCATTTGATGGTATCGCGATTTACAACAGGCTGAAACAGTATGACGGGAAAGTGACGATCTATGTTGATGGTTGGGCATGTTCGGCCGCTTCCGTAATTGCTATGGCCGGCGATGAGGTGGTTATGGGTCTGGGCTCCATGATGATGATCCACGAGGCATGGAGTATTGTTCTTGGCTCGAAGAGAGATATGCGGAAAGAAGCTGATATTCTGGAACAACTTGAAGAGGGTATCATCGACATCTACATGACGAAGGCGAATGTCAGCCGTGAAGAGATCAGGCAGATGGTCGATGACGAGACGTGGTTTTCCGCCCAAGAAGCAGTTGATATTGGATTCGCCACTTCCATCATGGACGAGAAAGACCAAGAAATCGCCAATTTACGAGCACAGTTGGCTGCTGTGCAAAGTGAGTTGTTACAACTGAAAAATCATCAAAACCATGAACCGAAACCGGAAACCCGGGAACAGAGGTTCATTTTTTAATTCCAAAAAGGAGGTCATATCAAATGACTATGAAGCTGAAAGGAACTATGAAAAATTTCGAGGCGAAAAAAGAAGCTTACATGAATTTAGTGAAGGAAGGAGCAGACACTGATGCACAGGCGCAAGCCTGGAATGAATTGCAGGATGCCCTGGTCGAGGATCTGACTGAAAAAATCCTTACTCAGGTCCGGACCGAGAACATGGATGCTCAGATCTTGGCAGCTCGGGGGCAAAATGTACTGACCTCTGAGGAACGCAAGTTTTTTAACGAGGTCATCGATTTTGGTGGGTTTGCCGAGGATTCGATCTTGCCGATTACCACTCAAGAACGGGTGTTTGAGGACTTGGTTGCTGAACATCCGCTGCTTGAAGAAATCGGTCTGCAAGATCT
>CALJVA010000112.1 GCA_937975135.1 uncultured Thermoactinomycetaceae bacterium | reverse complement strand
GAAAAAAGCTGAATGTGTACGGTTCGAGCATGAGCCGGGAGATCACGCCTGAAGGGGGTAGAGGGAGCATCCGTCGATTTTGGTATCATCTACCCATTAAATGGAAAATGACTTGAGGACCACAAGGGAACTCAAGTCATTTTGTGTTTATACAGGAAACTCAGGGATGACGCGTTCATATTCATCCTGAGCATCGGTAATGGCTAACTTAGAATACACCTCAAGGGATTTACGGCTTGCATGTCCAGAATAAGGCTGGATAAGCGCATCGTCAATCCCCTGCTTTTTGAGCCACGTTAACAAGAAGTGACGCAACTTATGCGGTGAAATAGATTGAACCATGCCGGCCTGATCGGAATACTTTTTGAGGATTTTCCGGATGCCGCGGTCGGTGTATTTTTTCTTCCAGGACGATTCAAACAGGTAGACAGCCCCCTTTTTTTCCGAGTTATCGGCATGCATGGCCAGTAGTTCTTTAAAGGTGGTTGGGAATGGCACAATCCGGTCTTTCTTGCCTTTGCCTTGGTTCACCCGGATCTGGCAGCGCCGAAAATCAATGTCGGTCAGCTTGATGTTAATCAGTTCGCTCACGCGAACGCCTGTATACAGTAGGGTTTTTATGATCATCATGTCTTGGAAGTTCTTTGCCTGCCAGACGGCTTCATAATAGCGCTTAATCTCATCTTCTGTGGGCACATAGGGCAACTTCTTATTTGCCTTCGGCACATCGACTTCCAACTCGGCACGCAGGTGCCGGAATACGCTCTTTAGGTAATCATAATCCGGACGCTCTTCACGAAGGTATTTGGCCAGTTCCCGGGCTTTCTTTTTTGGCGGGGTTCGTTTAATGACGATCTCCTCCTATATCGGTAATCGCTTATCCAAGTCAACGTTAAATTTGCCATATGGCGTAATGTGGTTATAAATCAGAGGGCTGAGCGCGCGCAAATCTTCGGTTGTCAGCTTGTTGAGCCATCCTTGCTCCTTGATGATATTTTGAATCTTGATGGTGTTGATGTAGATCAGGCAGTTTTGGAGTAGGTTAAGGCTCAACACCGCGATCTCTTGCTCATCCACTTGGTTCTTTTGGATTTCTCCATTCCGGCCAAAAAAGATAAAGCTGTTGGCCGAGTTCCAGTTCTCAACGACATTCAGCCCCTCATGGATTTCGCGTCGGATTTCCTCATGCTGTAGGTATTCGCACAGGAAAATCGTTTTGATTACACGGCCCAACTCGCTCAATGCTTTGTAAACGGGATGGGTTCGGTTTTGGCTGAATCGCTTGAGAATCGCTTCGGTCTCTGCGGTGTTGAATCGCAAGGCAGCGGCGTATTTCACCATTTGGTCGTATTGCTGGCGAATCAGATCCCAGCTGATCGGATTCTTGGCCAGAACCGGTTGCAGGTTCGGATACGCATCAGTCATGCCGTGATCGGGCTTATAAAGCTTCTGTGAGCCGATATTTTTGAATCTGGGCATCAGCTTAAAGCCAAGTAGATGACAGAAGGCGAAGCCGACCTCACTTTGGCCATGCGTGTCCACGTAGTTCCGATCGACTTCCTTTTCGGTGGCGTGCTGGAGTAGTCCTTTAATCATGGCAGCCACTTCAGAAGACGTGCAGGACTTTAATTGCGAGTGGATACAGGCGGACTTGTTTTCAACGTGCCAATAAATCATGACTCCGGGCCCGCGGTAGCGGGGATGCCACTCTGTCATTAGGTTTTGATCCCAGGCTCCGAATTTCTTGGAGTCCGATGCGCAAGATGTGGTGGCTTCGCCCCACACTTCGGCCAGGCGCTCCCTCAAAATAGCATTTACGACTTTGACGTTGGCCGCCTTCAGGTTTTCTGGATGGATAAACTTCCGCTTGATGTAGAGTAGGTTTTCATACGTTACATCCGTATTGCCGGTAGCCATTCTTTTTAAGCCCATGTTGGTGCCCAGTCCATAGAGACAAAGAAGCAAGCGCTTTTGAATTTCTGAACGGTCCAATCGCTCATGAACGGCCAAGGATTGAAAAGCATCGGTGAACCCAACACGGAGATCAGCTTCCTTGAAGATATCAATTAACTCGATCATCCACCAACGGTTCGCGATTTCCCTTTTTAGCTGAACCAATCGCTCAGGCTCCGGTTGTGGATCTAATGGCGTAACCGAAATCCATCCACCCTTATGATTAGTGATTCTTACTTTTGGATTTTGTGGGATGGTCTGATTCAGTTGGTCCAACGCCCGATGTAATGACTGTTTGAGATCGTTGATGACAGAATCTACATCCATTCGCAAGCCAAGGGATTCATAATACTCTTCCCGCCGTTCCTCAAAGTCGTCCGGTAAATCCTCGTCTGGATTACGGTAGCGATTGGCACCCACAACCCAAATTTCCTTGCATTTTAGCTTCTCCCGCAGGGAATAGAGAACGGAGATTTCATAGTTCATGCGGTTGACACGCAAATCACCGTTCTTATCTGTCTCCAGCACTACTTTCTTAAACTTGGGCGGGATCACGTCTTCAATCGGCACGTCATCGGCCACAGCAAAATACTTTTGCTTGGTGCCGATATGTTTTTTGATCAAGTCCAGTGCTTCGATAATGGGTTGATACCTTGAGTTGTTTGAACGGAACTCAAGGGTGTTGAGGAGTTCCCCGATCGCGGTGCGGTATGTATTGCTATAGGAGCTGCGCATTTTGTAATAAACCTTTTCACGGTATACCTCTTTGTTATGGGTCAATTCCCTTAGTAAATCGCGCAATGTCTCTTCCTCGACGACAGAGAACACAACATCTTGCACTACGTTTTCCTTGTTTTCCAGCAACGCTTCCAACAAAGAAGCCAAGATATTGTTTTTCCCGCGCACCTTCTTGATTTCCTGCAGTATTTCACGGTTTACCCTACGTTCGGCCTGACCATTAATGTTATGGATAATGGTAATAAGCATTTCAACTAAACTGTCTGTGATCTCTTGTTGTCGGGACCAGAAGAACGCCGATAATAGCGTATAACGCACCTCTGGCGGATGGCGCCGAATCTCAACCAACTTCTCTGAAACCACACGTAACCGGTACTTCCTCAAGATTTTTGTAGGAACGTTTTTAAACAGAACGTGTGGCAACTCCAGCATGCGCAATTCCTTGAGTTTCTTGATTTCCTCCTCCAAGTTTTTTCTATTAGCGCGGCCAGGGCCCATGTTGATCTTACGGAAAGTCATTCGTTCCGGTTCCTCAGCCCCTTGTTCCTCTGTAACCTCATCCTCAGCATCCGCCCAATCATCAATCATCGCGTCCATTCGGGAGATGGAGGTAGGAGAAAGGCTTTGGAATGTTTGAGCGAAAAATCTCTGTTCATGGTTATGTAGTGCGGATCGGACCAACGTTTCCACCGTATTATCCACGGGAGGCTCGATTTTCCGCTGCCGGAGTTCGGCATAAACGCGCTCTTTCAACACATCAATATCGTGGATGTGGCTTAATACTTTGTCCGTCAGCCATTGGGAAATCTCTTGGAGATCATTTGCTGAGTGCTCTCGAAATCCAAAGAACTTTCGGATCTCAGAACGATGCCGTCTAATGGTAATGCCTTTCCACGGATACTGATCGAAGTGTTCCGTACTCACTCGCAGATGCTTGGCCAAGAACTCAACCACAGGAAAAGGAATATCTTCCGGACCATCGGGAAACCGGGCTTCGTGCTGAAAGTATTTGAACAAAACAGCAAATCCCAACCGCGTATCGAAGTTCTTCGCTTCAATCAGTTGCCTTTCCGGTTGCAATAAACTAAAGTATTCAATGAGTTCTTCCTTTGTCCATTGTTGTTTCAACTCAGGTGTCAGTCCTTTCTAAAGTTCCTAGAATCACGAGAGTCGGTACTTTTTCTTCCCTTTCCATGGGCCACCCCCGCTTTTTTAGAGAACCCATCGGATCAAAATAACGGAAATTCCGTTACCAAAATCAAAATGGGAACTTTCGGCGACTTGCATTTTTCTCCGCCAAGGTGTATGATCTAAGATAGATTATATCAAAATATCTTGATGAAGGGGATGACCATGAATTCCTGTTATACCGAAATCCCCCGGGTGAAAAAAGGCGAAGTCCCGTTATTGCCGGAGGATCGAGCATTTCGGCTGGCAACCGTGGCGAAAGCGCTGAGTGATCCCATCCGAATCCAGATGGTGTACCTGCTGGAGCAACGGTCCGATTTGTGTACCTGTGAGTTTGAAGAATTGCTGGGGTTGGGACAATCGAAGGTGTCCTACCACCTGAAAATCCTGCTCGATGCCGGCATCGTGACGCGGGAAACTCATGGTACCTGGAGCCACTATCGCCTGCAGAAATCTGGGGTCTTGGATAAATTGAATAGTTGATTCCGAGGCGTTCTCACGCCTTTTTTCTTACTTCATTCATCAAAAAAAATTGATAAAGAAAGGGGTTCAAGGAATGAGTACTTCCACGAAGCCTTCCTCACCGGTGACCGTTGTTTTCCACGTACAGGGGATGGATTGTGCCGACTGTGCCAAGCAAATCGAGAAAACCGTCTCCGTGTTGCCTGGGGTGGAACAGGCAACCGTCAATTTCGGCGCGGGCAAGTTGCGAGTCACCTACGATACGAACCAAATTTCTTCGGAGCAGATTGCCCAAAAGGTGTCCAAACTGGGATATCCCACCGAGGTCGAGGGCAGTGAGCAGGAGCGCCCCGTTTGGTGGAAACAACCCCGGATGATCCTCCTTCTGATCGCCGGGATTATAACGGGCCTCACCTTGCTTGCCGAATGGACGGCTTGGGGATTGTCGGAGTCGACGGCGAAAATCCTTTACGGGATCGCAATCGCTCTTGGGGGATATTACCCGGTTAAAAGTGCCTGGGCATCGCTCAAACGGGGCAGCATCACCCTCAATGCCCTCTTAGTGTTAGCCACCATCGGAGCCATTTATCTGGGGTTGTGGGAGGAAGCTGCGCTTTTGGTTGTGATTTTCTCCCTGGGGGAAGTGATGGAAGCCTACGCCGTGGATAAAGCCCGTGGGGCGATTCGGGCCCTGGTCGCGCTGACCCCAAAAGAGGCAACGGTGATTCGGGACGGACGGGAGATCCGGGTGCCCACCGACGAGATTGAGATCGGGGATCTGGTCCGGGTTCGCCCCGGGGAAAAAATCCCCATGGACGGGGTGGTAGTCGAAGGTACCTCGGCGGTCGATCAGTCTCCGATTACCGGCGAGTCCATTCCGGTCGAGAAACATCCGGAAAGTGAAGTGTACGCCGGGACCCTGAACGGACGGGGTTCCTTGACGATCCGGGTCACTAAGCGTGTACAGGATACAACGTTGGCCAAAATCATCCACCTGGTGGAAGAAGCCGAATCCAAAAAGGGCGTCGCCCAACGGTTCAGTGAACGGTTCAGCCAGGTATATACCCCGCTGATGTTCGGGGTGGCCATCCTGTTGGCGACGATCCCTCCATTGGTTTTCAGCCAACCCTTCTCGGACTGGCTGTACCGCGCGCTCGTCGTACTGGTGGTGTCCTGCTCCTGCTCCCTAGTCCTGTCGGTCCCGGTAGCCATCGTGGCCGGAGTGACCAATGCGGCCCGAAACGGGGTCTTGGTCAAAGGCGGAATCTACATGGAAAACGCGGGACGTGTTCAGGTGGTCGCCTTTGATAAAACCGGGACGCTGACCGTCGGCCGCCCGTCTGTCACGGACCTCATACCGGCGGAAGGGGTTGATGAAGAGGATCTGCTGCGGATCGCCGGGGCGCTGGAAACCCGCTCCGAGCATCCTTTGGCCGATGCCATTCTCGAGGCCGCCTCGAAGCGGGACATCGACCTGCCCGAAGTGGATCAGTTCACCGCACTCACCGGCCGCGGTGCCCGGGGAAACATCGATGGACGCACCATCTACATTGGAAGCCCCCGTCTCTTTCAAGATCTCGGGCTCGACCTGACCCCATACCGACCGAAGATTGAAACTTTGCAGCAGGAAGGCAAAACCGTCGTGCTCGTGGGCGATGCCACGGCGCTCCTGGGCCTGATCGCAGTTGCGGATCAACCCAAAAAAAATGCGGCACGTGCGATCCGGCGGTTGAAAGCAGCTGGGGTGAAAAAAGTGGTCATGCTGACCGGGGATAACCACGCCACGGGAGAAGCGATTGGGCGGCAGCTCGGCGTCGATGAAGTACGGGCCGAACTGTTGCCGGAAGATAAGATCAAAGCGATCCGAGCACTCCAAAATGAATATGGACGGGTAGCCATGGTCGGTGACGGGATCAACGACGCCCCCGCCTTGGCCCAAGCCGACGTCGGCGTGGCGATGGGGGTAGCCGGGACTGACGTGGCGATGGAAACGGCTGATATCGTGCTGATGGCGGACGATCTGGACCAACTTGTCGTGATGCTGGAGACCAGCCGGGCCACTGTAGCCAACATCCGGCAAAACATTGTCTTCTCTCTGGCCACCGTGGCCGTCTTGGTCACCTCCGCTCTTTTGGGATGGATGAGCCTCACCGCCGGACTGCTGCTCAATGAAGGTAGCGCGCTGGTCATCATTGCGAACGGCTTGCGGTTGCTTCGTTTCCGTCCCCGCGGAATCCTATGACTTCGGAAAGGAGGAATCGAGGATGTCTGACCTGGACCGGGCGATTCAACGGATCCATCATCAGTTGGATCAAATTCGGAAGGTCCCCAAATGCACGAGTTGCGAGTGTCTCTTGGACGTGATGGAAGCGGTACAGAGAGATCTCAGTGAGGTGGAGACTCCGAAGGCCCAGAAAGCCCGGAGAGACCTGCAGCGTTGGATCGAGGAAGGGAAGCGAGACCGCCACGCCTGTTTGGGGTGCGAAGTCTGCTTGCCCATTCAACCCTACAACCGGTTTAACGAGCAGCTGCATCAGGGAGAGGCGTCCGTCGCCGAATCCCCCATCCCCAAAACGACCGCTTCCGCTTGCGGTTGCGGCAGTGAATGCGGGATCGCTCCTTCCCTTGAGAAAAAGAGCGATTGGCCGCCGGTCGAAGGAGATTATCTTGTGGGTAATCCTGTGGCATCGGTGGCCCTCTGCACCTTGGCAGACACCGATCTTCCCAAGGAAGTCCAAGCGGCTGGGTTGTTGGATCGGATCGCGATCGTTGGCTCGCTGTCCACAGAAAACTTAGGGATCGAGCGGGTGATCCGTAATGTGGTCACCAACCCGTCGATTCGCTACCTGGTTCTGTGTGGCCGCGATTCCCGGGGACATCGGGCCGGTCAGGCCCTTTTGTCCCTTCAGGCAAACGGTGTGGATGAAAAACGCCGGATTATCGGGGCGCAAGGCCCCCGCCCGGTATTGAAAAATGTGACCGACGAGGAAATAAACCGGTTTCGGCAACAGGTCACGGTGGTGGATGAGATCGACAGCCGGGAACTTCAACGGCTGGAGGAGGTCATCCAAGCCTGTCAAAGCCAGCCGAAGGGAGCTGAACTGAGCCTCCCGCCGAAGGTGCAACAGCCCAAAGTGATCAAGGCCAGGCGGCAGAGCAACCGGGAATGGGTTCATGACCCGGAAGGCTTTTTCCTGGTCCTCCTCGATCGAAAGAGCCAAGAAATCGTTTGCGAACACTACACCAAGGAAGGCGTCCTCAACGAAGTGATCCGGGGACGACGGGCCAGTCATATCGCCAACACTGCGATCCAACGTGGCCTGCTTTCCCGGTTGGACCATGCAGCGTATCTCGGGCGGGAGCTAGCCAAAGCGGAAACCAGTTTGGCACTTGGTCTTCCGTATACGCAGGACCTTCCCTTGAAGGGAGGTGAAACTACTTGAGCAAAAAAGTACGAATCATTCTTTGGGCCGCTGTTTTCCGTGGTTCTGGGAGTCTGGGTGACTAGTGAGTGGGTCCTGAACCAGCAAGGAGAACCGCTGTTGAAAGTATCCAAGCCCACATTTGATATGGGGATCGTTCTGCTAAATGAGGTCGGAAAAGCCAACATACAAATCCAAAACACCGGTTCGGCGCCCCTGAAGATCGAAAAGGTGGAACCCGGTTGACCGTGTACTCAAGCGACCGTGTCGTTGCTTCAGCTGCAGCCCGGAGAAGCCGCGACCATGGCCATTCAATTTTTCTCGGAAATCGATGGTCCCAGCAGGCACGCCGAAGTGATTCAGCTTCAAACGAACGTTCCGAAGAAACCCGTCAGTGAAATCCGGGCGGTTCGCTGACTCTTTGGTATCGGGGTTTTCCCAAAGTCCCCTATACTTGAGGGGGACTTTGTTATGTCCATTTATTGGATGTATTGCGGATTTCGTAGCGTTGCTGGTTCTACCCTATATGGTTTCTCAAGTCATTTTTCCATTTAATGGTTAGATGATACCAAAATCAACGGATGCTCCCTCTACCCCTGAAGAGGAAGCGGCGCGGTTAAAACGGTTGAAGGAACAGTACGGGTATAAA
>CALJVA010000111.1 GCA_937975135.1 uncultured Thermoactinomycetaceae bacterium | reverse complement strand
CTCTAGGACAGATCCCAGTCCTATCTAGACATCCTTTATCTAATATTTAAATAATAATATGCAATAGCACAATAATATGCAATAGCACAGAGACGTTTTAGCACTCTCGGTGCCACTATCAGATAGAGTGAACCAAATCGAACCTAGAACAACATTTCCTTAAGGAGCAACGAAATATGACAAGTTTATGAAATCACCTAGGAGTATGGATTGACATTTTTTAATTTGAATTTTATATTGGAACCATAACCTTTGTATAACAGATATGGAATTCTTCCTTATCTGTTCTTTTTTATGATGACTGACTCCCCAGTCACATAACAAATAAACAGGTTAAATATACTTTGAAAAAAGAGGAGCAAAGTTATGATACTGACCAATTAGTCATTCTCTGATTATCCCCTACCCTTGAAACCTTAAAGACTTGAAGCTTTTTCAAAAAATCGAGGGGAACCCTCACACATAGACTCATAAAAGTATACCATCTTTCCTTTTCCGATCCATTTTATATAGCGAAAGTGGGGAATAGACCCGATGCGAAAGATTATCCAATTTCGTTGGTTCATTTTAGCAGCCTGGGTTCTTCTATGTGCATTATCTCTTTATTTCATGCCCGATCTGGATCAACTGGTGCGTGAAAAAGGAGATCCCACCATCCCTGATCGCTACTCCTCACAAATAGCAAACGATATACTAAAAAAAGTGGAAGGAAACGCTACTTCGGATACCGATGAATTTGATATTATCGCTGTTTTTCACAGTAAAAGTGCCCTCTCTTCACAGCAAATGACAGAGATTGAGGCGAAAATCCAACAGTTGGAGACAAAGAAGAAAGAATTGGGCATTACTGGAATGTTATCACACCTTGATGGGGAAGAAGTAGCGGAACAGTTAATCTCTGAAGATCGCACTACAGTTCTCCTATCCCTCCGGGTAGAGAAGAAAGACCGTAAAGTGAGTGAAATCCGGGACCAACTTTATCAGGAGCTAGAATCCGTCCCAGTTAAAAGCTACCTCACGGGAGCAGCACTCATTAACGAAGATATGGCCCAAACGTCACAGGATGGAATCAAAAAAACAGAGCTAATTACGGTAATCTTTATTGTCATCGTGTTGGTTTTGATTTTCCGCTCCCCAATAACGCCCCTAATCTCTTTGCTCACAGTCGGGATCTCTTATGTGGTCTCCGTAGGGGTTATGGCCAACCTTGTTGACCGGTTTGACTTTCCATTCTCAAGTTTTTCTCAGATTTTTTTGGTAATGATCCTTTTTGGATTGGGAACCGACTACAACATTTTATTGTTTAGCCGTTTCAAAGAGGAAATTGCACAGCGAAAATCCATCGTCAAATCCATCGTTCAGACTTATAAAACCGCCGGTAAGACGGTTTTTTACAGTGGAATTGCTGTGTTCATCGGATTTAGCGGACTCTATCTAGCCCAATTTTCCATCTTTCAGGCTGCATCGGTAGTAGCCATTGGTATCTCAGTTCTTTTCTTGGTATTGATCACAATCGTACCAATCTGTATGTATCTGCTTGGTAAAACCCTTTTCTGGCCTTTTACCAAAATCAACAGCAGTCACAAGTCTGGTTTGTGGACTCGGACCTCTACATTCGCAGTCAAACGGCCAATGATTTCCCTATTAGGAGTGGCACTCATAATTGTTCCTCTACTTTTGATCCAAGGAAAACCTTTATCCTTTAATAGTCTCGACGAGGTGGACAATTCATTCTCCTCGATTCAAGGATTTCAAATAATCGCAGAAACCTCTAGCCCAGGGAAAGCGATGCCTACCACCGTGGCGCTATCCAGCGAAACCCGCCTTGATACTCCGGAATCCCTCGCAGCAATTGACCGGATCACCGGCGCATTGGAACAGGTACATGGAGTCAAAGAAGTGCTGGGACCCACCCGCCCTCAAGGTAAGCGGATCCCTGAATTGTATGTACAAGACCAAACTGGTAAAACAGAGGAAGGTTTAGGTAAAGCCCAGGGAGGTATTGACTCCATCCAGGAAGGCTTGGAGAAAGCGGTAGGAGAGCTTAGCGCTGCTCCAACCTCAGACTTCTCCAAGGTGGGAGATTTAATCGAGGGAACGCAAAAAGCAAACCAGGGGCTTTCCCAGGTAAACCAAGCGCTGAAAACGATTAATAATGGGATCAAAGAAGGAGCCGATGGGGCTAAAAAGCTCCAAGGTGGCATTACCGAACTTAAAAATGGAATGACTGTACTTAATCAATCCACCAATCTACTCGCTAACAATTACAATCAATTGCAACAAGGCTATGCTCTCTTTGGCGAAAAGTACCGGGCACTGGAGCAACAAATCGCCGGTATTGAACAAGGGATCCAGTTGATGCAAAGACAGATCAGTTCAGTCGAAGAAAACCGTCCTGAGCTAAAAGAAGATCCCGCCTTCCAGTCACTGAAAGGAACTGCAGCCAACTTGGGAACTCAACTGGGTCAAATCAAGGCCGGATTGAGACAACTGAACACTCAGTATCAACAGACAACCACTTCCTTTGCTCAAGCAAATCAGGGCTTAAAGCAGATGAACCAGGCCCAAAAGGAGATGGTCACAGGTCTTAAGGAACTGGAAAAAGGAGCGAAGGCACTGGCTGACGGATTAAAAAAAGGAAGTGAAGGGCAGTCACAGGTAACCACCAGTCTGTCCTCGCTACAACAAGGTATGACAACCATTATCAACGGACAAAAGAAACTCAAAGCGGGGTTAGATTCACTCGACCATGGGCTTTCCGCACTGGAAAGCGGATTAAATAAAAGTGGCAAGGGATTGGGGGAAATCGGAAAAGGTCTTCAAGAAGCTCGCCTCTACCTAAGTGAGCTTTCAGGAACTGACACTGTAGACACCTTTTATGTTCCTGAGGAAGTTCGAGAGTCAGAACGATTTCAGCAAGCATTGGATGCCTACATGGCAGATGATCGTAAAGCCATGAAGTGGACCATAATCCTCGACCATGATCCTTATTCAAAAGAGGCAATGCAGACCATTGCTCGTATTGATCGCACTTTAGACCGTCAAATGCAGGACTTTACCGACCCCAAGGCTGAAGTTGGTATCGGTGGAGTATCTAGTACTAACCATGATCTCGACCAAATTGCGACGGAAGACTTTACACGTACAGCCCTCATTATGCTCATTGGGATCAGTCTGGTCTTAATTTTGATTCTCCGTTCCTTCTGGAACTCTCTGTTTATTATCGGTTCACTTATCCTTGCTTACTACAGTTCGCTGAACGCCACCCAGTTTATTTTCACTCAATGGTTCGATTATCCCGGTCTTACCTGGACCGTACCCTTTTTCTCCTTTATCATGATTATTTCTTTGGGTGTTGACTATAGTATTTTCTTAATGATGCGCTATCGCGAATACGGACAGCTTAATCCTTCCCAAGCAATTATTGAGGCAGCCGGAAATATTGGTAAGGTCGTAATTTCTGCCGCTATCATTTTGATCGGCACTTTTGCTTCCATGTATCCTTCTGGGGTACTCACCCTAACACAGATAGCTACAGTAACCATCCTTGGACTTGCACTGATGTCACTCTTGTTCTTACCTGTCTTTATGCCAGCCGTTATCGCAATTCATGAGCGATTAAACACACCTCCTAAAGGAGTATAGGAATTATTTGACATAAAACCCGGGATGACAATGGGCCTCCAGTGAACGGGCAATCCTCCATTCCTCTTCACTGGGGGCTTCAATTTTCTCTACTCCGGTTAATTCTTCCAATGCGGCCAACAAGCCTGCTTGAACTTTCTGATCTAGCTCTTCGGCTTCTAAGTTTGTAAACTGCTGCACAGTCCCTACTGTTTCCACTTCCACGGGACGGGTATTTGTGGCCAATTGATAAAAAGCATTTAGAGCGGACACAGCTGCTTCCCGATCCAGATGGGTAAGTAGAGTGGCATGTGCCAAAATATAACCTGGACGGCCCGAACTCATCCCCGCAGGCCCCCCTTTCCATACTTGTGCGGTACCTGCCACTTTTTTTCCGTAAATCACTACATTAAAGTTCCCATCACAAAAGGAACCAGGAACCGCCTCAAAAGTGGAGGGGAGCCCAAAACAATCGGCAAGCATCATTTGAATCGGGAGTCCCAGAGCCCGATAAATTGCTTCGATACTCCACTGTGGCTCCTGAGGACGGGGTAGAAAGAGTGAAAAGTTCAACGTGCCAGGACCATGAGGCACTGCAGTTCCACCGCTCTGTCTGACATAAACCGGCCAACCTACATCTTTCATCATTTGAGCAGCTCTCTGGCCAGAAGCAGTACGAATATCCTTTTTCGCAACGGAGATCCCCTGAGGTCCCTGCCACATTCGCACAGTTGCTGGAGCAGCCTTTTCAGCTACTGTCTGACCAATCGCTTCTTCCAAAGCATAATGGGTAGCCACTGCAGAGGAGTCCAGATCATTCCACACCAGACGCCAGGCAGGTTCTGCTTTATAAATCGCAGCTCCGGCAGCTTCAGAGTCCATTACCATTTCTTCTCCCCCTTTTCTCACATAAAATCCAGCAGCCTTACTAGAAGCAGGCTGCTGGATCTGCCTTGTTGGCTCTTTATTTTTTCACTTTTGATTCGGTCATCTCCAGGAATTGATCCACATCTGCCAAAGCAATGTCTACTGCACTCTGCCAAAAGTCAGGACGAGTAAGATCCACACCCAAGTGACGCTGAGCCAGATCTTCTACCTTCATCCGACCCGTATCTCGCAACAGATCAACATATTTTTCGGCGAAGGAAGGACCTTCTTCCAGTGACCGTTTATAAATTCCTGCACTAAATAGATAGCCAAAGGTATAAGGGAAATTATAGAAGGGCACACCTGTTAGGTAAAAGTGCAACTTGGAAGCCCAGAAATGGGGATGATACTCATCTAAAGCATCTTGGAAAGCTTCTTTCTGTGCCTCTGTCATCAATTCATTGAGTCGACCTACGCTAACAGGCCCTTGCTTTCGCTCTTCATAAAAACGGGTCTCAAAGAGGAAACGACTATGGATATCCATGAAGAAAGCAGTGGCACGCTGTAACTTGTCTTCTAGAAGAACCAACCGCTCTTCTTCATTGGAAGCATGCCGGATTGAAGCATCGGCTACAATCATTTCAGCAAAAGTAGAGGCGGTTTCCGCTACATTCATTGCATATTTCTGAGCCATCCGGGGCAAGCCTTCCATCACATGCTGATGATACGCATGACCCAGCTCATGAGCCAGTGTGGATACATTGGAAGCGGTACCAGAGAAAGTCATAAAGATTCGCGATTGTCCACTTAAGGGAAAGCTTGTACAAAACCCACCAGGCCGTTTACCCGGTCGATCTTCTGCTTCCACCCAGCCATCGGTCAATGCAGTCTTTGAGAAGTCCGCCAGTTTGGGATCAAAACGGGCAAATTGTTCCAGAATAAACATTGCCCCTTCATCATAGCTGACGTTCTTCTGATTTTCCATCATTGGCGCATATAGATCATACCAGCTCAACCGCTCTACCCCGATGAGTGCTGCTTTACGCTGTAAGTATTGTAGAAGTCGTGGCTTATTCTGTTGGATTACCTCCCACATCACATCCAATGTTTTGTGGGACATTCGGTTGTAGTCCAGGGGCTCCTGTAAAACCGAATCCCAGCCACGGTGCCGATAGAGATTTAATCGGAAACCACTAATATGGTTTAAAGCAGCAGCACATAGCTCTGCATGTTCTGCCCATGCTTTTTCCCAGTTTTCAAAAACCTTTTTCCGAACTTTTCGATCACCGCTGGCCATTTTATTTGCTGCTTGCCCTACAGATAGCTGCTGGACCTTTCCTTCTTCTTCATAGGGAATGTGAATACGACCGACTACGGTACTGTATAGATCTCCCCAGGCATGGTAACCATCAACAGATAAATCTCCCACCAAGGTTTCCTGCTCTGGCGGAAGCTTTTCTGCTGCACGTCTCCGCCGCTCTTCTAAAGGAAAGGAGATTGGTGCTAGCTCTTCTGATTGAAGCAGTTTTTCCCAATCTTCTTCCCTTATTTCAAGAAAACGACTATCCAGAGCTGTCATTGCTGAATCATAAGTTGCTGACATTTGTGTAATACGCCCATTGAGCAACTTCGCCTGCTCGTCAGTGACGTCTTGTGACATCAAGCAGTGAATAAAAGAACCTGCCTGTCCTAGACGACTGGAAATTTCCTGAATCTCGTTTAAAAGGTTGGACCATTGCTCAACTCTTTTCCCTGCTTCTTCGGGCTTTAATCCCGCAATCTTTTGATTCAAAGCCTTAAGATCTGTCTCCAGTTGAACTAGAAACTCCTCGAATTCTTTTGATTGGCTACCGCCCGGAAAAAAAGAATCAAGATCCCAGTTTACTGGATATTTCGACATAGAATCACCACTCTTTATATAATAAACAATTCTATCTTCATCTTATCGAATGTTGTGAGGAAAATGCTAGTCTTTAAGCCAATGGATGAATTTTCGGAATATATCTTTTTAGGGTGTACTTTATATGACTAGTCGCTATGTCCAGTACACCCCACATTTCCTAGATTGGCTTCACTTTTCTGCTTAATGAGTCTGCTGCCGAACCTCAAGCAGTGCTTCCTGAACCAATGTTACTGCTTGAGACATCGCCGCCCCTCCCCCAAAGGCACCAGCTACCGCCGCAGCTTCTAAGACTTGCTGATCGCTTGCTCCTTTCTCTACAGCCTCTTTGGTGTGATAAATAATACAATATTCATCATTGGTATAAACACCTAAGGCAAGTCCAATTAGTTGCTTTACCTGCGCCGACAGCTCTCCCTCTGCGAAGCATTCTCCGGTAAATTGATTATAGGTTTTGGCTACCTGGGGTAATGCCTTTTCAAATTGCCCTAACCCTTCCTTATAATTCCGTATCACTTCTTGAACAAAACCGTTTGCCATTTGTCTGTCCCCTTTTTCAAATCATGATAAATATACTCTTAGCTTGTATTGTCATACGGAAAAAATACCTCTTCAATCAAATAAGAAGTTTTTTATTGATCGTGGTATGATGTTGAATAGGTATTTCACCATTCATTTAAGAGTACCCAATCCCACGATTAAGACAATGGGCTTTTACTCAGTAAAATTTCTTAAGAGGTGACATTATGCACACGTTTAAAGTCGGCGATCGCATCCGTTATAAAGAGAAGGGTGCAAAGTATCATAAACATGGAACGATCTATCATGTTGATCCCCATCATCAAGTCTATATCTTATTTGATGCTGATCCAGAAGCTTGGATCATCAAGAAGGTCTCCTTTTCTGATGTAAGCTCATTGTGTGAATGTGAAGAATATAAGCCGATTTTCGAGGAAAAATGCGGAAAATATTGCGATTACTGTGAGATTCAACTTGTGGACATGCCACATATCACATTGAAGCGAGGAAGTTTCACATATTATTTTTGCAATTCAGATTGTGAAGCCAATTATGAAAAGGAATTTAAAAAGAGCGCAGGGGAAGGCTCTCTGTAATAAAAAGTTCGCGGATGCTTTTTTGTTACATAATTAATCACCAATATTTTCAGATATGAGGCCCAAGGGAGTGCTCGGATCGAGATGAAACGATGAATTCAGCGGACGAACACTCCCAAGGCGCCTCAATAACATAGTAAATCGTCGAACTATGGAAAGGAAGGAAGCACCCGTGTGGTTTATCATTGCATCTTTGAGCGCACTAACCTTTGGTTTTTCTGGATTCTTTATGAAAGTTAGTTCCGCCCGTCAAGGAAGTCTTCCACACCTGTTGTGGGGATTATATTGTACAGGAACTTTGGGGTTTCTCTTCTGGATGATCTATACACATGATTTTGCGTTTACCCTTCCCTTTTTGATCGGTGGCTTGATAATCGGCCTCGGATCTGCAGCAGGAAATTGGTTCTTTATGAAAGCACTAGACCATGGCCCCGCCAGTCTTACTGCACCATTACTTAATATAAATATTATCCTGATCATCGGTATGTCGATGTTACTTTACGATGAACAACTCTCCGTGATCGAAGGCATTGGTGTCATCCTCTTAATCATCGCCATCTCCTTAATTCCCATCGATCCGGATGAAAAGCTGGCAATACGTGATCGCCGCTGGTATCTGCTTCTTTTTTTTGCTACGCTGCTTTTTACCTTTCGAAATGGTGGGTTAAAGGTAACAGAGGAACTGGGTCTATCTGGAACAATCATCCTCTTCTACGGTTATTTGGCCTCCTTGATCTGGTTTTCTGTTGAATTGCTGATCCGAAGCCGTATGAAAGTGCATGCTGCTTCCTTTGGTAACAAAGCACAAGTCCGTACTGGATTAACTTGGGGGCTGATTGCTGGAATTTTTTCTTGGATTGGCATGCAACTATATGCCATTGCACTTGAATTAGGCCCCGCTAGCATCGTTGCACCTCTTTTTGCCACGAACAGTCTGGTTATTGCTCTGCTTTCCATCTTGATCTTTCGCGAGCGCCTCTCCAAACTGCAGATCTTAGCTCTTTGTTGTCTAATGATAGGAATCGTCCTGCTTCGTATTTGATAATGGCACAGTAAATACCTTATTAAATATGGAGGAATTACAATGAATCAAAAAAAAGCGCCTGATTTTTGTCTCCCTGCTCTTAATACGCCCTCTTCTAAAGTATGTTCCAGTGAATTTCGCGGAAAGGTCGTCCTGCTCTCTTTCTGGGTGACATGGTGCCCTGCCTGTATTGCCGAACTACCCCAAAAAGAAGTTTTTTATCAGTCCTTTCGCCATGATGACCTGCTATTTTATACCATTAATGTTACAGGCCGTGAAGCAGACCCTTCCCGAGTTCCCTCTTTCCTGCAAGAACATGGGTATACTTTCCCTGTCCTTATCGATCAAGGGACAAGTACTTATGATGCCTATGGATTAAAAGCGGTTCCTACTACCATCCTTATTGACCAAGAGGGAACCATCGCCGGTCAATACAATGAAACCACCCCATTTATGCATGTCCTAGAGAAAGCAGGACAACTTCTAGGTTCATAAATTGGAGATTCATCGGTAAAAAAGACAAGTCTGAGGAATTATAGAATAGACTAATAACAGATAACGAAAGGAGAAAAAAGATTCAATTCAAAGAATGAGTTGGAGTTGACTGAGATTGATGGATATAATCATTGGATTTATTCTGGGCGTTGTAGAAGGCTTAACCGAGTTTGCTCCTGTCTCCTCTACCGGCCATATGATTCTGGTTGGTCATCTCCTCAATTTTCAGGGAACGGTACGTGCCTCAACCTTTGAAGTGGTAATTCAGCTGGGATCGATTTTAGCCGTTGTCTTTATCTTTTGGGAACGCCTACTTAGTCTGATCGGTTTATCACAGCGCCAATTTCGTGTACAAACCTTAGGTAAAAAAAATACTTCCCAACAACTCAGCCTTCTCCATCTCTTGATTGCTATGTTTCCAGCAGTAGTTGCTGGTGCTTTCTTTCATGGGACGATCAAAGAAAAACTGTTTTCTGCCGAAACCGTATTAATTGGTCTCATCGCAGGCGGAGTGTTAATGATCGTAGCCGAAGTTTTCCGTAAGCCACGTTTTCAGACCTCCAGTCTGGATCAAGTTACATATAAACAAGCCTTGGTCATCGGCCTTTTCCAGTGCCTTGCCTTATGGCCTGGTTTTTCCCGCTCCGGATCGACGATTTCTGGAGGTCTCCTTGTTGGGATCAATCACAAAACAGCCTCAGAGTTTACCTTTATTTTGGCAGTCCCTATGATGCTTGCTGCCACAGTCAAAGATTTGTATGAGAGCTGGCATTATCTAAGTATTAATGATCTTCCCCTGTTTGTAACAGGATTTGTCACCGCCTTTGTCGTAGCTTTATTTGCTATCAAATACTTTCTCCGTCTCATCTCCAAACTGCGTCTAACTCCTTTTGCTCTGTATCGTTTTGTACTGGCTGGTCTTTTTTGGTTGTTTTTGCTGTAAGCCGTGTTGCTGGATGAAGAAGCGCTTATTCTTCTTCCAAAGAAGATATATTTTTGAGCCATCAAAAAAGGAGGCAAGGGATATCCCTTTACCTCCTAGAATCCCACATCGGGTCTTCATTATGTCAATTCCGCTAACAGCTGGCCAGGATCCATTGTGTAGGTATTCAGTTTCTCCGTAAAGCGGATGGCATCGGCTCCATCTAAAATCCGATGATCAAAGGAGAGGGAGACATTCATCCGCCATCCAAGAACGATTTGCTCCCCTTGAACAACGGGCTTTCTCTCAATGGGATGAATGGCCAAAATCCCTACTTCAGGGGGATTAATAATCGGTGTGGCCCACTGACCGCCGAGGGAACCAGCATTACTTACAGTAAAGGTACTCCCACGCAACTTGGATGGGGGAATGGTTCCTTTTAAAGTAGCTTCCTTCAATTCAGCGATTTCCTTTGAGAGTTGGGCAATACTTTTCTTTTCTACTTCGGATATTACTGGTACCAATAAACCACGAGGTGTATCCGTAGCCATTCCTAAGGAAATCGATGAGAAACGACGGAGGACTTGCTTCTCTTCATCAAAATGGGCATTAAATGTAGGGTAGTGGGTTAAGGTAACTGCGATTGCCTTTAATAAAAAGGATAAATAAGAATAGGATTGCCCCGCTTTTTTTCGCTGCTCCCGCCACGACACTAAACCATCTACATTTAATTCGTCAAAATGGGTCACATGAGGTTTCTTCGTAACGGAATAGGTTAACCGTTCAGCGATTACACGGCGTGTCTTGGAAAGTGGCTCTTCCCAGACTTCTTCGCCTCCTCGAATCGAAACATCACTTACTACATCCTCTGTTGCCTCACGAATCACTACGCGTTCCGCTGTTTCTTCTCGTTCAGTCTCTTTGTCTTCCTGACGCTGTGTAAAGCGGATCACATCCTCATCCATCACTCGGCCCTGAGGACCCGTACCCTCTACTTCATTAATATCGACCCCCAGTTCCCGTGCCAACCGGCGTGTGGAAGGAGCGGCAGGGACACGTCGCCGTTTTCCTTCTTTCTTGGAAACAGGGATCTTATTTTCCGTCTCTTTCCCCTGATCCACTGCAGGAGCTACTACTTCCCCCTGCTTTTCACCATTGTCAATCACGAGCAATACTTCGCCTACGGGAACCACTTCTCCTTCACGCCAGCGAATCTCAGCCACCCTACCGGAAACCGGGGATGGAAGTTCTACCATCGCTTTATCAGTCTGTACCTCAACTACCGGCTGATCCGCAGAGACTTCCTCTCCTTCTCTTACGAGCCAACGGATCACCTCTGCTTCAGCAACTCCTTCTCCTACATCAGGTAATTTAAATGAAACAGCCACGTACTTCCCTCCCCTCTAGAATGATATAACTTTTTCTATCGCCTGAGAAACACGCTTCGGATTGGGTAAAAAATCATCTTCTAAGGCAAACATAGGAACAGGAACATCATAACCGGTTACACGTGTAATTGGCGCTTCCAGCCATAAAAACGCTTGCTCATTAATCAAGGCGGTCAGCTCCGCTCCCACCCCAGCGGTCCGTGGGGCTTCATGAACAATTACTACGTGACCTGTCTTCTCCACGGAGGTAATAATCGTTTCTTCATCCAAGGGATAAAGAGAGCGAAGATCAATCACTTCACAGCTGACTCCTTTATCGCTCCATTCTTCCGCGGCTTTCTCCGCCACCGGAACCATCGCTCCCCAGGCAAGAATCGTTACATCTTCTCCTTCACGAACCATCCGGGCTTTCCCGATGGGTACCTGGTATTCCTCTTCCGGCACTTCTCCCCGAACAGAACGATACAAGCGCATTGGCTCCAAAAAAATCACAGGATCTGGATCAGCAATCGAAGCTAACAACAAGCCTTTGGCATCATAAGGGGTCGAGGGAACGACCACTTTTAACCCTGGAGTATGAACAAATAAAGATTCGGTGGAATCACAATGTAATTCGGGGGCACGGATACCTCCTCCATAGGGAGCACGAATAACAATGGAAGCAGGATAGGCCCCTTGGGTTCGTGTTCGTAAACGAGCGGCGTGAGAGACAATTTGTTCAAAACCAGGATAAATAAAGCCCATAAACTGAATCTCTGCAACCGGGCGTAATCCATTAATCGCCATCCCGAGTGCTGTACCAACAATCCCTGCTTCTGCTAAAGGGGTATCGATGACACGATCATCTCCAAACTCTTCCCATAAACCTTCTGTAGCACGGAATACTCCACCATTTTTTCCGACATCCTCACCCATAATCAGCACATCAGGATGGTTTTTTAACGCAACCCGTAATCCGTCATTGATTGCTTGTACAAGAGTCTTCTCACTCATCCTTATCATTCCCCTCCCCTCTGTTCAGCTCCTCCAGTTGCCTGCGTTGTGATACAGTTAATTCTTCAAACACATGCGCAAACAGATGGCTTGCTGGTGGAGCTGGTGCTGACTCGGCGGCGCGTACTGCCTCTTCTAACTCTTGTTTACATGTTTCTTCCCATAAACGCTCTTCGGCTTCGCTTAACATCCCCTCTGCATGAAGAAGCTTTCGATAGCGATCTAAGGGATCGCGATATTTAATCCACTCTTGAGCTTCTTGTTCATCACGATAACGGCTGGGATCATCGGCCGTCGTGTGAGCACCCCGGCGATAAGTAACCGCTTCGATAAGTGTCGGCCCACCTCCATTGCGTGCCCGTTGAACCGCCTGAGCCATTACATCATATACAGCCAACACATCATTTCCATCAACGCGAATTCCATCCATCGCGTAAGCCGCCGCTTTTTCTGCGACCGTTAATGTAGCTGACTGCCGAGAAAATGGAACACTGATGGCATAATGGTTATTTTGACAGAAAAAAATTACCGGTAAATTAAATACCCCTGCAAAGTTGAGCGCTTCGTGGAAATCCCCTTCCGATGTTGCCCCATCGCCAAAATAAGCGACTGATACTGAAGGTTCCTGCTTCAACTTTGCCGCCCATGCTGCACCTGTAGCATGAGGAAGCTGGGTAGCGATTGGTACTGCCGGCGGAAGAAGCCGCACGCCCTCAGGGGCCAAATTTCCTTCTACTCGTCCCATCCAATACAACAAGATGCGGTCCAATGGCATGCCTGCGATCATGGCAACACCATGTTCCCGATAACTAGGGAAGATCCAATCCAGTGTGGTCAATGCCAAAGCGCTACCCACCTGAGCAGCCTCTTGACCTTCCAACGGTGCATAAGTTCCAATTCTTCCTTGGCGCTGTAAAACGATCGACCGCCGATCAAACAGCCGTACTTTTACCATCCAGCGGTAAAAATCAAGGCGTAGTTGTGGATCGATCTCTTCCCACACCACACGTCCCTCTGCCGTTAGTTCACCGTTTGGCTGAATATACTGAAGACCAGGATCTATGTGTCGCATCGATTCACGCTCCTTATTTTTCCCGATCAAAGCCTAACAAGATGCGGCGAATGTCGACCACCTTTTCAAGTCTTTGCAACACCAATTGATCTGCCGCTCGATAGGTCGGGATATTTTCTTTTTCGGAAAGCTCATATATCTCCAGAAGCATATTATAGATGGTCCGTGTTTTCTCCATGACACGTTCCCGATTGAAACCACTAAATTCATCGGCAACCTGAATTAGTCCACCAGCGTTAACCAAGTAATCAGGCCCATATAAAATGTTTCGCTCATGCAGTTGATCTCCATGGCGATTCTCTAACAGTTGATTATTTGCAGAGCCTACAACCGCTTGACAACGTAATTCTGGTAATGTCTCATCATTGATGACCCCGCCAATGGCACAAGGAGCAAAGATATCACATTCTACCTTGTGAATGGTATCTACAGGAACTACTTCTGTCAACTCTTTATACTTTGCATGAAGTTTTTCCACAGCTTCAGGATAGACGTCTGCCAAGATGATCTGTGCTTCTTCTTTTACCAAATGTTCTACAAGGCGTGCTCCTACCTTTCCAACCCCTTGAATCGCTATTCTTCGACCTTTTAAACTGGGAGATCCCCATAAATGCTGGGCGGTTGCCCGCATAGCCTGATAAACACCATAGGCTGTGGGGATTGAGGTATCACCACTTCCCCCATGACTTACAGGCAATCCTGAAAAACAATTGGACTCCCTTGCAGCATGGACGAAATCCTCTGGCAATGTTCCCATATCTGTCCCAGTGTAAAAACGACCAGACAAACCACCTACAAACCGGCCAAAGGCACGAAACAACTCGGGGCTTTTATCCTTATGGGGATCTCCAATAATGACCGCTTTTCCTCCACCGAAGTCCACATCAGCGATTCCACACTTATATGTCATTCCCCGTGATAAGCGTAAAACATCTTCCAATGCCTCATCTGTGGAAGCATAGTCAACCATACGGCAACCACCCAAAGCAGGGCCCATGGTGGTATCATGAATTGCAATAATTGCTTTAAGACCAGTACCTGGATGATGACAAAAGATCACTTGTTCATGACCTAGCTTCTCCATCTCCTCGAAAACATCTCTCATTTTAGATCCCATATTAACCCTCCATAGAAACATTGAAGTTTTACGATTTTCGTCTTAACGGCCTTCAAAACGAGGCTTCCTTTTTTCCATAAAGGCTTTCATACCTTCTCGTTGATCCTCTGTCGCAAAAAGAAAGTAGAAAAGCTTCTGTTCAAAGTCTAAGCCACTCTCCAATGTTACATCATGAGCTTTTAATACAGCTTGTTTTGCGAGTTGAACAGCAATAGGTGGTTTTGCAGCGATTTCACGCGCCAGCTTCATCGCCTCTTCTTCCAATTCCTTTACGGGCACCACCCGAGTCACAAGACCAGCTTGGTACGCTTCCTCTGCTGTGATCGGCCTACCCGTTAGAATCATCTCCATGGCTCGGGCTTTTCCGATTGCCCGTGTAAGTCGTTGGGTTCCTCCCGCTCCAGGCATCACCCCTAGATTGATCTCAGGCTGACCAAAGGTAGCTGTCTCTGCAGCGACAATTAAGTCGCATGCCATAGCCAACTCACATCCTCCACCCAGAGCGTATCCAGACACGGCAGCAATAATCGGTTTTCTTATCCGTCGGATCCGATCCCAAGTGGAGAATTGATTACGAAGTAACATTTCTACTGCTGTTGCCTCAGCCATCTCTTTGATATCGGCTCCAGCCGCAAAAGCCCGTTCGTCTCCAGTAAGTAATATTGTGCGCACATCTGAATTCTGATCCATCTCTTCCATCGTCTGTACCAGTTCTTCCACTAATTCCACATTGAGTGCATTTAACACTTGTGGACGATGGAGTTGGATGCGCCCTACCCCTTCTTTAATCTCAATTAATAAGTACTTACGATCCACCTATTCACCCACCTTTCGGAGTTCACACTCAACTTTAGACCGTGGACGCTTGACTTTCATCTCCACAGATTCCACTTTTAAGCTTAAGTGGGTAGATTTACTCCCCCTACTCGCTTCCCCGGATTATACGTATTGTCGGGCCCCTAATGGATCCTGAGTCTTTTAATCTTTTCACAAAACATTAGTTCCCGCCTATTTTTTAAAATACGGACCAATAAGAGAAGCGGGAGTAGTTTGTAATCCAGGGAACATTGAAAGGAGTAACTTTTCCGATAGTACTCCCAATTCATTTTACCAGATGAAACGTCACTTTGTCAGTTCTATACTTTAAAGAAGTGATACATAATTGCAATAAAGATCATCTTCCTACATCCTTTTTTAAGGATTTATTTCCAAGTAAAATGCACATGTTAACTGGAGGAGGTGCTTTTCATTTGAATAAAAAAAGAATGAAGCAAAAAGAAAAAGATAAAAA
>CALJVA010000110.1 GCA_937975135.1 uncultured Thermoactinomycetaceae bacterium | reverse complement strand
CATTAAAACGAGAACTGGAAAAAGAGGTTGATAGATGATGGAACCGGTGGAAGGCAAATCACTGGATTTGGTAAAAGAAAATATTTTACAGCTTAAAAAGCTGTTTCCCGAAGTGGTCACAGAAGGGAAAATTGACTTTGACAAACTGAAACTTTTGTTAGGAGAAGAGATTGAAGAGCGTCAGGAGCGGTATGAATTTACCTGGCATGGCAAGATTCAGGCCATGAAGCTGGCTCAGACGCCCTCCACGGGCACGTTGCGTCCCGATAAAGCCTCCAGCAAAAACTGGGACACAACAGAAAACCTTTTTATAGAAGGGGACAATCTGGAGGTCTTAAAGCTTTTACAAAAAGCTTATTTTGGCAAGATCAAGATGATCTATATTGATCCCCCTTATAATACGGGAAAGGACTTTGTCTATAAAGATGACTATCGAGATAATATAAAAAACTACAAAGAGATGACCAATCAAACCACTAAAGCCAATCCGGAGACAAGCGGACGTTATCATACCGATTGGTTAAATATGATGTATCCGCGATTAAAGCTTGCGAGGAATTTATTAAGAGATGACGGTTTGATATTTATTTCAATAGATGACCACGAGTATCATAATCTAAAAAAAATGTGCGATGAAATTTTTGGGGAAGAAAATTTCTTAGCCTGTTTTGTATGGAAAAGAAGAGCGTCATCTGCTATGGCTGAAAAGTTAATTTCTGTCGATCACGAATATATTATTTGCTATCAACGATCTGATTTTGTAAATTTTAAAGGTATTGAAAAGGACTATAAGGGATACTCTAATCCAGATAATGACCCGAATGGAGAGTGGACTAAGGGAGATTTAACAGTTGGAATGACAAGGGAACAACGGCCTAACCAATATTATGATTTAGTTGATCCAAAAACAGGAAATATATTTCCAGCTGATCCAAAAAGGGTATGGGCTTATGTGCCTGAAACTATGAATAAGTTGATCAAAGAAGGAAGAATTATTTTTCCCACTGACACTTCACAAAAACCCATGCTAAAAAGATATAAGAAAGATTTAAAAATTAAGGTTAATCCAGTTTCAACATGGATTAATGAAAGTAATAAACTGATAGTAGATGATAGTGATTCTGTATTTCACTTAAGCACGGGATTGAACTCAGAGGGAACCAAAATAATACAGGAAATATTTGGCTCTAAAGTATTTGATTACCCTAAACCCGTGTCGCTAATTAAAGCACTCATCAATCAAGTATGTGAAGCAAATGATATTGTATTGGATTTTTTCGCAGGTTCAGGCACCACCGGACATGCAATTTTTGAACATAATGTAGAAAAAAATACGTCTGTTAAGTTTATTTTAGTTCAACTTCCAGAGAAACTTGATAAAGTTAATGGTTCATATCATTCTGTCGCAGATATAGGCATGGAACGCATCCGTAGAGCCGGGGAGAAAATCGTTAAGGAAACAGGCAAACAAGATCTGGACATCGGTTTTAAAGTTTTTAAGTTAGATTCTTCCAATTTAAAAACATGGGATCCAGATTGTGAAAATCTGGAGCAGACCCTCTTTGGTTTGCAGGACAATATTAAGGAGGACCGTTCTCAGGAGGATTTGCTGTATGAAATTTTACTGAAAATCGGTATACCGTTGACCGCTCCCATAGAAGAGATAATGCTGAATGGAAAAAAGATATATAACGTGGCTTACGGTTCTGTCCTACTCTGTCTGGAAGATGATATCGATCTTGATTTAGTGCAAGAAATGCTTAAATTGACTTCCGACCATATGGAAACCAAAGTGGTATTTAAAGAGACCGGTTTCGTCAGTGACGCGGTCAAAACCAATGCACTCCAAACGTTGAAAAAACACGGTATTGTGGATGTGAGGAGCGTTTAGGCATGAAACTCAGATTTAACCCGGATCTTACCTACCAGCAAGAAGCCGTTCAATCGGTTGTCGATATATTTAGAGGGCAGAAGATGAAACAGTCCAATTTTACGGTCTCCTATGGAGAAGAAAGTGGTATGTTTCAGACTGGTTTAGGTGTGGGCAACCGTCTGGACCTCACATTCTCGGAAATTCTGAAAAATGTACGGGAAATCCAAATGCGAAACCGGCTTCCCCGCAGTGAAACGCTGGATTCCCTTGATTTTACAGTTGAGATGGAAACTGGGACTGGAAAAACGTATGTTTACCTTCGAACCATTTACGAGCTGAACAAGCATTATGGCTTTACCAAATTTGTTATTGTTGTTCCATCGGTGGCCATCCGGGAAGGGGTGTACAAATCACTGCAGATCACCAAGGATCATTTTAACGAACTGTATGATTACACCCCTTTAGAGTACTTTATTTATGATTCCCAGAAATTGAATCAAGTCCGAAATTTTGCCACGTCAACGGCCATTCAAGTAATGATCATTAACATTGATGCGTTCAGAAAAAGCTTTGAAGATCCGGAAAAAGAAGATAAGGCCAATATTATCCATCGCCATAACGACAGACTGAATGGTTACAAACCAATTCAGTTTATCCAGGAAACCCATCCCATCGTAATTATTGATGAACCTCAAAGTGTGGATACAACCCCCAAGTCAAAAGAGGCCATTGCCTCTTTAAATCCCCTGTGTACCTTGCGTTATTCGGCCACTCATGTTGATAAGTATCATATGGTTTATCGTTTAGACGCCGTGGATGCTTACCAGCAAGGCTTGGTAAAGAAGATTGAGGTGCTTTCTGTTCGTTCAGAGGAACAATTTAACCTCCCTTACGTCAAGTTGATTGATGTAAAAGAAAAAAAAGCCACTGTAGAACTAGATGTACAAAGTCGAGGAACCATAAAACGTACCACCAGAGTGGTTCGTTTTGGTGATGATTTGTATGACATCAGCGGTGAGCGAGAAATATACCGCAACTATAGGATCGAACAACTCGATTGGTCGGAAGGTAACGAATCCATTGAGGTAAACGGTCATTTACTGCACATTGGGGAAAGTATTGGTGATATTGATGATGATCTAATCAAAAGATACATGATTCGCAAGACGATAGAAGAACATCTTGATAAGGAATTAAAACTGGTCCCGAGAGGAATCAAGGTGTTAAGTCTGTTTTTCATCGATAGAGTGGCCCATTATCGGGATTACGACCAAGATGGCAACCCCATAAAAGGAAAATATGCCCAAATGTTTGAAGAAGAGTATCTTAAGGTTATCAAGAAACCGAAATACAGAACCTTGTTGAATGAGATGAATTTGGACACAGACGTGGAGAAAATGCATAATGGCTACTTTGCTCAAGATAAAAAAGGACGCTTAAAAGATACCAAAGGAAACACAGCAGCAGATCAGGATACCTATAACTTGATCATGAAGGATAAAGAGCGGCTGCTTAGCTTGACTGAACCATTACGCTTCATTTTTTCCCATTCTGCTTTGCGAGAGGGTTGGGACAACCCTAACGTGTTTCAAATCTGTACCCTAAAAGATTCGGCAGGAACTTATGTCAGCCGTCGACAAGAAATAGGTCGAGGGTTGCGACTGGCGGTCAATCAAGATGGCGAACGGGTCTATGATGAGCAAGTGAACATTTTAACGGTGATGGCCAATGAATCATATGAAGAATTTGTAGCCAATCTGCAACATGAGATGGAACAAGATACAGGAATCAAATTTGGTGTCCTAGAAAAGCATATTTTTGCCCCTTTGACCTATCAGGATCCGGAGACAGAAGACTCTATTCCAATGGGTTATGATCTGTCTGTAAAGTTATATGAGGAACTAAAAGGATTCGGTTACATTGATCAAACTGGAAAGGTAACGCCTCAATTACGGGAAGCGATTGAAGAGTATACATTTAGCGTTAGTCAGCAATTTGAACCGTGGAAACCAGCCATCGTTCAAACTCTTAAACGCCATGTAAGCCGCCTTCCCATTAAAGATGCTAGTAAAAAGAAAAGAGTACAATTGAACAAAGCGGTCTTAAACAGCGAAGCTTTTATTAAGTTGTGGGAGAAAATAAAATATAAGACATTTTATTCCATTGAGTTTGATAGTGAAGAGTTAATTGATAAGGTTATCAAGGAAATCAGAAAGATGCCCCGTATAGATAAGATCAGGATCATTAGTCGCAAGGGAAAAATCTCCATGATTAGGGAAACGGGGGTAGAAGGGTATACAAGTAAAGAGACATTGGAGGATGCTGTGGATCTCAATTATACCTTGCCAGATATTATCACTGAATTGCAAAATCGGACCAACTTGACTAGAAGAACCCTGGTTAAAATTTTAACATGTTGCGGACGGCTCCAGGATTTTAAAAATAACCCACAAAAATTTATTGACCAAGTTACCAAGTTGATCAAACGTCAAATGAAACTGCTCATCAGGGATGGCGTCAAGTATTATAAAATTGGGGATGAGGCTTATTATGCCGTTGAACTTTTCCATAATGAAGAGCTGTTAGCTTACCTAAATGAGAATGCTTTAAGCAGCACTAAATCTCCGTATGATTATGTCCTTTATGATTCAGAGATAGAAGCTAAGTTTGCCCAGCGTTTTGAACAGGATGATAGTGTAAAAGTATATGTGAAGCTCCCTAAATGGTTTAAAATTGAGACCCCCATAGGAGACTACAATCCAGATTGGGCTGTAGTTATTGAACAAGACGGTATTGAGAAACTGTATTTTGTGTTGGAAACCAAAGGAACAGATGAATTGGAATTGTTGCGACCGGAAGAAGAAGGCAAAATATACTTTGCCCGTAAACACTTCGCAGCCCTTGATTCAGAGCTGGTCTTTGAAGGGCCCTATCACGATCCAGATGCATTTATGCTTAATATCCAAATTAAGGAAAAGGCTTAGCCCTTTCCTTTTTTCATGCACAATATTTTAAGTAAGCGTTAATTATACCAGTCTTTTATAAAGCAACTGACTCTTAAGGAGGAAA
>CALJVA010000109.1 GCA_937975135.1 uncultured Thermoactinomycetaceae bacterium | reverse complement strand
AACGACTGAGTGCCGGTCTGTATAACCGCGAATGTTCGAACCTGGCACTGGAGCATATCCAGGGAACTTCGGAAGAAATCAAGTTGAGACGGGAAATTAGCGCCTTCCTGGCCCCATACATCCCTGCCCTTGGGAAGTGGCTGGATGAAGGTCCCTTCGGTCCACGTTCAGGTCCGCCGCATTTATCAACCAAATATTAAAAAATACGTCCCCAAAGAGGAAACGAAGGAGGAATCGGATGGAGCAGTCAACCCTTTCTTTGTTAAACGTAGGCGACATCATACTGGGACCTGATCCTGAATCGTATTTTTCGGAAGTAAAGTCCACTTTGCTTGAAGCCGACCTCGTCGTGGGACAGCTGGAAGTGACATATACTCATCGTGATCCAAAGGCGGTAGAGCTTCATCGAGTGCCTGAAAATTTAAGTCCACTGGCGACAAACGGATTTGATCTGGTCACGATGGCTAGCAATCATTTAATGGATGCCGGTGTAGAAGGCATCGTAGACACGATGGCATGGTTGAACAAACACAACATCTCCTATGTCGGTGCGGGAATGAACCTGGAAGAAGCGCGGCGCCCGGCTATATTGGAGAAAAACGGCATTCGTATCGGTTATCTGAATTATAATTGCGTAGGGCCGAAGCATACCTGGGCTGAAAAAGATAAACCGGGTTGCGCTTATTTGGAAGTGATTACGCATTACGAGTTGGAGCATGAAACGCCTGGAGGCCCGCCAACGATTTATACGTGGGTTACGATGTCGTCGTTGAAACAAATGGGACAAGACATTCAGCAACTCCGTCCCCAATGCGACGTGTTGGTCGTGGCATTCCATAAAGGCATCGGACATACACCGGCCAAAATTGCACATTATGAGCAACAAGTCTCTCACGCTGCAATCGATGCAGGCGCTGATCTTGTCGTTTCCCATCATGCCCATATTTTAAGGGGTGTGGAGATTTATAAAGGAAAAGCGATATACCATGGACTTTGCAACTTCGTAACCTGGGTGCCCTTGCTTGCACCTTCGGATGAACAGGATCCCGACTCATGGGCCAGGAAAAGGATCGAGCTTTTCGGCTTTACTCCGGATCCCGAGTATCCGACCTACCCTTTTCATCCTGAAGCGGTCTACACCGTTATGGCGAAGACAACGATCAAAGAAGGGAAGATTATTCGTAACAGCTTGATTCCTTGTCTGATCGACAAAACCGGAAAACCCGTCATCCTGAAACGGGACGAACAGGGACAAAAAGTATTCGATTATTTGGTGGACATTACGCAAAAAGCTCGTCTCAATGCAAACTATGAATGGTCGGACGATGAAATCGTGATACAAATGTAATGCATATCCTTAAAAACAGAGAACCGCGTAAAAATACGCGGTTCTCCTTATTTGTTGAACTTTACAAATTTAAACAAGCAACACTGTGTCCAGGCTCCACCTCTTTTAGATCGGGGTCTATTTCATAGCACGCTTTGGTCGCCATTGGACACCGATTGTGGAAACTGCACCCTTTAGGCCGATTCAGCGGGCTTGGAACTTCTCCTTTGACAATAATGCGTTCCCGTTTCTTCTCTATCTCTGGATCTGGGATGGGCACCGCACTGAGCAAAGCTTGCGTATAAGGATGCTTGGGATTTTCATAAAGCGTTTTCCAATCCGCCATCTCGACAATTCTCCCTAAATACATGACCGCCACGCGATCACTGATATGGCGAACGACGGACAAGTCATGGGCTATAAACAAATAGCTCAAATTCAACTGTTCGCGCAAATCTTCCAACAAATTGATAATTTGTGCCTGTATGGACACATCCAAAGCTGAAATCGCTTCATCACATACGATCAAGGAAGGATCACTGGCCAAAGCTCTGGCAATCCCAATCCTTTGACGCTGACCCCCGCTGAATTCATGGGGGACGCGATGTTTCAAATGCGGGTCCAGCCCGACCATTTCCAGCAGGTGATCGACTTTTTCCTCATATTCCTTTCGATTATTCACCAATTTATGGACGATGAGCGGTTCGCCTACGATGTCGCCCACCCTTTGCCTAGGATTCAAAGAACTAAAGGGATCCTGGAATATCATGGACATGTTACGGCGCAAGTTTCCAAGTTTACGCTTGGGTAATTTCGCGATATTTTGGCCCCTGAAATAAATATCTCCCTCCGTGATGTCATACAACCGCAAAATGGATCGGGCAACGGTCGTTTTGCCGCAACCACTTTCGCCTACGAGGCCGAGCGTCTCCCCTTCTCTCAATTGAAAACTTACATTATCAACCGCCTTAATCTCCGCGATTTGGCGTTGTAACCATCCTCTAGTCACTGGAAAATATACTTTAAGCTGATTGACCTTTAATATGGGATCTTCTTTTATTTTTCGTTCTTCAGCCGATGTTTTGTATTCCACCTCAATTTGCCCGTTTGCCTTTTCCCGATTCGCTTCGATATCAACGTAACAAGCTGAACGCTGTCCATTGCCAACATCCCGCAGTTCAGGGGCCGGCAATTGATGACATTTTTCCGTACTGAACGTGCACCTTGGCAAAAAAGGACACTGGTCCGGCTTGTTCATTAAATTGGGCGGCAGACCTTTGATGGGAACTAGCTTTCGTTCCTTAGGATCGTCCAAACGGGGGATTGCATTTAACAGACCGACTGTATAAGGATGGCGTGGCCGTTTAAAGACATCTTCTGCTTTTCCGCTCTCCACCACGGTTCCTGCGTACATGACATAGATTCTTTCGGCGTATCTTGCCACTACCCCTAAATTATGCGTCACTATGATTAGAGCTGTACGGGTGCTCTTTACAATGTCCCTTAACATCTCAAGAATCTGTGCCTGCGTCGTTACATCCAGCGCTGTGGTTGCCTCATCAGCGATTAACAATTTGGGCTCAACGGACAGCGCCATGGCGATCATAATTCGTTGGCGCATACCCCCGCTAAATTGGTGCGGATAATCATTGATCCTGACTTCTGCATCCGGAATCCCTACCTTCTTGATCATTTCAATCGCTCGCTGCCTGGCTTGTTGGCGATTCAGTTTCAAATGCAACATAACCGCTTCCATGATTTGTTCGCCTATGGTCAGTACCGGATTTAATGAAGTCATGGGCTCCTGGAAAATGAAGCCGATTTCTCCGCCTCGGATAGCGCGAAGTTCTTCGCTCTCCGGCTTCAATTTCAACAAATCGATCCCCTTATAAAGAACTTCTCCTGACACAATTCTCCCCGGTGGGGTTGGGATCAATTGAAGGCCCGACATTTGCGTAACCGATTTTCCGCTTCCGCTTTCACCAACGAAACAGACGATTTCCCCTTCATCCACATAGTAAGAAACGCCATCTACAGCCTGGACAATATGACCATCGGTCTTAAATTCGGTTTTTAAGTTTTTTACTTCCAAAAGATGTCCCAATGTAAGCTATACCTCCCTCTTGCTAAACCCGGACTCATTCCTGTATGTTTACCTGCTGCTTCCTCGTAATCGAGGATCGAGCGCGTCGCGCAATGCGTCTCCCACC
Organism: uncultured Thermoactinomycetaceae bacterium; assembly: GCA_937975135.1. Taxonomy (GTDB): domain Bacteria; phylum Bacillota; class Bacilli; order Thermoactinomycetales; family CALJVA01; genus CALJVA01. The sequence goes on along the minus strand of CALJVA010000109.1, from coordinate 9,022 downwards.
ATATTAAAAGCTAACACCACCAACAGCACACATGCTCCAGGGGCGAAGGACAGCATGGGATTTTGCACCAGATAACTTTGGCCCATGTTCACCATTGCACCCCAGGACGGCTCACCTGTTACCCCGATTCCGAGGTAGCTCAATGACGCTTCGGCGAGGATAGCTACACCCAGATTCATCGTAAACAGCACTATGATCGGCGAGATACAGTTCGGAAGCAAATGTTTCATCATGATCCGTGCTTGGGATGCTCCGATCACAATGGCAGCGTTAATATACTCGCTTTCTTTCACCGCCAGAACTTGTCCCCTCATGACGCGGACATACGTCGGAACCAGCCCGATCCATAAAGCGACGATGACCGTCCACATGCCTTCACCCAGAACGGCTCCGATCGCCAAAGCCAGTATGATCCCTGGGAAAGCAATGACGGCATCTGTAATTCTCGATATGATCGTATCCACGATGCGACCCATGTAACCGGCAATCAAACCTAGCAATACTCCGATGAAAGCTGCCCCCGATACGGAAATCAAACCTACTTTCAAAGAAATTCGTGATCCGTAGATGATCCGACTCAATAAATCGCGCCCCAAACTATCCGTACCAAGCAGATGCTCCTTTGAAGGCGGCTGTAGCGTTTTGCTCAAATCGGTCTTATACGGATCATGAGGGGCCAACCAAGGGGCAAATATCGCCATGACCAACATGCCCAAGATAATGAGGCCAAAAAAGATAACCACTTTCCGACCCAGAAATACAGCAAGAAAACGTTTGAATTCATTTCGTTGCACGACGACCGTCCGATCAAGTTGCGCTTTTGGGCTCGTGATTGTATTCAATCGTGATCTCTCCTTACCTGTAACGTATCCGCGGATTAAAATAGCCGTAGGAAATATCTACAAGTAAATTGGCTAACGCAACCGTGATTGAAATCATGATCAGACAGCCCTGTACGACAATAATATCCCGGTCAAATACAGCGGTGAGCATCAACCGGCCAATGCCGTTGATATTGTAAACTTGTTCAATAATGACTGAACCTCCAATAATGTTAGGCAACATCAGACCACAAAGTGTAATGACCGGTATCACCGCATTTTTCAACGCATGTTTGTACAAAACCACTTTTCGTTTCAAACCTTTGGCTTTGGCTGTGCGAATATAATCTTGTCGAATCACTTCTAACATGCTGGAACGGGTTTGCCTCGCCAGGCCCGCCATGGATGAACACCCTAACACCAGACAAGGCATAATGATTCGTTTCGTACTCTCCCAAAAATCTTCCGCTGGCGATACATACCCTTGTACAGGTAACCATCCCAAATACAAACTAAAAAAATAAATTCCAAGAATGCCTAACCAAAAGTTGGGTACCGCCATTCCCAGATTGGCACTGATCGTGATCAAGCTGTCCAACCATCCGCCACGTCGAATTGACGCTATCACACCTGCCGCCACTCCCAGAACAACACTAATGACAAACGACACAACCCCGATATGCAAAGTAGGTGTTAACCGATGCAAGATGAGTGAAGTTACATCTTCTCGATACTTAATCGAAGTACCTAAGTCACCTCTTACCGCATCTGCCAACCAAGAGAAATATTGCACGATCACCGGTCGATCCAGGCCTAATTCGGCTCGAACCCGTTCTATTTCCTCTTGTGTAGGCTCTTCACCTAGCAGGGAAAGGGCCGGATCACCAGGTAACAGGTGCATAAGAAAAAAGCAGATTACACTCAGTATCAAAATTACGACAAGGGTTTGAATCACTCTTTGGACAATATACTGAGTCACGATGAACTTCACCCTCCTGAATTGGTGACTATGCATTGAAATAGATGGACACTGCTCTGCTTACATATGCGGAGACAGTGTCCATCATTTGTTGAAGCAGTTCATTCGGAAGTCAAATTATTTCTCTATCCAAATATTTTCTGGTGTGAATCTGGTCGGGTGACCCGAATTGATCCCCGTATCATGCACATGCTTGTGTATGGCAGTTGGCATCGTAGAGATGTAAAGCGGGGTAGCTATTGCATACTCATCAAAGGCAAGTCTTTGCAGTTCACGGCTAAACTCAATCCACTCTTCTTCCGTTAGTGCGGTTTTGGCCAGAGTGTAAAGTTCTTGCATATCTTCATAGTGTTGCAAGTTATGAGCATATGTTAACCCTTGAGGAGAGAAGGTTCGGGGCATAAAGAAAGATACGTCATAATCGCCCCGCGCACTCCAAATGATGATCCCATCCCAAGGCTCTCCGATCGCTGCAACGGTTAATTCTTGATGTCGACCCGAATCGATCATCTCCAGCTCAACTTCAATGCCAACTTCGGCCAAATACGCTTGAATGATCTCCCCAAATCGAATGTTTGTAGAATCCGTGCCAATGACAAAATTCGTTTTAAACCCATTCGGATATCCTGCATCAGCCAACAGTTGTCGTGCTTTTTCCGGATCATATTCCAGGTCGAGATCCGGATTGAATGTAGGCGATGTCTTGGAACCCCATTGCGTTGTCGCAAAAGAAAATCCGTACTGCAATGCATCAACGATCGCATCTCTGTCGATCGCATGAGTAATCGCCCTTCTCACTTTCGGATTGGCAAATGGCGAATCCGGATTGGCACTGTCGTAAATTAATCCTGTCATCAAAGCGCCTAAACCGGTTTCATTGGTTTGAACGGTTATATTTTCAAGCTGACTTAATTCATGGGCATAAATAGCAGGAACATTAAAGTAAATATCAATTTCGCCTGCTTTCATTGCGGCAGATGCGGTTGTGCTATCTGCAAACAGTATAAATTCAATTCCATCCAAATATGGTCTTCCTTCCTGCCAATAATCTTCGAACCGTTCAAACTTTACATATTCGTCGTGAGACATTTCCACAAACTTAAACGGACCGGTGCCAACAGGATGCATCAGAACTGCGTCCCTGCCCATTTCCTGATATGCGGTAGGAGACGAGATGGAATAGAAAGGTATTTCTTCCAGCATACGTTGATTCCAAGTTTTCAACTTCACTTCCAGCGTATACTCATCAATAACGGTAATTTCGGAAATATCATCCAATTCCGCCCGATGTTCAATAAAATTTTCTAAATTCCATTTGACCGCTTCCGCATTGAAGTCCGTGCCGTCATGAAACTTGATTCCTTCGCGTAAATAATACGTAATCGTCTGACTAGCGGGATCGGCTTCCCATTTTTCAGCTAAATGGGGTACCATTTTGGTTCCTTCGTAACGTCCCAAGCTTTCAAGAGCTACGGAGGAAACAAACATATCCTCAATTAACCGGATATCCGAGCTCAGCCCCAGTGCCTGAATTCCTGCAGTGCTATATCCAATTTTCAAAACGCCACCGTATTGATCTTTCTCATTTGTCGCTTCATGATTTTCATTTTCATCCGTCACATCCGAGCTGCCATCATTACTTTTTGTACCATTGGCATTACATGCTGCCATAACGAGCAATAAAGCAAGAGCCCCCACGATCAGCAACCAACGTCTACTTTGCATGCCTTTGTTTCGCTTCATGTGTAAATCCCTCCATCCATTCAATTGCATGTAAGCACAACCTGTCCATTTTTTCTCTTAAGAAACCGTCTAGCCTCCTTTCTATAATGACAGACAAGACATGGTCCCGACTGATTGCGCTTACAAGCGATCTGCTTCATCCACATAGCGTGTAACGGATCAAGCATAATTGTAGGGTCTTTCCTCCGCCCATTAAACGTCTACCGTATATGAATAAATAGATTGAATTTCGTTGATGGTTTACGATAAGCGGATGAAATAATGGTACTTTCCTCTCATCTTGCGGCTGACGATACGACCGGTCCGCTCCAAGTGATCCAATAGACCGATCACCTCTGACATGACCAGAAAAAACTGTTGTTTGTAGTTGTCTTGGTAATAAAAACGAGCCATTTCGCCAGCAGTGCGGTAACCAGCTCGAATCAAATTCATGATTCTCTCCTGTTTTTGTTGCAAGCGGGCAATCTTGTTTTGAATGACAGATTCCGTTTCTTGAATCACATCACCGTGCCCTGAGAATAATCGCATCGCTTTTAATGATAAACATCGGTACAAGGACTCCAGGTGCTGAGTAACCGTAGGTAACAAACGCCCCTCCCGATCCGGCTCAATGATGGCATTTGTTGACATATGCTCGATGACAAGATCACCGACAAAAGCCCACTTTTTATTGGGGTCATACAACATAATCTGATCCGGTGCATGTCCTGGCACTTCAACAACGTTAAAGTCCAAAATTTGATCTCCCTCTTGAATAAGTTCGATGTCGCCCTCGATCCGAAGAGGCTCATTGGCTACGAGGGATTTTTTCATTTCCTCGATCTGCCGATGGGCATCCGGCATTGCATCCATCACATGATACATCTCTTCAAAAAAAGCAATTCGTTCTACTAGAAATTCTTTGTCTTGGGTGATATAGGGGATCGAGGCCGGATGAGCATACACTTTTATATTTGGATTTCGCCTTTGAATGCGGTGTACAAGTCCGACGTGATCAGGGTGATGATGAGTGAGTATAATCCCATTCAGATCTTCCATAGTGAAATTCAGCTTTTGCAACATGTGCATGAATGCCTTTTCACAATGCTCGTTATTCATGCCAGCATCAATTAAATAAAGACCTTCCGAATGTTCCACGAGGTAAAAATTATACGTTTTAAGCGTCGGATTGGCAGGCGCTTTCACATGATGAATCCGTGTTTCCCCTTGATGCAATGAAGTAAAGTCAGACATGGCATCCCTCCTACTCCCAAGCCTATCCTCTGATCTTAAACCTATCCTCTGATGCCCCCTCCGTTCAAACATGGACTTATGATTCATGAATCACCGGAAGCACAATGTGGGATGGATATTGTTCATCATGGTATATCGTTTGCCGGGCAATTACACCTGTAACGTCTTCACCCATTGAACGTCCCGTGTTCATATTCCGATCATACAGCGGAAAGTTGCTGCTGGATATTTGAACACGAATGCGGTGTCCCTTGCGAAAAACATGACTGGTATGGCCGAGACTGATCGTATATTCGAGAACCGTATCCGGTTTAATCCTTTCTTTTTCGTAGTTCCAGTTTCGATAGGAGGCACGCTGTATTCCCTCGGCAACGAGGATGGAACGTCCATCAGGCCACACATCTGTCAACTTAGCTGTAAAATCTTTATCTTTCGCTGATGTACTTGCATACAAACAAATTTCTAACGGTCCTGTTACTTCCAAATCCGCTTCCAATTCGTCGCTCGTATAACAAAGGACATCGTTCCGTTTTTCAATGATCGATTGATCAACGGGCCCCGGAACCATACCCGCCATGGGTAGCAGCTTGCCACCTACTGTCGGCACAGGCTGGAGTGGGTCGTATAAAAAAACATCCGTAGGCTCACTTGAAGGCGGTTTACGATTGAGCACTCCATCCCCGCGACGGGTATTCGCCCGGCCGCCGCTGTGGAAAAACCAGGTTTGCCAATCCGTGTTTGGCAGCGGCCACTCCTCGCTCGTCCGCCATTCGTTACGTCCCATAACAAAATAGCGAACAGAAGGAATGACGATTTCTTTATCCATCAAATACCGGTCATAAAACTGAATCAAATATTTTTTCAATGCGATTTCATCAGCGGCGGACGGTCCGAATTCGACGTTGCCCAGAAAACTTCTTATATTTCCATGATCCCACGGTCCCACCAATAAATGTTGCGAGTTTCTGGCGTACTCGGAGCCAGCCAACTCTTTTACTTTTAAATAATTGGTGAAAATGGCTTGTTCCAGTTGATCAAACCAACCTCCGATATGCATCCCTGGAATCCGAATTTTTTCGTATCGCTTGCGCTTCAATATCTCCTCTCGAGATGGAGGATGGAGACGCTGTTCCAGCATCAGCCGGATCGGCTCGTAGCGTGCAAATGGTATATCCTTAAACGGCAAATAGTGGATCACCCAGTTAGGATCCCGTATCGCACGCTCCAGATGTTGGCGTAATTCAGACAAATCTTCACCATTTTGCTCCAACTTGTCCACTAGATCTAATGCTGTCAAAGGCAATGCGTTGGCCACAGAATAAAAAGATACTGCACCCGTTTCTGGCGGCGGTCCGATATGGGGACTAATGTCTCCGATATAAGGAGTAAAAGCTTTGAGATGAGGCGGATTGGCCATCGCGGCGATCCATTGCATCGCGGTTAGATAGGAACCGCCGGCCATCGCCACTTTTCCGTTGCTCCACGGCTGAAGCGCAATTTGCTCCACCGAATCATAACCATCCACAGCTTCAACTTCAAACATCCGTGTCCGTTCCCACATTCCTTCGGAAGCATACCTTCCTCGAATATCCTGCACCACAACGGCATAACCGGCACGAGCATAAGTGAGCGGGCTAAACAATCCTTGATCAAAATGTTCTTTGTTGTACGGAGTCCTTATCAAAATGGCCGGAAATTTTCCTGATCCTTTCGGTAAGTATACATCGGCCCGAAGCAGTATTCCGTCCCGCATTTCGAAGGGAACATTTTCTAGAAGTCGGATCGAGGCGCTCATCTTTACTCCTTTCGATAGATCTGGACTGTTCTTTTATCTCAGTGTAAGGAATTTAAGAAATTTCGATCACTTCTCTCATGCACGAATTTGAATATCGAAATTAATACACCATGCACAAATCAAAAATCTTCCCCAAACAAATCGTACAGTTTATAGGCGAGCATGAGATTAAACCGTTGTTCGGCTTGATCAATATCGAATCCGATAATCTCTCGTATACGCTCCAGTCTATATTTCAAGGAACTGCGATGGATAAATAATAGATTGGCCGCCTCTTTTATGTTTCCGTTCGTTTGTAAATAAACCCGCAAAGTGTCAAACAGGTCACGATTTTTTCCTTTTCCGTACTCCAATAACGGTCTTAAATACGTTTTCAAGAATAAAGGTACAACTTGGGGATCTCCTAGATGGTAAAGCACCGTGTAAGAACCCATCTCGTCAAAACTCATATACCCCTTATCCGCAAAACGATTTTGTAAAATAACAAGGGTTTTTTGCGCTTGTTTGTAACAAATATAATAATCTTCAATCTGATTCGCTTCTTGGCTGATTCCCATGTATACGGAATAACTTTGCTCTTCCGCTTTCACTAACCGATGGATCCGTTCATAAAAACGCTTCCAAAAAAAACGGTCCATATAAGTATCTCTGGGTACAATCACCATAAAATAGTCATCTTTGCGGGTGAAAATGATACCAGGGTATATGCGAGACATATAATCTCGAATCCGATCCCAAACCCTCGTTTTCTTTGCATCCTCTTCCAAAAGATTTGCACTCTTGCCCGTTTCTAAAACAAATGAAATGAGACCGATCACATGCGGCTCGTTAATATTCCAGTTTAATAGACTCGCATATTCCAAAATTTTGTTTCGATCGGAAATGTTCTCCACGATCAACTGGTTGATAAAGCTGTCCCGAACTTGCTCCTTGACATCCAGCACAAGTTTCTGTTTGATAAATTGGACTGCACACACGTTTAGCGCATGGTTCAGCGACATCCTCATCACAACATCCATCTGCTCTCTGGAAATGACGAGTCCCAAGTAGCCCAACACGTCGCCGCCGCTGGAAATTTTCCATAAACCGAGCTCACTTTGTTCATTGATCTTAAACCACTGTTCCGCTTGTCTATGGTTCAAAATTTCATTTTTGTTCCGGTTGATCAAATCCATAACGAGCTCTAAGTCTTCTTGTACCAACATTTTGTGAGAGGTCATATGCAGAAAGCGATCCAGCATAATGACGGAACAGTTCATCATGTAGGACAAATAATTTGTAATACCCGAAAAACTTTCATCCTCGATCGTTTGCTTCACGAGATCTTGTTGATGTTGCATATAAGTTTGCAACCTGTTCTGACGTTCGACCTCGCTCATATAGAGCCTGGCATTCTCAATCAGTGTGGAAACATGAGAAGCAAGAAATTGCAATAACTCCAAATCTTCATCGGTAAAAACACCTTGGTGCTTTTCATTGACGTGTAGCACACCGATCAACTTCAAATTTACCGTTAAGGGAATGGTCATTTCCGTAGAACCGGATTTCTCCAAGTAAGGGAAAAACGGTCTCAAATCATAGACGTCGAGCAGATCGATTTTTTTCGGCGGATTTGTACCGCCGTAACTCGGAGGTTGTAAAAGCAAATTGTTATTTTGTTCATCGTACAGATAAACATACGCTTCCTTCGCGTTCGTCCCTCTGCCTGCACGCTCTACAATGTTGCCAACAATTTGTTCTATAGAGGCGCCACCCTGATATACATTTTCCTTTAACCAACCTAAGCCCTCAATCTTTTTAATTTCGCTTTCACGTTGTTGAGCCAATTGAATCGAGGTGGCAATGTCTTTGCCGTATTCCTCGAACAACTTTTTTGCCCCGCTCACAAGCGGAACGAAAGTTCGAAACCCGATGACACATAGCCCCAGACTGCGATCGTCTTCTTGACGAATCGGGATCGTAAACCAGGTTTGGAATTGCTCCTGCTCCAACCCCGCTAAGATCGGGCACTGAATGTTGTCGTCAAATACATCGTATAAAGAACTCACAGGCTCCATTAAAAAACGTTCCAGACAATGCTGTAAACTCAAGGGAAAATGAGATTCAAATTGACTGGCGTCACCCTTTTTAGCCCTGATCTTCAACACATCATTCTCGATAAAGATGATCGACATATAGTCACAATCATATTGCGTATGGAAGGAATCAATTAAATAATGCAACGTTTCGTCCAACGTGTCGAATTGAACCATCCGCCTTGCGGTTTTCCGCAAATGCGCATCAATTTTCTCCATGATGTGTTTGATCTTCTGCTCTTCGATCATGGTGCAACACCCAGCTTTATATCCATTTTCGCGCACCGTGTGTAAATCTATCATAGTCTCTTCCTACATCGTAATCAAATTTTTTTAAACGCTTTCTTCTTTATTCCTATTATACTCCCCTGTTTTT
>CALJVA010000108.1 GCA_937975135.1 uncultured Thermoactinomycetaceae bacterium | reverse complement strand
GATTTTGAAGGTTAATATAGGTAATTATATCATTTTACAAATAAATATATATGTATTATTTCGTATTGACACGAAATTTAATTCAGAATAATGTTATTGGGTAGAAAAATAAATGGGAGGGGAAATTAAATGAAACGTTTTAGTTTAGGAATGGTAGTCTTTTTATTAGCACTAGCTTTATCCATTACCCCAACTGTTAACGCTTCGGGTGGTGGACCAAAATTTGAACAACCACCGGCTCCTAATCACAAGGCAGAGGCAAAGGCTTTTCCAGTTAAGCAAGAGATTAAAAAGCGAAATACAGGAGTGTTATACAAATACTTTACCGATGCAGCAGCAGAGTTTAATGTTCCTGTTGAATTATTATTAGCAATTGGTTATGCAGAATCACGATGGCAGGACCACAAAGGAAAGCCAAGTCAGCTCAATGGATATGGGATTATGCACCTGGCAGATCATCCCGATGATGATTCTCTAAAAAGAGCAGCGGAATTGCTCAAGTTGCCTGAAAAGCGGTTAAAAAATGATATTAAGCATAATATTCGTGGAGCTGCTGCAGTGTTGGCGCAATTAGCCAAAGAAGAGAATGAGAAAGGGATTCCAGAGGATCTAGGCGAGTGGTATACAACTGTCGCTAAATATAGTGGAATGAGAAGCCCAATGATGAAGAGGGAATATGCAGACGAGGTATACCGGATAATCAATGAAGGGGTACATCGGGTTATTGACGGTAAAGACGTATATATTGATCCCGTATCGGTAGAACCCAACCGCAGGGAGTATGAAAATGTAAGCAACTTTAGTTTAATGGCAACACCAGATTATCCAGGAGCTCGATGGGTACCTGCACATAGCGGAAATTATACAGCGGCAAACCGTCCACATGATGGAAATAAGATTAACTATGTGATTATTCACACAACCCAGGGATCCTATGCGGGAGCGATTAGCTGGTTCCAAAACCCGGCATCGAAAGTAAGTGCCCATTATGTTATTCGCTCTCGAGATGGTGAAATAACACAGATGGTGCGACATAAAGACATTGGATGGCATGCTGGAAACTGGGAGTATAACAAGCGGAGTATTGGAGTCGAACACGCAGGTTATGTAAGTGACCCAGCTTGGTATACCGATTCGATGTACCGTGCATCGGCTGCTCTTACCCGTTGGATCTGTGATACCTATGGAATTCCGAAAAACCGTAACCATATCCTTGCTCATAGTGAAGTCCCTGGTGCTACACATACAGACCCAGGTCCTCACTGGGATTGGAACTACTATATGTCATTAGTGAATCAGTCTTCATCAACAACGATCACCGTAGATAATAGTACACCAGGACGTTTCCAAGCCAGTGGCAATTGGGGAGGAAGCACCTGGAGTAGTCAAAAATATGGAAGTGACTATCGTTTTGCCAACCCTCAGTCAGTAAGTGATGCTGCTTGGTATAAAGTAAATATTCCTACACGTGGTATGTATGATGTATATGCCTGGTGGCCAGCAAACAGCGGATATAACAATAGAACGCCTTATGTGATCTCTACCACAACGGGAAATAAAACCGTTCATGTGGATCAACGTTATAATGGTGGAAAGTGGAATCACTTAGGGACGTTTGAACTTGCCGCAGGGGATAATTGGATCATCGGTGTTTCTCGCTGGACATCAGGAACAGGGTATGTGATTGCTGACGCAATTCGTGTCGTAAAGCGTTAGATAAGAGAGCGATAAAAGGCTTGCCGCTAAAATAGCGGCAAGCCTTTTGTTTAGTCAAGTCTCAAAGCTACTTTCATTTTGTGTTATACTGTGTGGAACCTCCATTTTTTATGGCCCAATGTTAGAATGAAGGGGAATTTCTAATTGAAGCTGAGAGAAGCTTGTCTGGAAGATGCCCGCACTTTTTTTATTTCTCCAGTGGCAACTGGATAAAGAGATGAGTTTCATGTTGTATGAACTGAGGGAACATATGGCACAAATTTTAGAATCATACCCATAAATCAGGAGAAGGAGGTCCGCAATTGAAAGGGCAAACGATTATTGTTACAGGCGGAAGTAGTGGGATGGGGAAGGCAATGGCTAAACGTTTTTGCCAGGAGGGTGCTCAAGTCGTAGTTGTTGGCCGGGACGAAGAGCGACTGATGAAAGCGAAGGCGGAGATAGAGATAAAAGAAGGACAAGTTCTGATCGTACCGATGGATGTCCGCAACCGGGAGCAAGTGGATCAGATGGTGCAGAAGGCGCTAAATACTTTTGGACGGATAGATGCCCTAGTGAACAATGCAGCAGGAAACTTTGTCGTCCCAGCTGAAGAACTTTCACATAACGGGTGGCACGCTGTTGTGGATATTGTTTTAAATGGTACTTGGTATTGTACGCAAGCTGTAGCAAAGGAGTGGATTGCTGCAAAACAGAAAGGTTCAATTTTAAATATTGTGGCCAGCTATGCATGGACAGGGAATCCAGGGGTTGTTCATTCAGCAGCAGCAAAGGCTGGAGTATTAGCGATGAGCCGTACACTGGCTGTAGAATGGGGAAGTAAATATGGAATCAGAGTGAATTGTATTTCTCCCGGGCCCATTGAACGTACCGGAGGAGCGGAGCGCCTGATCGCATCCGAGGAAATGTATAAAAAGATGGAGAAAAGAGTTCCACTCCAGCGTTTTGGACGTCCGGAAGAGGTGGCTCATTTGGCTGCATTTCTTTTGTCGCCAGAAGCGGAATATATTAATGGAGATTGTATTACGATTGATGGAGGAACCTGGTTAGGAGGTAGCCGCCTGATTTAAGAATTTGTCCTATTGTTGTGCTCGGGCCTAGGGTATACCTGGGCCTTTCTAATTTCCTTCTAAATCGATAAGACAAATCCTCCCACAAAACGACGAAAAGACACCCTTCCATATAATTCTTATATATCCTAAAATAAGGGTATCATCGGTGACAAATGTGTAAAAAAGTGGGGGATTCAGAATGAGATGGCGCAAGGCTGGGGTGGGTTTTGCTTGTTTGGTGCTTTTTGTTTCGCTATTCTTTCCCATTACAGTACAGGGAAAAAGAGGGACCAAGCTTGATCCGAACCGCTTATTGGCTCAAATGACATTGGAAGAAAAAGTGGGACAGATGATGATGGTCGGTTTTTATGGGAATCAGCCGACGGATGAGATTGAACGACTAATCAAAGAAGGTAACGCTGGCTCAGTGATCTTATTCGCCTACTCAGACAATGTACAGACCCCTCAACAAACAGCACGGCTGAATAATGGTTTGCAACGCTTGGCTTCTGAGACGCGGTTGGGGCTGCCTCTTTTGATTGCGACGGATCAAGAGGGGGGAGTGGTTGCTCGATTGACGACAGGGGCGACAGAACTTCCAGGCAATATGGCACTGGGAGCAACCCGAAAAATGGCGTTGGCTAGTAAGGCTGCTCGTTTAACAGGTGACGAACTTCGTGCTGTAGGAATTAATATGAATTTGGCTCCTACCCTTGATGTAAATGTAAATCCTGAAAATCCTGTAATTGGGGTTCGCTCCTATGGAGAGGATCAGCGACTCGTTGCTGAGATGGGAGCTGTTACAATTAAAGGATTGCAGAAAAATGTTGTGGCCACAGCGAAACATTTTCCCGGACATGGGGATACCAATGTGGACTCCCATCTTGGGTTACCGATCATTGATAAAAGTCGACAGGAGTTGGAGCAGGTCGAGTTACCTCCTTTTAAAAGAGCAATTGACGCAGGTGTAGATGCCATTATGACCGCCCATATTCATGTACCTGCACTTGATGCAACTCCCAATTTACCAGCTACGTTGTCCAAACCAATTTTGACAGATTTGCTACGTAAAGAGATGGGTTATCAGGGGATTATTATTACAGATGCTATGACTATGGCGGGAGTAGCTGATTATTTTGGTGGAGTATCACAGGCAGCTGTCAAAGCAGTGGATGCAGGAGCGGATATTATCTTGCTTACTCCCGAGTTAACAACCGAGCAACAGTTGGAAGTCTATCAAGATGTATTAGCTGCTGTTCGTTCGGGGGAAATTTCAGAAAAGCGGATAAACCAGTCTGTAAAAAGAATACTTGAAGTAAAGTTAAAATACCGTCTATTCCAGGAAAGGGAAGTTGATGTCAAGAAGGTGGCTAAGCGGGTAGGCACGCGAAAGAATAAGAAACAAGCTCTTGAGATTGCCCGCAGTTCTATTACATTGGTACAAAATAAAGGTGGGATCCTGCCCCTTCGTAAGAGAAGCAGTGAGAAGATCGGGGTAATTAGCCATTATTCGCTGCAGGAGTTTATTCAGCCCTATCACAAGAGAACGACGGAATATGTTTATGATCATGTACAGCCTAGTGATCAGCAAATTGAAGAAGCGGTCTCAATGGCTCGTAGTAAAGATGTGCTGATTGTAGGGACTTACAGTTCTAGTCTGTATCCTCAGCAAAAGAAATTAGTACAGGAGTTGCAAGCATTGGGAAAACCTATGGTGGTTATTGCACTTCGGAATCCCTATGATCTTGTGGACTTTCCTGAAGTTGATGCTTATTTAGCTACTTATGGTTTTCGTACTGTTTCCTTGCAAGCAGCTGTAGAAACTGTGTTTGGCGTCAATTCCCCTCGTGGGCGACTTCCAGTCACTATCCCGGATCTATATCCCATTGGGCACGGGTTAAGTTATCGCTAATTACAAGAGTATAGAAAAGCCAGCTAACAATGCTGGCTTTTTATTTTTCTATTTTTAAGGGAATAGGTATGTTGTACAATTTTGTATCTACAGAGTATAATTACATTAAATTAAGGGCTTTATTTCCGTGATTTCTTTTCTTTATGATGTAAATGATCTTAGAAGAAAATAATATCCGATCATCTCTATTTTAGACGCTTTATTTTAGACGCTTTAAG
>CALJVA010000107.1 GCA_937975135.1 uncultured Thermoactinomycetaceae bacterium | reverse complement strand
TTATATTACTTGATCGCTTAGCGGGGAAAATCCGCGTTTTGACGGCGGAACCCCTTCATTAGCGATTTGGGTAATGTTCATCCCCTTTTGCTTCATGTCTTTGATCATAAAAAACTCCCCATTCTTGATCATGGACGTTTCTCTCCTCCCGGAGAGATTGTCCGTTTTTGGTGGGGAATTTTCAACTGTTACTATCCATGAACCGGGAAGGAGAAATTGTGGCCACCTGTTCCAAACATTATCCGACGCATTATCCCAGGCCTCATTGTGTGGAACAGTATCCTTTGGATTGGTGGAAAGCCGTGGTGGAAGGGCTTCGTTACATCGTGGAGCAGATACCTGCCGAGTTTGTAGAGGGTCTCGGACTTTCCGGTCATATGACGGCTCTTGTTTACGTTGATCAAAACCTCGAACCTCTCAGACCCAGCATGATGATCGCGGATACTCGCTCCATTCGTGAAACCGAGTGGTTGAGACAGAACGAACGGGAACGATGTCGGAAGAAAACAGGGAATGATCCGATTGAAGCATTTTCCGTGTCCAAATTGTTGTGGATCAAACAACATGAACCTGAATTGATACGGAACAGTCGTTGGATTCTGTTTGCCAAAGATTACATTAGGGCCAAACTTACGGGACAAATTGCTACCGACCCGACGGATGCGGGCAATAGTTTATTGACAGACATTCACACCAGACAATGGGATACGGAGTGGGTGAAATCTCTCGGCTTACCCCTAGAATGGCTTCCTCCTATCCTTGAACCCGACCGTATCGCGGGATGGGTAACGGAAGAAGCGGCTCGGGAGACTGGATTGAAACACGGCACGCCAGTCGTTGTGGGTGGAGCCGATATGGCATGCAGTCAAATTGGCAGCGGTGCTCTGGAGCCGACAACGTTGCAGATAACATTAAGTACGTCGGGGCAAGTGGTCTTTCGTTTGCCATCGGTGTTATACGAAGAGATCGGTCGTATTACGCACCATATGAGTGCAATCAAAGATTCCCTGTACGGCATGGGAACCATCTTTACCGGAGGACTTGGGGCGGAATGGGTCTACCGGATGCTGTTTCAGGACAATCCAGCGGCAGATATTGACTGGGACCACTTTCGTCAAACGTTTACCCGGTTGGATAATGACGTAACAGGACATAACGGTATTCTGTTTTTTCCTTTTTTGGACGGGAGCGGCAGTCCGTATTTTGATCCTGTGGATCGCGGCGCATTTCTTGGGCTGACGTCTGCTCATACCAAACTAGATATGCTACGGGCGGTACTTGAAGGCATCTCATTTCATATAAGAGAATCAGTGGAGATTTACAGACGACATCATCCGAATGTCCAACGGATCACCGTCGGTGCCGGCGGAAGCGGAAATGACTTTTGGTGTCAAATGTTAGCTGATGTCATCGGCTTGCCGATCGAGAGGCTGGTGCATAAAGATGCCTCAGCGGTTGGAGCAGCACTTCTTGCTGCAATAGGTATCGGTTGGTTCGACAATCTGGAGCAGGCCTCTTCTCAAATTGTCAAAACGGCTGACAAGTTTTTGCCGAGGGAGACACACAAGTCCGTTTACGATGACATGTACGCTCAATATTTGTCTTTATATCCCCGAATGAACAGCATCTTCAAGCAAATGAAAAATGAAAAAGAAAGAAATGACGTTTGGAGTTCCATCTAACGAGTGTTTGTTAAGGATAGAACGGGCTATATAACTGGAATTGAAGTCTCTGTGATTGCTTCCACTTTTCATTATACCTCCCCTTTTGTTGGCAACATGATCCTCCAATCGCCTTTGGCTCCATAAATACCACTCCGTCGTCTTGATTAGATTTACCATACGGAGAATGGTGGAGTATTTTTTTGTTACATTCGTTGCATATGTTGTATTTGTTTGTTTTGTTGTTTATAATAATATTAGGGTGGTGATTAAAATGGGGGTTCTAACGGATGAACATCGATGGGATTCCATCGAGTCGTTATATCATGAAGATATTAAAAAAGCTGAAAAGGACGTTAAAGAAATTATTCAGGATACTTTTCAATTAATGGGGTGTGCCGATTTAGTTAATTCGATTTATCATGTGCGGCTGCAACAAGATACTTTATCCAGACTGCGGGAATTGGATGTAAAAATTAGGAAGGCACTACAAATTAGAAAAAAAGACAGCTTAAGAGCGCTCTTCCCAGATTATGTCCATCACTTTATTTCAATGATTCCAAAAGATGAACGGGAGCGGTTTATAAAACGGATCGCTACTAAGGTTATTGATATTCAGTCACCAATAAAAGATATTGGAGCGGCATATACTAATAAGGAAGAAAAAACGATAAAGGGGAATGGAACCATTACCAAAGTGGGCACCTATACTTCGCAAGAAGCCGCCGAAATATTAGGAGTTAGTTCCCAAACAATACGCCGTTGGTGTGAGCAAGGATTATTTAAAGGCGCATACCGAACACACGGCGGCCATTGGCGTATTCCAGTGGAAAACATTAAAATGGCCATATCTGTCTACGATGCAGCAGAAGCTGTATTTACACAGTATGATGAAACCTTAAAAAGGTTGGGTAAAAGTTGAAGTTCCGTTATTTAACGCCGTATGACGTTCGATTAATCCACGAACATGTCATCCGGCGTTATGGTGGTATAGAAGGGGAGAGGGAGCCTGAACTAATTAATTTTATTGCGGATAAGCCTCGCCAGGAATTATACGGCCAAGAATTGTATCCTGGTCTCTTTCTTAAGGCGGCTGTATACCTTCATGGGTTCGCTGCAGCCCAGTATTTTGCAGATGGAAACAAACGGACAGGCACTGTATGTTGTTTGACCTTTTTATATTTAAACGGATATAGACTTAATGCATCGAATAAAGAACTTTTTGATGTGGTTCTCAAAGTTGCAAACAAACAAATGGACTTGTCTGAATTAGCTGAATGGCTCGAATCAAAAGCAATTAAGTTGACATAAAGCTTATATCATCTAACTTCACAATTTTAATACTAGCAGGCCAATAGGTGTTCTCCGCATGGAGAGCACTTTTATATATGGGAAAACACAATGCAAACTTTAAGTAGTTTATCAGCAAACTCATAACGTAATGAGACAGTTTAAAACTGTTGATCAGCTTGGATAACTGCACATACGGCGGTGTTTCAAACAAGAAATGAATACTAGGTCGCAGTGTGACGTATTTCAAAAGGATGGCGTTTATCAAGGAGATGATCGCCATGGTGGGGAACTTCATTGGATGATAGATCTAGTTATTTATAAATCTTTCTCCCAATTGAACCGCCGCATGATCTTCCAATCGCCTTTGTTTCCATAAATACCGTTCTGTTGTCTTGATCGACGCATGACCCAACATGTCACGTATTGCATCCAGCTCAATCCCTTTTTTGGCGAAATAGGCCGCAGTATAATGGCGACAAGTATGCGGCGTGATCGGGTCCGTCCGGTGTTTTACGAACGGAAAACCTGTTTCCTTGATCAGTTTTGTGAACTCACTCCCTAAATATTTTTTGTTGTAATGTCCTCCGTCAGCTTTAGGAAAAAAGGCGCTCGAATCTTCTGCATTTAATTCAGATTCGAGTCCGCGCCTTCTTCTCAATTCTTTTAATGGATCCAACACATCTTCAAAAATACGCACTTCTCGTACTTTGTTCCCTTTTCCAATCACCGGCAAAAAATAACAACCTAATTCAAGGTGAAAATATAATCGCCGCCACTTGGCAGTGGCTAATTCCTCAATTCGCATTCCTGTGCTGACTAAACATAAGAGAAGTGTGTATGCAAATAAATCATTCTTGCGAAAGTAATCAATCAACTGCTGTACCTCGTGTTCGTATAGATCACGATTGACAAGTAATTCTTTCGGCTGAGCAACTTTCTTCATTTTATATGTAATATCCGATTGAATAACACCTTTTCGGAACAAGTACTGATAAAACTGTTTGATAACCGTAGATTTTTTCCGGATCGTTGTCGGTTTATAGTTGTTGGTTCCATCATTGCCTTCTAACCAAAGCTGATAGGCAAGCAAATGTTCCGGTTGTATATGCCGTATCCCACCTTTTGCTTTTGCAAACTGCAAAAACTGCATAAGATCTCGATAATATTCTGCTTTTGTTTCTTTCCTTCTTTTTTTTCCAAGTACCGGCTCGTCATGTAAAAAAACATAAATGAGTAATTCATCGGGCACATCGTCCCAACGAGTATTTAAAAAACCTTCAGATGAAATAAGTTTAAACAAGGATGGATCATAAAAATCATCTGGCAGAGTAGGAAGCTTTACACCTTTTAATATAACTCCTTCGCTCATCGCCAAACCTCTTTCTAAAGAGAGCGGCTTCTCGCTATTTTCCGATACAGTGCGATCACGGCTCGATTCTGTTTTTCATATTCTTCAGTTCGGAGCATTGGAATATTAAACTCCCTCTCCAAGATATCCATGAGGGTGGACAGCTTTTTATCTTTTAATTCTTGATCCATATCCGAATGCATTATTGATTCATACTCTTTGTTAATTTCTGATAGTAGGGACAAGACCTATCATTCCTAATATAAAATGTATTAAGTTATTTATAGATTGTAATCTTATTATCCATCTAAATATATTATAAACATATTTTGATCCTAGACAAACAACTAATTTGGTAATGTGTTAATTTTAATCATAAAATAAAATTATATGCAAAAAGTTTATGATATTTCTTTATGTGGCACAAATTGGTATAATTGTACCAAGAGGAGAAATACAACCATGTGTCGGAATATTATTTAACCCTAGCCATCAATCTAAAGGAGCATTCCTGTAATGAAGAAAATTGAGGTTTAACAAAATAAGAGCCTCCTTGGTATAGTACGGGATGTCGATGACATCGACTCCTAAATTCAAA
>CALJVA010000106.1 GCA_937975135.1 uncultured Thermoactinomycetaceae bacterium | reverse complement strand
TTGAGCTACAAAAAAACAATACTGCTGAAATTACTGTACAATTAAAGCCTGGTACCTGGGCCAACAATGATAAAAATGCAGAACCAGCACGAGTCTTCATCCGTCTAAACCGCGGTACAATTAATAAGGATACAAAATATATAATCAAAACGGAAGACGGCGAAATATTGAATACCAATTAAACCTCCGCTAGGTAATAACCCAATTAAAAATGAATGATGCCCTGGAGGGAATCTTAGTGAAACAAAATAGAAGAGGATGGGTACCTCTCATTATCTGTCTCATCTTTTTACTTGTATCGGGATGTGGTTTCATAACAACAAGCGTTGAAAAGGCAACTGAGGAAAACAAATCAGAGGATACGGATACAAACCAATCAGAATCTGAAAAAAAAGAGAAGATACAACCCGTCGAAGTGAAATTCAGCGATATTTGGACTCGGATGCCTTGGAAGTCAGAAGGAGGAATTTGGCTTTTTACTAAAGAAGACCACCCAGGAAACGCCAATGATCTGGTCTATAGCTGGGATGAATATGATGTACTCCTAATCCAAAGTGGTGACAAAAAACATTATGGTTATGAGTTAAAAGTTGTCTCCGTCCAATTATTGGATGCGGAAACGGCCAAGATTGTGGTTTACTTAAACCGAACCAATAAGGTAGGTACTGAGGACGCCGAACCAGCTCGTGTTTTTATCCGTGTTGACCGCGGTGTCTTGCAATTTAAAAAGTTTATTGTTGAAACAGAAGATGGAAACAAACTTTTTACGAAATAAAAAACATTCCCCGTATTTCTTGAACAGTGCCCTTAAATCATACGAGGCACTGTTTTATTTTTGAAACCTTTCCATCAAAAATTAATAATACCCTTCTCTATGAGGAAGTCTATTGATAAGTGTTCCCCTCTTGACTTCTTGAACAGTTTCCCTTACCATTTATTTTGACATAGAGATACTCTATATAGTGCTAAATGTAAGGGGAGGATTCATATCGATTGAAACCACACGACGATGCTTCCCAGGCGCTAAAACTGTTTGTTGTTCTATCTAAGACTGCAAAGTATGTACATGAACATGCGCATCGGGACGTAAAAACAAGCAACTTAACCCTAACTGAATTTGGTGTCCTCGACCTTCTCTACCACAAAGGTTCCTTCCCGATTCAAAAAATTAGGGAACATATTTTAGTTTCTAGTGGGAGTACAACTTATGTTATTGACAAATTAGAGAAGAAAGGACTCCTATCTCGCAATCCTTGTCCCCAAGATCGACGGGTTATCTATGCTACACTAACCCCTGAAGGTAAAAAGCTTTTTGAACAGCTTTTTCCTTCCCATCGAGAAGTGATATCGCGAGCAGTAGAAGTACTTAACCCGGAGGAAATAGAACAGTTAATCCGATTGCTAAAAAAGCTGGGACGATCTGCAAAAGAAAAGTTGGAGAAATAATCAACAAAGATATCTATGGAAAGACATAAATAGAAATGGAGGAAAATCAAGTGACGAAAATCAATCTGGCAATCATTTATTACAGCTCCACAGGAACCAACTATAAGTTGGCTACTGCTGCGGCAGAGGAAGCCCGTTCCTTGGGAGCTGAAGTCCGAGTACACCGGGTTCCAGAGTTAGCGCCTGAAGAGGCAATCGCCTCTAATCCCCAATGGAAAGCACACTACGAAGAAACCAAAGACACCGTTCCTGTGGCTACAATGGAGGATCTAGACTGGGCAGATGCCATTCTCTTTAGTACACCAACACGTTATGGTAACATGGCTTCACAGCTAAAGCAGTTTCTCGATCAGACAGGCGGCTTATGGGCTCAAGGAAAACTGACCAACAAAGTAGTATCTGCTATGACGAGTGCCGGAAATGCCCATGGTGGTCAAGAAGCAACCCTGTTATCCCTCTACACCACGTTTTACCATTGGGGAGCCATTGTGGTTGCACCAGGATATACAGATGACTCCATCTATGCAGCCGGAGGTAATCCTTACGGGACCAGTGCTACTGTAAGTCAAGATGCAGAAATTCCAGAAGCAGTCTTTCAAGCTGCACGTCACCAAGCAAAGCGTATGATACAAGTAGCCCAATGGATCAAACAAGGGCAATCTGCGTCAAGTAAGTGATGGATAGAAGAAAAAGGCCTTCTTTATGAACAGAAGGCCTTTAATTTGCCTCTTTCTTCTTAACCGCGCCTGAATTATAAGCTTCATCCAATATCGCTAACTTTTGAGGAATCATCTGACGGAAAGTGTTGATATAAACTTGGGGTTCTTTTGGATTGGAAAACCGAAGGATTCGTGAAGTGCCTGGAGGAATAATTTTACTCACGGCACCACAGCCCAAACCAATAATTGTTTGTTTCTCTTCCATGATCAGCACATTATATAAACTTTCATGACCAGGTAGTGCATACCCAACATTTTCTTGGTTACCAAGAATATTTTTCTGACGGTATAAGTAATAAGGAACATACCCCATCATCGCTGTCTTAGCTCGAGCCAATTCCACCATGGCTGCTACCTCATCCCCTGTTGCTACTGGGTACTTCCTCTTATTGTTGGTCATCACAGAACCGCGCTTAAAAGAAAGGGTATGAACAGTAAGAGATTCAGGCTTTAGCTCCTCAATGAACTGCAATGATTGCCGAAAAGTATCCATCCCCTCACCAGGCAATCCGATAATCAGGTCCATATTTATGTTCTGCATCCCCAGCTCCCGAGCCAGCCTGTACTTTTCCAGAGTTTCAGCTACTGTATGATGTCGACCAATTGCCTTTAAAGTCTCCTCTTTAAAGCTTTGTGGATTAATACTGATACGATCAACCTGCCACTTTTTTAATACGGCTAGTTTTTCTTCATCAATCGTATCTGGTCGACCAGCTTCCACTGTCCATTCCCGTACTTGCCCACTGCCCTTTAAAGCCTGTTTTAAATGGGCAAAAAGATGATCCAACTGCTTTGCTGTAATTGAAGTAGGAGTTCCACCGCCAAAATAGACTGTAGTAACCTGAAGATTCTGTTCCTCTAACCAGGCACAAACCGCATCAATTTCTTCATGTAAACCTTGTAAAAAAGCGTCAACAGAACCTGTGCGGCCCCCAATCGCATAGGCAGGAAATGTACAGTAAGCACACTTAGTAGGACAAAAGGGAATACCAATATACAAACTTACTTCACGGTCGAGCTGATACAAGTCAGGAAGGACCGATTGTTGACGATTAACGATCTCCGTCAATAGAGACACTTTTTCAGGAAGTACTTGGTATTCCTGAATCAATATTTCTTGAACATCTTCCATTGTGTACCCTTTCAATAGCAGTGTATGGAATAGCTTCGTTGGACGAACACCGGTAAGGATTCCCCAGGGTTGAACCTTATCCATCGCTTCTGTTAGTACCTGAAGCAATGCATTTTTGACTGCTAGTTTTATCTGCTTATTCCGTTCCTGGTCGGATAGATTGGGAAAGAAGTTCTTTTTATAAGAGGTTTGCCAATGTTGCTTACCATCAATCCATTTTGCCGTAACCAACACTTCTTCAGATCCCGCATCAATTTGAAACAGAAGCTTGCAATCCACTAAATCTTCCAGGTCGTTCACGATTTTTGCATCTGAATCGAATAAATTAATAATCCGCTCAATATCGATATAGTAGGAAGAGTCTACACCCTGAACGTATACTTTCATATTTGTCCACCTCCTTTTCCACTCTCTGAACCAATGAAATCAGTTTATCCAACCCACCACAGAAAATCAATCAATTCGAATCACTTGAACCAGTTCCATCTTCTCACCAGGGCAAAAGCCATAGACTGGCTGGCTTGGTTTTTTCAATAACAGGACTACACGGAGCCCTTCCGAATACAGCCGAGGGTGATTTCCAACAATTTCATATTTTTTCCCTTGATCATCTTCCAAAACCCAGCATCCGCCCTCGATGGGAACATATTTCATCGTGCCCTGTACAACCTTATTCGCAGGCTTTAGCAGGCAGACTCCTTCTTTTCCTCCGAGTCCCCAGACAAGAAAAAAACATAAGAAGTAGGTAGCAATCGACTGAATACCCATTCTATAATCTCCTTTACTTTTTCTTTATCATCCGCAAGGTGGGAAATTCTACTCCCCATCAAAAACCTTGAGTAAACAAAAAGACCTTCCCTGTAAAGGAAAAGGTCTTCAATTCCATCTATATTTACTTACATCGGTTTTCTTCCAGTAAATTGAATGGAATGGAACGTAGCATAGACCCCTTCTTTTTTCCGATAGGCACGCTCATAACGAAGAATCACTTCATCCAGTAAAGATCGTTGAAAGGAGAAGGGTTGCTCGCTAAACCGTCTGTATGCTTTTCCCATCCCTTTTAATGCTTTAAGAAGTGAATAACAATCAGGATATTCAATCCTTTGCCAAAAAGAGTTGGAATTGGTCTCAGTAAACCCTATCGAAGTAAAGAGGCTTTCCCAGTATTCATAAGACGGAAAAGATTCCACTTCAACAGACCAAAGACCATATTTCTCTTTAATCCTCTCCAATACATCATTTAACTCGATAAGAGTGTCCTTCCCAAAAGTAGTATGTGCCATAAACCCACCAGGTCGAAGGGATGACTCTAACTTTTTTAATGTATCCCTAATATCACTAAACCAATGAACCGTGGCATTGGATACGATAAGATCATAAGCTTGCGTTTCCAATACCATTTCCTCTACATCCCCATGAAGCCAGATAATTCGAGAAGGAGATCCTAGACGCTCTTGTGCCTGTTGTACCATCTTTTCTGCAATATCAATGGTCGTAATCTGCGCTGAAGAATAATGATCATACAACAACCGGGTCATAAACCCAGTTCCACACCCAATTTCCAATATGTTCTTGGGATCTTTTATTTTATTATTCAATGTCTCAATCAATCGATAAGCCATTCTTTTTTGGACCACTGCATACTGATCATATACTTGCGCACATCGATTGAACTGAAGCTCGATCCACTTCTTATCTACACGCAAAACCACATGTCCCCCTCTACCCGATACAAAATTTATGTAGATCGACCCTTTGGATTCACTTTCGATAAAAACGGACAATGTAGCCAGAAAAGTGCTTTTACCTGGAATTCCTTTTCCTACGGTTAGGTTCAACGAAGTCACCTAAACCTCCTTCCCCTTTTGGAATTGACCGAAGATGTATTTCACATCCTAATAAAAAGCTGTTGAAAAGGTTAGAAAGACTCCTTTTTCTAAAGATCAGGGATTCTGTCTTTATCACCTCTAGATGAAATAGAAGGTGAAAGGATTTAGGATCATAGAAAATCATGTGATTAAAGAAAGAAAAGTTGATGGATTAAAAATTTAATTGTAACAAGTTTTTAAAGAAATTAGAGACAATATGTTTACTATAATGTGTGAAAAGATAATATTTATCGGAAAGGGGCGATTGTCTTGCCCACAGGTCTATGTCTCACTGGGATCGGTGCCGTATCTGGTCTCGCTTTGGGACGAGCAATCTGGTGGCATAAAAAGCCTATCAGTGTGGAAGCAAAATCCATCTCTGATCCTTCACAAGAGGTGGAGCGGCTTTTGCTTGCAATCCAAAAGGCCAAAAAGCAAATTAACCAGTTACGGGATCAAACCAAACAGCGAATGGGTGAAGAAGAAGCAGCGATTTTTGATGCTCATTTAGCTTTCCTAGATGATCCAGCTTTTACAGGAGAGATGCAGCGGAGAATCTTACAGGAAAAAAAGAATGCAGAAGCGATTTGCACTTCTTTAATGAAAGAAATGGTTCATATGTTCTCTTCCCTGCCCGATGAATATATGCGATCCCGAGCAGACGATATTCAGGATGTAGGTAACCGCCTTCTCTATCATCTAACAGGGAGAAAAAACTTTGATCCTAAGCTTCTTTCCCCTGGAAGCATTGTTATCGCTCATGAACTTTCTCCCTCTGATATCGCCCTACTTCCTTCACAAGTTGCTGCATTGGTGCTTGGGCAAGGAAGTAAAACATCTCACGCCGCGATTATGGCTCGTGCTCTGGGTATTCCTACCGTAATCGGTTTAGGTCAAGCAGTGAATGAAATTAAAGATGGCGATCCCTTAGCTATAAACGGCGAACAAGGAACCGTTATCATTCATCCGGATCAAACATTACAATACCAAATAAAAAAAGAGCTCCAAGAAAAACAGGCACAACAAGAAACTTTAATAAAAAAAGCTGCCCAGGAAGCAGTTACTAAAGACGGAAAGAAAGTTAAAGTCATGGCCAATATCGGTAGTATCCATGAAGTAGAAATCGCTTTAAGGTATGGAGCAGAAGGTGTTGGATTATTTCGTACGGAATTTCTATATTTAGATAGCAACACCTGGCCAAGTGAAGAGAAGCAATTTGTCGCTTATCGCGAAGTTCTAAAAGCATTTTCTCCCCAGCCGGTAATCGTTCGTACCTTGGATATTGGTGGCGATAAGTCACTGCCCTATGCGGATCAACCTCAGGAAGAAAACCCTTTTCTGGGACACCGAGGAATCCGTTATTGCTTATCCCATCCATCCATCTTTAAAACACAGTTACGGGCACTTCTTCGCGCGAGCGCTTATGGAAATCTATGGATTATGCTTCCCATGGTAGGAAATATTTACGAGATTCGAGCAGTAAAAGTGCTTTTAAATGAGTGTCGACAGGAACTGTTACAAAGAAACATCCCTATGGGTGATACCATCCCATTAGGAATCATGATTGAGATCCCTGCTACTGCACTTATGGCTGATCGATTTGTCCAAGAAGTGGACTTTGTTAGTATTGGTACAAATGATCTAACACAGTACGCTTTGGCTGCGGATCGTGATAATGAACGAGTAGCCCATTATTATGACCCCCTTCATCCTGCAGTATTACAATTAATAAAATTCACCTGTACAGCAGCCAACAAAGCTGGGATACCTGTAGGAGTATGCGGAGAATTGGCAAGCAATCCCCAGGCGACGGAACTATTGATCGGTCTCGGTGTGAATGAGCTATCCATGAATGCTACTGCAATTCCTTATATCAAGGAAAAACTGCGCCAATTAAATAGCCAGGATGCAAAAGAAAAAGCTCACCATGCATTAACCCTAACAGATGTGGGATCGGTACATAGATTGATGAATAACTAAGCAAAAAATCGAAAACCCCTCTTATTTTAAGAGGGGTTACAACTTTGGTCATACAATCATCTGTTCCATCGATACATCTTCGGGCCGGACAACCTCCACTGGACCGTCTCCTCGCCTTAGTATCTTGGAAAAGATTCTCCCAGGCTTTAATATGTCGAGCATGTACTTCATCGCCACCATGGGATCAACCCGATGCCCACATGTATAGCAATCCAATGCTGCAAAGCCTTCTTCAGGGTAAGTATGAATCGACATATGACTTTCCGATAACAAGACGAGTACAGTGGCTCCCTGTGGTTCGAACTTTTGCGACTGACAAGATAAAACTGTAGCACCACATCTCTGTGCAGCTTTTTTCAGATGCATCTCCAAGAATGAGACATCGTTGAGCAGATCAAAATCAATGCCCCAAGCATCAACAGCCACGTGTCTCCCGAAAGTAGAATAATTCATTTCTTTCGGCCCCCTTCCTAGCAAAAATTTGGTTTTATCCAATATTCCGCTAGGATCTGCTCAATTCACTCGGGGGAAGGTTAGTCCAATGAGGTCCCAACCCTTTCAGTGAATCCCGGATCCTACTAGCGCGATAACGATAAAAACGTATCATATTTTCAAGCAAAATTCAATATGAATCTGGTTTTAATAAGGATCCCTTTATTTCCTAAAGACAAAAAAATTAGCAATTACGTATGGCCACAAGGGTTTAATATCAAAGCATGGAAGGGCTGTTGATTTCGAAAATCAACAGCCCTTTTATCACTCAAGGGTTTTTACCCAAATATTCATATCCTCATATTGGCCGGCAATATGGCAATTTTGTACCAATCGGCCACGGTAGCAATAACCATGTTTGGCTGCGATAACGTTCATTCCCACTGAAACTGCTCGAGTTAAGGAAAAAAGATTAGGTATTCCCCGCGAACGCATTCTCTCCTCCAAATGAGAGAAAAGGACACTTACCAATCCCTTTCCCCGATAGGCAGGCAATGTTGCACAATCCGTCATCTCGGCAACCTTCTGTTCGGGAAAAACATCTGCCGATGAAGCACTTACGATTTTTTCCTTATGTGTTACAACTGAAAAATAAACTTCATCCTCCATCGCACGCTCAATCTCTTCTGGTTGATCAATCGGTGTTGGATAGGATGTAAATACCTCTTTATATAGTTGAGCTAGGGAAGGAGCATCTTCAGGTTTTGCCGGACGTAAGTCAAAGCCCTCAGGTAGATCAACTGTTGGCTTCTTCTCACTCGCCATCTTAGCCATTTTTACGATTCGATCTTTTTCTTCTGCGTTCACAGATATTGCTCGCTCTTGGTCGACAAAACGTGCCATCATACAGACGGGATCTCCGTCACGAAATCCATCGATTGTACCTTCTACTTCAAAACCTTGCTCCTGTAATGTGGAAACATCCCCCATATGAGCATATACAATTATTTTTCCCAAGCTTTGTTCCTCCGCCATAGAGACCAATCGCTTGCTTAACAGAGGTAAGTCTTGGGGACGATATTCCATCAATTTTACTCGAGAGTTACGTGGGTCAACTTCAAATACATGACTTTCCTGGTCCAACTCGGGAGCTAGGATCATCAGAACCTCCTTAAAATACTTCAAGTAAACCGAATTATCATCGTGAAGTATTCACAAAATGTTTGTATCTACTTGATTTTTAACACACATAATTTTACCAAAGGATCAGTGTCGGTCAACTTCCATAATCATGGCTGACATCTACTGAGTGTTCATTATTCCTCTTTACCACCCATTTGCTATCATATCTACCCAATATGAAAGCCATTCATTTCCTACATTTTATTACTATAAGTAAAGACACTCATATTCCAATCAGTTCTTAGATCTTTACCTTACAATCTTCCTCTTCTTTTGGAAAGAATTATCCAGCGATGAATCCCATACTCGACAGTTCCCATCAAGATACTGGCTAATAGAACAGCAGGGAGACGAACTTTACCCAATGGAACAATATATTTCACAAACCATAAGGTACTTAAGATAAACAAAGAACCCATGAGGAGGGACAAACCATTCCCTAGGCGTGGCAAAACCCATAGATCTGCAAAGTAGCCCACAGTAGATAAAAAAAGGACGATCGTAATAAAAAGAAAGGGGGGATATTGAAGGCCACCCATAAAAAAATGAACGGTTTGGATAATCCCTCCGTACAGAACAATTTTCAGTAGCCAATTCACCTTATGTTTCACAACTCCTGTTAAATTTTCTTTATTTGGTCTCGCGATAAAGATATTCCAATCATGGCCATAAAAAAAGCAGGTAGGATTATCCTACCTACTTTTCATAGATTTTATCAATCTTACCATCCCGCCTGGGGGTGCCGCTTTAATTCCACCTCGCCAAGAAACAACATCTGCTCTTTTTCATCCACTTCATTTAATGCTTGAGAGGTAATCAAAAAAGAAAATGGGTCATAGGCTCGTCCATCTTGAAGCAATAGACCGGCATGATCTTTTGGAAAAGCAATTGCTCTTTCTGTTTTATCAGAAAGCCGGAAACAAAAGATATAGGCATCTTTTTGCCGATCATAAAGCCATACATACTCATACCCTTCTGTGGAACGGCCTACAACATCTTTCCAATCTGGGATCGACAATATCAAGACAGACTCTTGAGACAGATTCGCCCATGCACCATCTTCCGGGATTGCAGCCTCATTGATTTGCGGAACATACCTTTTTTTCATCAGCCTTCTTCCTTTCACCTCTCCGTCAGTTTTCTGAGTAATGGGGCAATACAGGTAAGATCCCATTCTCGATCTAAAAAATGCTCTATCTTACTGTAATCGCCAATCACTAGCGTAGGAACCGGATTAAAGGTGTGAGTACTCACCCGAAAATCCTCACTATTTCCATGATCACTCACAAGCACAATTGTATCCCTTGCTCTCTTTTTCCGAACCAACTCACCTAAAAAGCGATCATAGGACGTGATCACCCATGATATCATTTCCTGATCCTGTTTATGGCCAGCCAAATCACTTAAAAAATATTCATGCACCACCAAATCATATTGATGGGCAAGGTCTAGTAGGTGAACTGCTGCTTCCTCTGGTTCAATTTCCTTTACATCACTACGAAACCTTGTTAAAGTACGACGGGTCAAATCATGATATACTGCCTTCCCTGCTAAAAGATCCGGCAACATACGTAGCGGCTCGCTGGAGGCTTGAAGGGTCGCCGTAGAAACAGAGACCCAGCCTCGTTTGGTCGTTGGGAGCTGAAAAAATTCCTCGGTATAACTGTTCGCAAAGGTAGCGCGAAGGCCTCGTCGTTCAAATTGTAAATACAAATGATCCTCTAATAACCAATCCCGCAATCGTTGAAAAGGAAGACCACTTTGGTGCTCACCCATGGCTTTCGGTGCGTTTCGTCCAGTAAAAATCGTAGCTTGACCTGTGGCACTTTGGGGCAACCCAGCCACTCCAAGCCGTGCATCTGTTGCTAGCAAAGCTACTTCACTATATTTACCAATCGCCTCTCGCACAAGGGGTTTACCATCAAGAAGTTCTTTTATATGTGGAGTAGGATGTTGAGACCACGGATTATATGCAGCTTTCTCTCCCAAACCCACGCCGTCTATAAATAAAAGGATGACTGACAATCTGTTAGTAACCTCCCTTTTTACTCTTCTGATTGTAACATATTGTTCTAACGGTGTAGTTACCTGTATTTCTATCCAGTCTTAATTCCAGCAGGTAATATTTATTGATTTGATATAATCGAGAAAAGAGGGTATTGAGATGTAAGGAGAAGTGACCATGCGGTTATTTAGTCAGATGAGTCGTGATGAATTAATAGAAGAAATTTCGCTACTGGAAAAAGAATTGGCAAAAGCTGAAAAAATGGGACGAAAAAGTGAAGCAAACATTTTACGTCAAAGGCGAAATATGGCCCGATCCTATTTGGTTGATCCCCACATAATTCAGCCAGGAGCTACTTATAAAGTGGAAGGTGCGGAGAAAACCTTTCAGGTTGAGTATCTTAAGGGAATTATGGCATGGGGAAAATGGGAAGGATCCCAGGAACTTGTCGCGATCCCCATCGCTCTTATCCAGCAGGACTCCTAAGATTTACAAAATAAAGGATACGACGGTAATACTGGTTATGTTAGGATTGTTTAGACAATAATAGGAGATAGGAGGTGGTAACGATGTATTACGTCATCCGTGATTCGGATAAATACCCGCCCACTATCTTACATGAGGATCAATATTTTAAATGGTATAACCCGATGAGAAAGGACCACCGCATTGAATTCCGCGGCTCGATGAATCAATGTTATGGATATGTTTCCACTCGTTATCCCGTAATCCCAAAATAATGTTCGGATAATTCCCCAAAAAACCGAGGCCCTGAAGGCCCCGGTTTTTCTATTTATTGTGCTTTTTCTTTTTTCTGACGAACAGGGGGTAACAGGCGATCCCGTTTTACCGTTCGGGTTGGTGTCCAAGTAGTCGGATCATTTTCATCAAATTGTTCTAGAAATTGGATCACTTCTCGGGTCAGCGGTGTTGGCGTTGAAGCACCAGATGTTACACCTACTCGCTTTTTTCCTTTTAACCATTCGATCTTGATTTCTGTTACATCCCGGACCCGATAAGCTTCAACTCCCGCAATTTCTCGGCTTACCTGAACCAAACGATTGGTATTATTGCTTCGTGGATCCCCGACGACAATCACAAGATCCGTTCCTTTTGCTTGTTCCGCCACTGCTTCTTGCCGAACTTGAGTAGCTAAGCAAATCTCATTATGAACTTCCACATGAGGATACTTTTTCCGCACTTGCTCCATTAATTCAGCAGTATCCCACTGACTCATTGTTGTCTGGTTTGTAACTAAAAGCTTCTCTGACTGTAAATTCAGCTCTTCAATGTCTTTTTGATTCTCAATTAAATGGACGTGATCAGGGGCCACCCCGATCGCTCCTTCTGGCTCAGGGTGTCCTCGTTTTCCTATATATATAATCTCATAACCCTCTGCTACTTTGTCACGAATAAGATCGTGGGTTCGTGTTACATCTGGACAGGTAGCATCTACAACAGTTAAGCCTTTCTCTTGGGCACGGCGGCGCACCTCTGGTGAAACCCCATGGGCAGTAAAAATCACTGTCCCTTTTTCAATTTGCTCCAGAAGCTCCAAACGATTATCCCCATCAAGGGTAATCACCCCATCTTCCTCAAAAGCCTCAACAACATCCCGATTATGCACAATCATTCCGAGAATATATATGGGGCGGGGTAAGCTTGGATCTTTGGACGCCTGGCGCGCCAAAACCATCGCATCTACAACGCCATAACAATATCCTCTTGGAGTAATCTTCACTACTTCCATTATCTTCCCTCCCAGCCCCCGTCCGCTTTGGCTCACATTGGGGAGCGCTTTATTTATTATATCGTAACGAAACAGATTCGACCAAACCATCTACTCGTAAGTTGTCAAGATGGGCGTTCTTTCTGGTACCTCCGCCGATCGTCATTCATACAATACAATGGGTCTAAATCTATGGGAAGGAGCAATAAGTATGGAGAATTATTATCCGCATATGCCACATCCGCCTGGGTGTGGACCAGTAATGGATAGAAGAATGATGAAGCATATGTATCGGTACATGAAAATGTGTCACCGGCTAGAGCGAGAAATGATGAAGCAGATGATGCGCAATGACCAGTCTTTTAACGAAAGTTCCAGCTTTAGTTCCTCCAGTTCCTCTTCATATCGACGGGGTCGTTATTACCCGATGGAAAGTTCCAATCGCAATCATAAATGGAGTCCAAAGCGGGATTATATGGAAAGCTCACGAAGAGGCCGCCGCTATATGGAGAGTTCATCGAGTAGCTCAAGCTAACCTTGTTACTGTGGATAAGGAGTGAGGGGTATGCTAACTATAACGGCATCCCTTCTCCTTATTCCAAATATTGATCCACCTTTTGTAACACCTCTCCAACTTTCCCGTGTATGACTAAATCAAAACGTTCTTCTTGGTGAACAGGTTCTAGATTAATCATCACTATTTTTCCTCGAGATACAAAGGGTAATTGGTTAACAGGAAAAACTTCCAAGCTTGTTCCCATGACAATCACCAATTCTGCTTGTTCCATTGCCATATAAGCCTGTTGCCAAGCCTGTTCTGGAAGCATTTCACCAAAAAGAACAACCCCAGGACGTAGGTTCCCTTTACATATATTGCAAGTACCATCTTGCAAAAACTCGCTCTCCGTCACAGATCTTTTACATGACTGACAACTGATTTTGCGAATCGAACCATGCAGCTCGATCACCTTTTTTGATCCTGCTACCTGGTGCAAACCATCAACATTTTGAGTAGCAATCGTAGTGATGAGACCCCTTCTCTCCCAGTTGGCGAGTATTTCATGACCAACATGAGGCTTCACTTTCTGAAGTGCTTTGATTCTCTCTACATAAAACTGGTAAAACAATGGATAATTCTTTTCCATGGCCTCTACGGTCGCTACCTGATGTGGATCAATTTTTCGCCACAAACCTGTGGAAGAGCGAAAGTCAGGAACCCCACTCTCAGTAGACATTCCCGCTCCGGTTAATACAGTGGTATGCACTGATGTGACAAGCCATTCCGCCAATTGTTTGTACACGATCATCCCTCCATTAATCTCTAATTATATAAAAAAAGCTGACGACTTATGGGTCGACAGCTTTGGGGAAGTAGGAATAAAAATAATACCACCTGCTAGGCACCAAAGGCAAATTACTTGTTTTTTCCTCTTTCTCGAATATACAAAGCGGTAAGAATGCAACAAATAACCATCATAAAATATAACATCGTGGAAGTGTTAATCACACTTTCATCAAACATGGAGAATTCCCCCTTTGATTTTCCCTATCTCTATTTTCTCTGTAAAATCCCTGATGGTGTCATGAAAAATGCGGTATTAAGTAAAAATGTCTTACTCTTGATATTCATATAGAATAGGTATACTATACTCTCCACGATTTGTACAGGGAAAGTATACCAAGAATTTGATGATAATAAAATCTTTATTTTTAAATAAATAAATTTTAGTAGTACCAATCTATAATATCAATCCCTTTTTCTTTGCTCTTTTCTCATGTACAATTTAACGTAACTTTTCCTACCGACTTTTAACTTAGTAAAGGAGACAGTAAAATGAAAGAAATTTTAGATTTGGATGCCACTTCATTGGCCCAAAAAATTAAAGCACGGGAACTTTCCTCCTTTGAGGCAACGCGTACCTATATTGAGCACTTAGAACGTGCAAATCCCAAAATTAACGCATTGGTTGAAGAACGCTTTGAACAGGCAATTGCGGAAGCAAAGAAATGCGATGAGCAAACAAAGGAAGATGTGGGCCTTCTCCATGGTGTACCCATCAGTATGAAAGAGTCTTTTCATGTGGCTGGAATGAAAACGACGGGAGGGTTGCTTGCCCGAAAAAATCATATTGAAAAAGAAGATGCTGAGGTGGTTCACCGGCTAAAAAAAGAAGGCGCAATCATCCTTGGTAAAACCAATACCCCTACTTTATGCTTTTGCCAGGAAACTGATAACAAATTATATGGTAGAACCAACAATCCCTGGAATCTTGAGCGAACTGCCGGAGGTTCAAGCGGCGGAGAAGGTGCCCTGATCGCTATTGGAGGTGCTGCCGTTGGAGTCGGATCAGATATTGGTGGCTCTATCCGTTTTCCAGCTCACTTTAATGGAGTAGTTGGCTTCAAATCTGGTGCACACCAAGTTTCCCAAGAAGGACACTTTCTCTATATTGAAGATCCCTATCAACAAGAGATGTTAGGGATGGGGGCATTAGCCAAATCAGTGGCCGACGCAGAACTGATCCATCGCATTATCCAAAAGGAACCCTCTCAAACCCCAGACTTGTCCCAATTTCAATTTCATATTCCACCGCCACATCCCTTATTTCCTGTTAACACAGAAACCACCCAGCTACTGGATCAAGTGCGCACTTTTTACGCCGATTCATACCATGTAAGCGAAAAACAACCCCCTTATCTTGAGCAAGTAGCACTCCTGTGGCAGTGGATCATGTCTATTGATGGAGCCAAGAGCGTGGCGCAGGCTGCTTTTGAAAATCAGAAGAAGTCCGTCACAGGAGAATGGTTAAAAGAGAAGCTGTTCCACAACTCTGACTATCATGCCTATCTTACTTGGGCCCTGATTGGTGCCAATCTATTTCAGCCAGGTTCCAAACAGATGGAGCAATTGAAAAAAGAATTGACAGAAGCAAAGCAAGCCATGGAAGCCTATCTGAAAAATCGCATTCTCATCCTACCTGTCTATCACTGTGCAGCTCCATCCCATGGACAAGTGTATAAAGAAATTTTTTCGATTCGAAAAACTTATTTGAAATATCTTCCCTATGTGGCTTTGGCAAACACATTAGGACTTCCTTCTTTAACACTGCCAGTAGGAGTCGACCAAGAAGGAATGCCTATCGCACTGCAATGGATTACAGCTTGTGGTCAAGAAGAAGCCTTGTTTTTCTTTGCGAGATTAGCCGAAGAGGATTTTCGCGGTTATGTTCGTTGTACCTTTTACGATTGAAAATTGGACATAAGGAGGTAATCTCTTTACCTCCATCTTTCCTATTGAAACGGATTCGAAAAGAGATCTATACCTCTTTCGATGAAATCAAGGTTTATTGATCACTTTGAAGGAGATAACAAATGAAACCTTATATCTATTTGTCCCTTGCTATCCTAAGTGAAGTAATCGCCACCACTGCACTAAAATCAACGGCTGGGTTTAGTAAGGTTGTTCCCAGTCTAATCGTCGTTGTTGGATATGGTATTGCCTTTTATCTCCTCTCTCTCACTCTTCAATACATTCCTTTGGGACTTACCTATGCTACTTGGTCCGGTCTCGGTACGGTAGGAGTGGTTATATTAGGGATCTTGCTTTACCGTGAAACTTTGCAATGGCAACATGTAGTGGGTATTCTTCTGATTATTGGCGGTTCGATCTTACTTCATATGACCCGACAGCCATAATATTTCTTAATAACCCACTTATCCCATTGGACAGGAAAAGTATCTAGGCAACAGAAGTCTCCTTGCAATTGCAGCTTAAAAAGTACTACACTACCCCATTCCCTTTACTTATTCACTTTTGGAAAAAAGTATGGTTGTACTTGAAAGTACAACCATACTAAAATTACATCTCTGTTGGTGCAGGAATTCCAATCAGTTCCAAAGCCTCTTTCAGGATACTCTTTGTTTTCCCTACTAGCCAGAGACGGAAAGCTTTTACCTCCTCATCGGCCTTCAAAACTGGGGCTGCATTGTAAAAACTACTAAAAAGCGAAGCAAGCTGGTACGCATAACCGGTTAAAAGAGGGATGTTAATCTCCTTGATAATCTGATCCAATGTGTCAGGCCAATTTGCAATATGGCGCAGCAAGGCTCTCTCCGCTTCTAGCAAATCCTCAGGAAAGGTGGAAGGAACCTTATTTAGCTCCTCCTCACTGATTCCTTCCAATAGCTTAGAAGCTCGTGCATGTTGATACATGAGATAAACACCGGAATTTCCATGTAAATCTGCTGCACGGTCTAAATCGAAGACAATCTCTGTTGTAAGATTAAAACGCAATAAGTAGTACCGAATCGCCGCAGCAGCAATCTCCCGACTGGAAATTCCTTCTTTTCGTGGTCGAACCCTTTCGACAGTTTCCTCCATCTGTTCTAACAGATCACTCACCTTTACCCCAATTCCTTGTCTCCCTGACATGGGATAGGCCGAACGACCATCACTGGTATCAACCCCTAGCTTTTCTGCTGTCTCTGGGCTTAAAGAAACCACTCCATAGCTTACATGATGAAGATTAGCCGCCTCTTTTTCATAACCCAAAGTTTGCAGTGCCAGCTTCACCATACGCTGGGGATACTCCTGACGATGGTCAATCACGTTTAGCACTTGGTCCGCAGCGCCAAAGGAGCGCTCTTCTCCATGTTGATCGGAACGCCAAAGATTTGCGGCAAATTGAGTATAGCGAAAGTCTTTATCCAACAAACCAAACTTCCATAAGTGGTAGGCAATATCCTTTGCTGTATAAGTGAGAATGCCATTAGAACGGACCAGCACTTTATCGGGATTTTGCTCTCCCTCTCCTTCAGTATCTGGCTGTTTTAGCACATAGCAACCCGCATAAGGCCCTGTCTCTTCCTTCACAAAAAGAGGAGAGTGACGCAGTTTTTCAAAGGCTGCCGCC
Organism: uncultured Thermoactinomycetaceae bacterium; assembly: GCA_937975135.1. GTDB lineage: Bacteria > Bacillota > Bacilli > Thermoactinomycetales > CALJVA01 > CALJVA01. Next base: position 19,260 of record CALJVA010000106.1, on the reverse strand, counting down.
CAAAATCCTTCCCGAAGGATATCGCTTTCCCAGACCAACAAATCATAATCAATCCCAAAGGCAGCCATATCCTCCAAATGCTCACGCAGGATTTTTTCCGCTACCAACAGCCCAGTCCAAGCAATGTTATTCTCTCCTTCTTCCAATGCCTGTAATATAGCTTCGCGTCTTTCTTCCAACCAACCCTCTTCCTTATTAACCTGGGCATATAAATCCCAGCAGAAATCCCCAAACCGTTTATACTCTCCTTTAATTGGATAGTAAAGCAGTCCCGCTACAGTATCCGCCACTTGATTCCCCAAATCATCGATATAATTATGTACCTCCACCTGATAGCCAGCCCGCCGATACAGTCGAGCCAGGGTATCTCCAATACACGAATTACGTAGATGACCAATGTGCGCTGCTTTATTGGGATTTATCGAAGTATGCTCGATCACGATTTTCTGAGAAGGTGTCACTTTACGATCCTTCTTCTCTTCCTCTACGAATTGGGCCCATTTTTTCCAATCCAAAAAAAAGTTGAGAAATCCTGGTGCAACCACATCCACTTGGGCAATAATCGGCCAGCTTTCCAAACGCTCCTTTAAAGATGTGGCAATTTGCATGGGAGACCTTCTTAAAGTGGAAGCAAGTTGCATCGCAATATTAGACGCATAATCACCATGCTCCATTCTAGCTGGTTGTTCAACCAAAACCTGCTTATTCTCTGGCCAGGAAAGGCCGTTCTCATTTAACAAAGAAACTGCCGCTTTATGGATCTCTTCTGCTAACTGTTCCCGAATCGAAATCATACTTCTTTCCTCCTGATCCTATCTTTAAAAAAAGGAAATGCTCCTATAATGATAAGACTAATAGTGGATGGACAGTAAAAAAACAGTTGCTTCACATCATAGCATAGTGAGGTCGGATCAACAATTAATAAGTCCCGGCCCTGACTTCCAGTACTTCTTAAATGATATCAATTTTGATCTACCTAGAGATTGGCATCTACTCCTTTGATTTTCCTTCTATTCTCAGCTAACCTCCATTACTATTATAGAAAAGGAGGTTAACAATATTGGTTTTTGTTTTATCCATTGCTGCTTTTTTAACAGGATGTAGCTATCTTGTTGCTATGTACTATGATCATCAAAAGTGGAAGTATCTCCTAAAACCTGGGACAATGGTATGGATTATTCTACTAGCTATTACTCACCTTCCGTCTTCGGATCCCAACGGATGGTGGATCTTAATCGGTCTGCTATTTTCCATTGCAGGGGATATTTTTCTTATGCTACCCCATCGCTTCTTACACGGTCTGGTCGCTTTTTTTCTCGCGCATCTTTGTTACATTATTTCCTTTCCCTTCCAATGGAAACTTGCAATTGCCCTTAGTACCATGATCGCATTGGGGCTTATTTCTTTTTGGTTCTACCGCTTACTATTACCTGGTGTCCGTAAACAGGGCGGACAAAAACTCTCTCTTGCTGTTTTGATGTACATTGCCGTCATTTCTACTATGTTGTGGAAAGCACTATTAACAGGAATCCCCTTACTGATTGCCGCAGCAATCCTGTTTTATTTATCCGATGCCATTTTGGCCTGGAATCGCTTTGTCACCACCTCGACTTGGGGTAAATACGTCGTAATCTCTACATATTATACTGCACAATTTCTCTTTGCCCTTAGTCTTGGAGTTTTATAATTTTCATCTCGGGACCTACGTTCTCCAGGGTATAAATATTCCTTCAGAACTGGGGAGGGAGTATCTATTACAACAAATTCCCACACAAGAAATTTGGATCGGGTCATACTTTATCACATCACATTTTTTAATACTTCCTCCCTACCAGAAAAAAAGGGGATAATGGCACTATTGTAAAGATATTTTGCACACTTTATTGTATCAATCTTAGATTTGGCAAACATATCCTCCATTAGATGGCTTTTTTGATTATAGTTCGAAAAAAAGTCGGGTTCAAAGGATGTAGCTATTTGCGTAAGCCCAATCGAGTTTGGTTTTATTTGTTCAAATGAAATATCGAGATGTCTTACCTATCTCCAATTATAATGATAGGCTTAGTATGGCCAATCATTTTACGATCTCAGACCCCAGATAGTAAAAGAGTTTATATATTTATTTAGGTAAACCAAACTACCACGACATCCTGAATTGATCGTATAGGCAGACAATTTTTCAGCCGTATTTCCTAATTTTTATAATATAGTTGAAATTAACTCCTGTCTGTTTTATTATTACTGGCAGTGAATCCGACCCCATCCCTTTTTTACCTGTATCTTTCTTAGCTTAAAGACTCCATATTCTCCGACTTCCTCCATACCTCAGAAAAACAGGATGGGAGCCCACTCATCACAGCAGAAGCATCACAGATGCAGTCATATATCTCTTGTGGTAAAGTGGACCTTTTGGAGCAAGCTTGTTCGGTATATCCTAGCAAGCTCCGACGCTTCTTTACCACAACTGCTCCACAAAAGGCGGAATATTAATCACTCTAAAAATAATCAAAGGAAGTGGGTAAACGTGTTTCAGTCACGTCGTCTCCTAGCAATTACCCTCATCGCCATGTTGCTTTTGACTGCAAACCTGTCACTTGCCTTTGCTGATCCCTCTACTACTTCTTCCCCATCCGCCTCAGAACCAAATACACCACTATTTTATATTGTTAAACCGGTAACTACCAAAGAAGAACGAACAGCCATTAGTCAAACAGGCGCAGCAATCGATCAAGTAGGAGAAGATTTTGTTTTGATCTATGCTACAAAAGAAGAAGTTAAAAAGATTCGCCAGAAGGGCTTCAAAGTACAACAACACTTCTCCGCTTTTGACTTCCCACCCGCTGATTCTGACTATCACAATTATGACGAAATGGTGCAAAAAATAGACCAAGCAGCTCAAGATTATCCAAACCTTGTAAAAAAATTTAGTATCGGTAAATCCTATGAAGGACGTGAGATTTGGGCTGTCAAAATCAGTAGGAATGCTCATACTGAGGAGAATGAACCAGGTGTCCTTTTTGTAGGCTTGCATCACGCCCGGGAACATCTCACTGTTGAGATGAACCTTTACATTATCGATTTACTGACTAAAAATTACGGCTCCGACCCTCGCATCACTAATATCGTCAATAGTCGGGAGATATTTATTATTCCCAATCTCAACCCGGACGGCGGAGAATATGATATTCGTAATGGCCGCTACGCTTACTGGCGAAAAAACCGACAACCGAATAATTTTCTCTCAACAGGTACAGATCTCAATCGAAATTATGGATATAAATGGGGCTGCTGCGGTGGTTCCAGCAGTAATCCAAGCAGCGAAACCTACCGAGGTTCTGCGCCTTTTTCCGCCCCTGAAACTGCACGGTTACGAGACTTTATCAACAGTCGAGTAAAAAATGGGGAACAACAAATCAAAACGGCGATCACCTTCCATACTTATAGCGAGTTGATCTTATGGCCGTATGGGTACACCTATACGGATGTGCCTGCAGATATGACCCGCGATGACCACAATGTATTTGTAACCATGGGTAGAGCGATGGCTCAAACCAATAATTACACTCCCCAGCAATCAAGTGATTTGTACATTACTGATGGAGATATGACAGATTGGGCTTATGGGGAACATAAGATCTTTGCCTTCACCTTTGAAATGTATCCCAGAAGCTCCAATCCAGGTTTTTATCCTCCAGCTTCGGTGATTCCTGCACAAACCAGCCGTAACCGCGAAGCAGTTTTATATATTGCGGAGAAGGCTGATTGTCCCTATCAAGTGATTGGAAAAAGTTGTGGTAATTAAAGAATGCCTCCCCTATACCTGTTGTATAGGGGAGGTTTTTTATGTTCCCATTTACACAAATATTTCCCTGTTTTTGTGTGCCTCTTGTTTTTTCTTGTAGCTGCTTGTCTTCAACTTCCATTATTTTTAACAAAATAAAAAGAGGTGATTTTCACCTCTTTTTATTCCCAATATCGTAATTGAAGTTACTATGAGTCCCAGCAAGGAGACTTGCTTCGCCTACGCCCCTCTTCTTGAGCCTCTTCTTCAGAGGAAAAGTAAACGCGATTGTCAGGCTTAATCCGTTCTGCATCGGGACAATCTGTTTTATGGTAAACGTCACTATGCTTACTTCCCACAAATGGTTTTTCTCGTGACTTTGAAGGCTTTTCTCCTAAGGATTTCTCTGTATCAATTACTAATGATTGGCCATCACTTTTCATATAAATCGTTCCATGTTCATCCGTGCGATAAACTTCCTTAATGCCTACTCCAGATAATCGTTGTAATACTTCTGGACTGGGATGGCCATAGGAATTCTCTCCTAGGCTAATTACCGCAATCTCTGGCTGTACCTCCTCCAAAAACCGTTTCCCGGTAGAGGTATCGGAACCATGGTGACCCACTTTTAAAACTTTAGCCCGAAGTGTCTGACCATCTTCCATCATATCCTCTTCAGACTCCACTGTAGCATCTCCGGTTAACAGAAAGGTATTTTCCCCATGGATGATGCTTATCACTGCACTCCAACTATTCTTATCTCTTTCCGAGTACTCTTTCACTGGTCCCACAAAATATGCTTTAGCACCTTCCCCTACCTCCAGCTCGATTCCTCCCTTAGCAGTCTTAATTTTTAATCCTTGTTCCTGAACTGCCAAGAGAAAGTCCTGGTAAGTTTTTGTTGTATGGCCTACCTTGGGAGCATACACACTTTTGACAGGAATGGATTGAATCACTTGAGGCAACCCACCAATATGGTCCGAGTCAGGATGTGTAGCGACTAAAATATCAATCTCCTTTACTCCAGCTTCTTGGAGCATTGTCACTACTTTCTCTCCCTGGTGCCGCTCTCCACCGTCGATCAGCATCCATTTCCCTGAAGGAAATTGAATCAAAGTGGCATCCCCTTGGCCAACATCAAGGAAGTGTAGCTTTAGCTCTCCTTCCCCAGATCCTACCTCTAACGAGGCACTGCAACCAAGGAGTAAAACGAATAAAAAGAAAATAAGCCAAGCTTTTCGTATCCTTTGTATCACTCCTGTCAATCCTCCCACAACTCCTCCATCAATCTTCCAATCTCTCTCTTTCTCTGTGCGGTTTCTTCCTGATCCACCCTCCATGTAGTTCCATCCCAAAAAAGTACATCTCCCACTTGAGCCTTCTCAGGAAGTTCACGACATGGTAGATCCATCCGCTCTCCATTATCCAGCCATTCGATCACTGCCTGATTTCCCTCGATTTGATCAATCACGCCTTTGCGCATGGGAGTTAATTCTTTTTTCATTATGTATTACACCCCTATTTGCTAGATAAGATGTTTTATGTAAACAAAACAACGTTAAAGTCTAAATCGAATAACCTCGCTTTTCTACTTTTTTGGAACCTTAGGATCCATGATGTACACCCCTTTAGTTGACAATATTGCAGGAAATTTCAAAACCATCAATACAAAACAAAACCCTTGAGGAATCTCTCAAGGGGTTTTCTGTGGTGGAGCTGAGGGGGCTCGAACCCCTGACCTCTACACTGCCAGTGTAGCGCTCTCCCAGCTGAGCTACAGCCCCATATTTGCAATTGACGTTGACGAATTTAAGTATACTGTAGATCAGTGAGGATGTCAAGGGCTTTTTTATGAAAAATATCTTCTTTCGATAAAAATGGACGTTAACTTTTCGCAATAGTCAGTGTTATACTTCAATATAGACGGGTTCCTGTATATTTATATAGATTGGCAACAACCTAAAAAAGATAAGGGTGGGAAGAATGAACAAGAAACGCTTTTGGAGACTGCTTTTTTTACCAATTTTGATGCTAAGCCTCTGTTTTACGTGCTTTTCTTCTATTACAGTTGCAGCTCCAGTAGAAGAAACACCCCTTGTTAGAAACGAGACATCCACAAAGTCTGTATATCCCTTTCCTTGGAACAAACCCGGACCCACTAGCCCCTACCTTCAATCTGCTTCTCCCCAAGCAGGAGGAATGCTGGGTCATCCCCTGAGAAAAATGGATGCTGTCATTGAAGAGGCCATCGATTCTAAGTTGACCTCTGGGGCAGTAGTACTTGTAGCACGCAAAGGAAAAATTGTAAAACACCAAGCTTATGGTTATGCTGCTCAATACAAAGATGATCAGTTTACTCCCTTAGAGAACCCTGTCAGGATGAAAAGAGACACCATCTTTGATTTGGCCTCCATCACCAAGTTGTTTACTACAACTGCCGCAATGATTCTTTATGAAGAAGGGAAGTTTGACTTGGATGATCCTGTCGCCACTTATATCCCAGAGTTTGCCCAGAACGGAAAAGAGAAAGTAACAATCCGTCAACTCATGACTCATACCTCTGGCTTTGCAGCAGGAATCCCTTTATACAATATGGGAAACAGTCGAGAGGAACGTCTACAAATCCTTTTTGCCCATCCTCTAGACCATGAACCAGGTAGCACCTATATATACAGTGATCTTAATATGATTGTTCTTGGTGCACTGATTGAACGCCTCACCAATGAGCGATTGGATCACTTTATTACCAAACGAATCACAACTCCCCTCGGAATGCATGATACTATGTACAATCCTCCCCAGCGATTAAAGCCACGGATCGCAGCCACAGAATATCAAACGCGTGTTCCGAGAGGCCTAGTCTGGGGTGAAGTTCACGATGAGAAAGCGTGGGCGCTAGATGGGATCGCTGGCCATGCCGGTCTTTTTAGTACAGCAAAAGATCTAGCAATATTCGGCCATATGATGCTCCAAGAAGGAAAGTATGGTAACAAGCGCATTCTAAAGCCTGAGACAGTACGGCTAATGATGAAAAATTTCACCCCCCAGTTTCCAGGGGATGATCATGGGCTGGGATGGGAGTTAAATCAAGGGTGGTATATGGACGCCTTTACAGAACCTGATACAATGGGCCATACCGGATTTACTGGAACTTCTTTAGTGATTAGCCCACAAAACAAGGCGATTCTAATTCTCCTAACAAATCGTGTCCATCCTTCCCGAAACATGGGAACTATAAACCCATTGCGTCGAGAAGTAGCCCGCATGGCAGCCGATGCAATCCCAGCCCCACTTCCCGATAAGAAGGGTGTTTGGTTCGCTGGTTATGGAGATCAACAAGATGCAACCCTGCAAGCCACCCTTCCTACACAGGGAAACAAGAAGCTATCCTTTACTACATGGTATCGAACAGAATCTCCAGGAGATACTGGCAGAATCGAAATATCCGAAACTGGAAAGTCATGGCAAAAAGTCAATGAGCCCATCGTAGGTAATAGTGAAGGTTGGCAACAGTATGAGATACCACTTCCAAAGCAGGCTCGCTTCGTCCGTTTTCGTTATCAAACGGATGAATTAATCAATGGCCGTGGCTGGTATGTTAAAGACCCTACCATTACCTTAGAAAATGGCAAGAAACTTCCTATCTCATGGAAATCGGATCAGCATTGGGAAATTCGAAACTGGTAAAGTAAAATATAAGATCCCCCTATAAGTCCTACACCTAGGGGGATCTATCATTTCATTTTCAATAAAATTATTCATTCATGATCATGATCCTTTGAATCCATTAGTCATGGTTCGGATGATAATTTTGTAAATTTTGATAATAAGTTTTAGAGGAATCCACCACACTAAAAGAGTCTTAACGTGTTAGAATAAAACTAACGTATTTAAACAGATTCGATTACCGCTTATGAAAAAGGGATCACTGACTAAGAACTACTGAATTCATCCAAGAATATTGAAAATGTGCATCCTTACAAGAATATAAAACATGCAGGCAAAGTAATTAACAAAGGAGTCATTTTCTAAGCATGGAGAGTAATTGTAGAAATAACGCGTCCATGATATTATATTATCATGTCTTACTGCATGAGAAGAAATCTAGAAATAATCCTCCTCAAAAAGTTCATTGCTCTTTTCTCTATACTTATTAAAATTTAAAAGTAACTTCACACAAAAGTGATTGTTCTTGGAGACTATCATTTTTGCCAATTTGCTCTACGTGTAAATTGTTATTTTATAATCAGCTTTAGTTCTTTAGGAAACTGTATACCACAACAGTGCGGCTGATACCATTGAGAGCGTTTAGATTCGCCCGGACCACTGTCAAGGCTTTTATGATTTGGGAAAAGTGTTATGTAGTGTGATCTGTTTTTAATTAGATGTGGGGTTTATTCTGGGCTGGATAATACCAAACGTAATCAATTGGTCCAGTCTATTTTATTGTTCTGTAAAACCTGGATCGCTTGTGTATTTTTCCGTAAAGCGTTCTATGCCAAGATAAGAAGGAAACTGATTGAGAGGTGTAGCCTGGAAGTGATGGATGGTGTAATAATGGGATAGCAAGTCTCCCTACTTACTTCTAATGTAATCGGGTTAAAACATCATATCCGCTTTGATATTTCTGGAAACAACAACTCCGTAAATTTGTAGTTTTTCTTGTATCTTACCATATAGAAAAAGTCATAGATTGCAGCTAGATTAAATTTATGTAAAAAGATTGTTACAAGATGCCTTGACGGATGGCTATATTTTTATGTCAGCCATCGCACAAAAATAATAAGAGGTGTATAGCATGAAAGTGGTAATTTTGGCGGCAGGTGTTGGCAGCCGCCTGCGTCCAGAAACCGATGATAAACCAAAAGCGATGATACGTATTAATGGAAAGCCTTTGGTCCAATATCAAGTAGAGAGTGTAAGAAAAGTAGGATTCAAGGACGAGGAGATTTTTGTCCTTGGAGGTTACAAGATGGAACGGATCCAGGAGCATTTTGAAGGAACCGGAATCCAGTTTATTTATAACCCGCACTACGAATCCATGAATAATATCTACTCCTTCCTTTTAACCGAACAAATCGGAGATGATATCCTGCTCATCAATTCCGATGACTTTTTTGATGAACGTATGATTCCTCTCATCCTTGAAGCAAAGGAACCAACGGCAATTCTAGTGGACAAGCAGAAGGAACTGACGGAGGAAGCCATGCGTGTCAAACTCGATGAGAAAAACCGTTTAAAGCTAGTAAATAAAAAAATTGCCCTTACTGAGGCCGACGGAGAATATATTGGGATTTCTAAATTGGCCCGTCCCGAATTGGAGGTCCTTTACGAAAAAGCACGGAGGATGATCGATGCTGGAGAGACTGACGCATGGTATGAAAATGTTTATGAAGCTTGTGCTTCTGAGATTACCATCGTAGGAATAGATACCAAAGGATATCCTTGGATTGAAATCGATGATTTTAATGATCTTAAAGCAGCCCAGAAGCTCGCTTTGACGATTTCCTGATCGAAGAGGAGAGGAGATAAATTATGACAATCAAAGTGCGGATCCCCTCCCAGTTAATCATTGAACATAAAGCGATTCCTCACCTCTATAAAACCGAGATTTATGAGTGGATTAAAAATAAACAGGTCGCATTGATCAGCGGAAAGGGCAAGACTCGAGTGATAACGGAACAGATTATCGAAGTTATCTCTGGTCAGGCTTCCCGTATCCAGGTAATGAGCTGCGAAAATAACACATTTGAAACAATCAACGAATTAGAGCGGAAGCTGTTAGAGGATACTCCGGATCTGATCTTTGGCATTGGCGGTGGAAAAGCCCTGGATGTATCCAAAGTGGTAGGGACCCGAAGTAATGTCCCTGTTGTGCTATTTCCTACGGCGATCTCCAGTGATGCAATCTGCTCCCCAATCGCGGTAATCAAAATGATGAACACAAGCACAAGCATCGGGGTAAGAATGCCACAAGGTGTGGTGATTGATCTAGACCTATTAACCTCTTGCCCAACAAGGCTTGTATCTGCAGGAATTGGTGACCTTCTCTCTAACAAATCAGCCTTATTCGATTGGCAATTGGCACATAAAGCTGGAAAAGAGGAGATGAATACTTTTTCCAGTCTAATAGCGAACAATGCCGTGGACTCCTTTTTAAATTTACTTAATCAGCCGGAGATCAGTCGATCCCGCTTAATGAAAGGAACGGCAGAATCCCTAATTATGAGTGGAATTGCCATGTCTATTGCCGGTTCTAGTCGTCCTTGTAGTGGCTCAGAACATTTGATTAGTCATGCGCTAGACTATCACTGTGGGGGTAAAGCACTTCATGGTGAACAGGTAGCTCTCGCGCTTCTTTTCACTGAGCATCTTCAGGGGCAATATGAGTCTGTGGAACGGCTGGCTCCTTACTATGAAAAGTTGGGTTTACCTGCTCACTATGAAGACCTGGGCTATACCAGGGAGGAGATGCACCGAGCAATTCGTAAAGCACCATCGATGCGCGACCGTTATACAATTCTCAATGAGTTTGACCTGACAGATCAATTTATTGATCAAGTTTTAGACGAAGTATATCCCGAAAGTGCAAAAAACCGTTATCAAATTACCGATTCACCTGCGGGATAAGAAATTATAATATATACCGTGGTAATGACATAAAAGCTCGGGAACCTGTCTATCGGTTCCCCAGCTTAATTTCGTCATGCCATTTTCATTTTAAAGCATTTATACTAGTTTTCCGAAGCTGAAGCCCTTGTGCCAATAGGGTCAAGTGGTGAAAGTCGGAGGGATTGAAAAATGACTGATAAATATTTACTCGAAGATAGAGGAAAAAATAGAGAAAAGGAGCGTGATGAATATGAGTGGGAAAAAGAAGTTTACTCTAGAAGATGTTAGAGAAACCTATAAGAAAAAAGATGCTTGGTGGACTGTACTACTGGTGGATCCCATTGCATCCCGTTTGATATTACCCACGGCAAACTATACAAACATCACGCCTAACCAATTATCGTTATTTTCCTTTGCTCTGGGATTAACCGCGGCTTATTGCTTTTTTCTAGGGAATTATACAGCGTTAGTAATTGGAGCAATCTTATATCATATCAGTTTTATTATTGACTGTATGGATGGCAAAATTGCACGTTTAAAAGGAACAGGCACTACTTTCGGTATGTTACTGGACATTAGTTTAGATCATATTCGGGTGGTCATTTGTATAGCAGCATTAACCTACAGTCAATACAAATTAAGTGCAGATGTAACCTATCTTTATCTCGCTTTTCTTTTTCTAGCCTCTTATTGTGCCCGACATATTAATGCTCTGCAGTTGTATAAATTGCGCCGCAACATGCACGGCAAGCTCAACAAGGCAAAACGCAACTTGCAACGAACAGGAGAGATCGCCGGCATCATTGTCGAACCATCTAATGGACAACAGCAAAAAGAAAAACAAGAAGAAGAGTTGCCGGAAGACCATGAAGGAATAAATACGGAAATATTGCAGAAGAAAAAATTTGATCTCCAACAAGAGTTCAAATCCAGGTTTACCACATATATGAAAATAAATCGCTTTTTCTTTGAAAAGCGGATTCGGATGCATTTTTTCAGCGGAATTGAGTTTCAGATGTTTGTATTTGTGGTTGCACCGATCATCGGGTATCTCAAACAGTTTATTTTCTTCGGATCCCTTCTACTATTAGCCTTTGAAGCTGCTATTTTGTATAAAATTTGGCTGTCAACAAAGGATTTCCAGCGGGAATTTGACAAAATCAAAAAGGTAACAGAAGAAATTGAAGAAAAGCTTACTCCTGAACAGCGGGAAGCCTTAGCGGAGATCAGATAAACAAAAGCAGAATGGATCTCTTTTTCAGGTGATCCATTCTGCTTTTTAATTTTTAAAAATAACTCTTAAAGATCAGAATCATGTTTCCCTCGCAAAAGAAATAAATTCAACCAAAAAAACATGAAAATAAACACAAACTTATCCAATAAATAGTGTATAATAGTTTTTATTATCAATAAAAGTTATCTGAGTATAAATGCTAAAGCTTTATTCTGTAATGATGATTTGGATTCTTCGTCTAAAGCGATGAATTCAATCCTCTATGAGCGAGATTTTGCGCCAAATAAAAAGGAGCGTGAATTGGATTTGAGCTCAAGAAAATACACATTAACAGACGTACGTGAAGTCGGGTATAAGAAAGTGGATGCATGGTGGACTGTTCTTCTAGTCGATCCCATTGCTTCCCGATTGATTGTCCCTATCGCAAATTATACTCGCCTTACCCCGAATCAGATTTCTATCCTTGCATTTCTTCTTGGACTAGGAGCTGCCTATTCCTTTTATATAGGTTCTTATACGGCCTTGGTGATTGGAGCGCTATTATACCACTTTAGCTTTATTCTAGACTGTATCGATGGAAAAATTGCCCGGTTAAAAGGGACAGGAACCATTTTTGGAATGTGGTTAGATTACACATTGGATCGAGTCCGGGTTGCAATTTGTGCTGTGGCACTTCTATATGGACAGTTTGTACAAACCGAAGAGATGTTTTATCTTTATCTGATTCTACTTGTAATTCTCTTGGATATGATGCGTTATATGAACGCGCTGCATGTATTTAAAATGCGCCAAGAGATGAAAAAGCAAATTAACCGATCGAAAAAAAGATTGCAACTCTTACAGGGAGATCAATACTCCGAGGACGACCTAGAGAACGAAGAGGAACAACCTCTATTCAAGAAAAAAATCGATTTACAGCAGGAGTTTAAATCGAAGTTTACTTGGTTTATGAAGCTGAGAGACTTTTTTATTAACAAGCGGATCCGAATGCACTTGTTCAGTGGAATCGAATATCAAATGTTTATCTTTATCATTGGTCCAATTATCGGATTCATTCCTGAAACTATCATTGTTAGTTCAATTATCTTTGCATTGTTTGAGCTTGCTATTATGTATAAATTATGGCTAAGCACAAAGGACTTCAAGAAAGAGATCGGGATTCTTCAGGAAGAAATCGCAACTGCAGAAGCTGCACTGCCACCCGAAAAGTTGGCAGAACTAGAAGCAGCCCACAATTCATAAAGGGAAACTGCAAAGGATCATCGACTTTGCAAGTGTTGTAAGATCCATATACCAGGGGATAAAAGTCCATGATCTAGGAAGTCGTCACCCTTAGACGACTTCCTCTTTTTAGTTAGTAAAAAAACATGTTAATGGTCAATTACCGAGAAGAGATTCACAACTTCCAAAGGTATGTATTTACTGTGAACTGGAGAATTATGACAAAATCCTCACTTTCTCAGGGGATGGTAACTTTTGCACTTGACCCAGCTTTTTTCTAATCGTTTCTGTCTGTTTTGTTGCTTCACCTATCGCATTACTGGCACTATCAAGACGCTTCTGCGCCTTGATTAGGGTTTCTCCAAAACGATGAAAACCCGTCTCAACTTCCATCAGCAATTCCCATACTTCTAAGGTTTGCTTCTGAATCGCCAAGGTACGGAAACCCATATGTAAGCTATTCAGAAATGCGGACAGTGTAGAAGGTCCAGTAATGATCACTTTATATTTTCTCTGAATCTGATCCCAAAGCCCTGGACGGCGCAACACCTCCGCATATAAACCTTCTAAGGGTAAAAATAGGATGGCAAAATCCGTCGTCAGCGGTGGATCAATATATTTTTGCTGAATCTTCTTCGCTTCTTCTTTTATATTTTTTTCCAATTGTTTTAAGGCCTCTGCTACCTCCTTAAGATTTCCTTCCTCTTGAGCTTTTTGAAATCGCTCATAATCTGCTAGAGGAAACTTGGCATCAATGGGTAAGAGCACAGAAGCTTCTTCTCGCTCCTTAGATGGAATTTTTATGGCAAACTCTACCCGCTCTCGACTGTTTTTTTTGATTACAGCATTTTTTATATACTGCTCTTTAGTAAACATTTGTTCCAATATATTCTCCAGTTGGATCTCTCCTAACACACCACGACTTTTTACATTGGACAACACTTTTTTTAAGTCATCCACCCCCGAGGCCAACTGTTTCATTTCCCCCAACCCTTTATACACCTGCTCCAATTGTTGACTCACCTGAGCAAAGGATTTTCCCAATCGATTTTCCAAAGTAGTGGCGAGCTTTTCATCCACCGTCAGTCTCATTTGCTCTAACTTTTGCTCATTTGACTCTTGAAGTTGTTTTAATTTCTCTTCCACTAGAACGGATAACTTGTCCAACTGTATGGCAAAAGTGTCAAAACGTTCCTTTTGATACCCAGAGGTATCCTGAATCGAAGCACGTATCGCCTCTTTAAATGTGTAAAAAGAATGCTCCATCCGATCTCCAAGCTCGGTACGGTTAAGATAAGACTCCTCTTTCCATCGCTGCTCTAACTTTCCTAAGGCTTCTTGGATCTGTATTAGGGAAGTTCCATCAGGAATTGCTGCTGGTTCTTTACTTCGCAGATGTAATTGTAGCACCAAATAGAGTAGAGCCAGATTGAGTAAAATCGATAAAAGTAAAAGAAATATACTCATATGTCGCCCTCCCGGCATGATTGGGAATATCAGCTTATTCTCTATTATACTGGAAATAGTTTATAAATTGGAATTTGATGCACATTTTTACTGATCTTTTCTTTTTGAACTCGTGATGTGATGCTAGTCCAGACAAATTAAAATAGGTAAAACTTCTGCTTGCCAAAAGGACTTTATTTATATACTATAGTAACATACAATCAGTATTGAACTAAGTTTAATACTAATGCTCGAACAGGAGGCGGAGGAATGAATGCTTCATTCCGAAAAGGAGCACTTACCCTATGCGTACTTGCCCTGGTTCATCAACATGATCGCTATGGATATGATTTAGCCCAGATCTTAGCAGAAAAATTTCATATTGCTGAAGGAAGTGTCTATCCCCTCTTACGCCGTTTAACCAAGGAAGGCTACTTTACAGCTTATTTACGTGAATCACCCACCGGCCCACCAAGAAAATATTATCGAATCACTGAAGCTGGAGAAGATTACTTGCGATCTTTATCCAAAGAGTGGCAGCTCTTTATCCAATCTGTAAATCAAATTCTCGAGGGGGAGAAGACAGGATGAGGAAATGGGAGTTTTTAAATAAGCTGGAACACCAATTGGCGCCAAGTGGAGCGACAAGAAATTCTTCGCGATTATGAAGAGCATTTTCGAGCTGGAAAAGAGGAGGGAAAATCAGAAGAAGAAATCGTCCATTCACTTGGAGATCCTTACGAATTAGCCAAAGAAATATTGCAAGACCATTCTTTAGAAAAAGAAGAAGAGGAATCTCCTACATCAAACTTGTTCCAAAAAATCTTCATCATTCTTGGTCTTGGTTTTTTCAATCTTATCTTTGTCCTCGGGCCTTTTCTTGGACTGGTGGGTTTACTTTTTAGTAGTTATATCTTTGCTGGGATCCTTATTTTCGCGCCGGTTATTTTCCTAATTGAACCAGGATTGCCTACCTCCGTATCCGAAATGCTACAATGGCTCTTTGCATCGATGATGACATTGGGTGGTGGCGTCCTTCTCCTCTTCCTATTGCTTACAATAACCCCGCTTTTCTACAAGGGAATTCAGTGGTACCTCCGCTTAAACTACCGGATAATCGTGGAGAAAGCATGAAAAAAGCTGATACAAACGTATGACCCGAACCGCTGTAGCATCTCAAATCACTGGTCCGCCAGATCTTTCGTCCACAACCTCCGTTCTATGATGAAGGAATTTTTATTCCTGCTGGGGTTGTTGATATAATCCTCTGTCAGTTTTGACACCGCACGAACTACCCTTTGCTTCCTGATTATCACCGATAAAGGGGAGAATAAGATGAAATCCACTTGGAAAAGAAACACCATTGGGGCAGCAGCCCTGATATTCCTTATTGGCTTAGTGGGTACGATCGCCACCGGCTTTCAATACTTTACCTATGACTTCACCTCATCTGACAAGCAAGTAGCTGTTGAAAAAGCTGAAGTCGTCGATCTGGATATTAACTTTGCCAAAGGAATCTTTCATCTTTCCGGGGGTGCAAATCAACTAATGGAAGGGAAGTTTCAATACACGGAGAACTTTGACCCCCCAAAGATCAAATACCGGGAAAATGGTAGCAAAGGTTCTTTGTCCCTCAGTCAAGGGAAGCCGACCAATTGGTTTACTTGGTTCGCAGAAGAAAACAATGAATGGAAGATTCGTCTCCAAAATGATCTACCCATTCATCTTAACATTGAAACCGGAGTAGGGATCAATCAGTTCCAACTGGGAGATCTCAATTTACAAAGTCTCAACTTGGAAGCTGGAGTAGGGGATACCGAATTGGACTTGCGGGAAGACTGGCAAAATAGCTTTGATGCTAACATTAAAGTTGGGGTAGGTGAATTTCGCATTCTCTTACCTGAAGAGACAGGGGTAAGAGTCAAAGTCGATCATGGTGTAGGTAATGTCTCCGCTGTAGGATTAGAGAAACTCGGAGGGTATTACCAAAATAGCGCTTATGAAACAGCCACAGAAAAGATTGATATCACTATTGAACTCGGAGTTGGGGAGCTAGAATTGATCGTTGGAAAGTAATAGGAAAGTCCACCTGAGGAAGGTGGACTTTATCTTTATATTGGCCGATAAATCGAGTAAGTTGTTGGAGTTTGAATTCTGGCTGCGTTTTTAGTTTAGGATTATGGCAAGGATCATTCTAACCTCTCCGAACTCTCTTCTTCCTTCGCTTTCTTTCTACAATTTTCTGCAAATCTTTCAAAGGGATGTTCAGAGTCTCCTGGGGAATATAAAAGGCGTGGAGTTGGAATTTATTGAGCATTCCGATCACCATCTGTTTCCCCTTCCCCAATCGCCGCAATATGGCATCCGGATCCACGACCTCAATTACTAAAGAATCTTTCTCATGCTTCCCTCCCTTTAAAATCAAGGTGCTCTCCACCTCTTCCCAGTATATCCTCCCGACTCCAAAGATGCCTCCGTTATCATACAGGTAATCGTCTGTAATAATGATGGAAGGATTTCCTTTTACAAGACGATAGAGAAAATATACCACCATGAATACAAAAAAGGGAGAGTATAACACTCCAAGCACTCCAAGGAACAACACTTCTGTTCCGAGCAAGATTAAAAGAATTCCTGGCACCAGTAGGCCAAGGTTAACAAGAACTTGAAGAACCAATTGCCTCTTACTGGGGTAAAAAACAAACTCTTCTCTTTTCAAAGCTTGTCTCTTCCTTTTCGCTGTTTTATAAGGGATCACTTAACTATAACATTAGAAAAATTTATTGTATATCAATAGCAAAAGGCAACTTGGATCTTTTTTAAATAAAACCCAAGTCGCCTCATATCTGAGCTAAACTCATTTATTCCATAAAGACCGATCCTTTTTAATTTGAGTCTAGTCTTATTCCCATTTTCTCTTAGCAAAATATCAACTGTCCCTTATCCCACATATCGTGTCGCCTCTGACGGTTCTATGCTGTTATAGATATTAACTGGAACATGAACCCTTTAATCCCCCATCATTTTTGCACAGATGTTATTATAGCTATTGGAAAAATCTTAGGATCTACATTCCAGTAAAAAGGTGGCTACGATGAATGTTAAAAAGAAGTCTACAAAAACACAAACGTAAATGGTTTCTTTTTCTTTCCATCCTGATCTTTATATATTTCAATAACAGTTCTCTACTGGTAAGCACTTCTGAAGAAGAACCTTTGCTTATCGCCCATCGCGGACTTCATCAAACCTTTCCCATGGAAGGAATCACAAATGATACTTGTACAGCAGAACGGATCTATGAGCCTGAACATCCCTACTTGGAAAACACAATCCCCTCAATGAAAAAAGCATTTGAGGTCGGAGCTCATATTGTCGAATTGGATATCCATTCTACAACAGATGGTGAGTTTGTGGTTTTTCATGATTGGACTTTGGATTGCCGAACAGATGGAAAAGGAGTCACACGGGAACATACATCGGCAGAGTTGAAAAAGTTAGATATTGGCTATGGCTATACTGCTGATGGTGGAAAAACGTACCCTTTTCGTGGCAAAGGTATTGGGATGATGCCTACTTTAGATGAAATTTTCGCGGAATTTCCACACCATTCTTTTCTTATCAATATTAAAAGTGATGATCCCGATGAAGGCGTACAATTAGCCAATTACTTAAAAAAGCTTCCTAAATCTCGCCTCGATCAATTAGCAGTCTATGGTGGAGAACAACCGATCGCGGCTTTACAGCAGGAACTACCTGAGTTACGCGTTATGTCCATGCAAACAATGAAGGATTGTCTAATACCCTATATTGCGATTGGATGGTCAGGTTACGTTCCCAAATCCTGCTCCCACACCCAATTGCATATCCCAGAGAAATTTGCTCCTTGGCTTTGGGGATGGCCACATCGCTTTGTACAACGCATGGAAAAAAGGGATGCACGAGTGATTCTTGTTGCTGGTGAAGGTCGTTTCTCTGAAGGATTTGACACAGAAGAGGATATTGAACGTCTTCCCAAAAATTATTCGGGCGGAGTATGGACAAATCGCATTGATCGAGTTGCGCCGATTCTTTTACAAGAAAAACACAAAAAGGAATGATCCCCCTTTTCATTCACAGGGGGATCTTTTTTATCTTCGGGAATCAATATATGAATGTATTTTAGGTAAGATACTTTATATACAACTACTAAACTCTATCCATATTAAGCTTGTTTCTTATGCATCTCATATTGATTCAACTTCTCTGCAATAATCTCAAGCAAATCTTCTAAGGGAACATTGACTGTGTTTTGGGGGATATTCACCGTGGCAAAACTTTTATTTGCTTTGATCACCAACTTTTTTATTACTCCAACCCGATTCATTATCTTAGCTGGATCTTTCACTTCAATACCTAAGAATTTTTGTCCCATAAATTCATACACAAAAACCTCCTCAACCTCTTCCCAATCGATCTTTCCAACCGCACTCATAGCTCCGTTATCGTACAGGTAATCATCAGCAATTATCAGGGATGGTTTCTTTCGAAAAAGGCGGAAGAGAAAATAAATCATGGTTGTTCCAAAAAAGAGTATGGATGCTCCTCCAATGAGACAAAAAATCCATTCTCCGCTAATAATACCAAGAATAAAGAGAAAAATACCCGCACAAACAAAAACAAGACTACCTAAAAAAAGTAATATCAGCTTTCTTTTACTCGGATAATAAACATATTCCTCCTTTTGCAAATCTTTTCACTTCCTTTCATCCTAGATATGTTTTCACAGTTAGCCACTGAACCACATGCTTCTAGGAATATTGTAATCATACATAAAACAAGGGATCAATACATGGATGAAAAGGTAAATAAGACCACATTCCTTCGGCTGCCCATTGAGACCGATCAATACAACTCAATAGGATAATTGAGCTAAATCTTGGTCGTATGTTTATAACTATAAACATCATGATCCCGGCCTCGCCCATAT
>CALJVA010000105.1 GCA_937975135.1 uncultured Thermoactinomycetaceae bacterium | reverse complement strand
GAATTACCATGGCTTTTGTTTATTTCTTTTGTTGCATTTCATTTTACAATGAGCGGAATTTGGATCAAAGCACGTAAATTGAGGAGGGCGTTGACATGAATACAAATAAATGGTTTCTATTAAATTTAAGACTTGCACTTAGTTGCGTCCTTCTCAGCATGCTAACATCTTTCATGGTGCAAGCATTTCAATGGACGCTTGAAAGCCGCCAAGAAATCACATTCGGCTTAACAGGAGAAATAACTGTCTTGACCATGATTAATGGTCCACAAGAGGTTACAAAAACTGAAGCATCTTCTGCACAAAGTATGTTAATTGACTATATTGATAAACAGTCACTATCTCTTGTTTATTCTTCGTTAGGCGATGGTCGACCTGAAATCATTGTTTACGACCCACATGGATCCCTGCCTTGGTTTCCAAAAGATTCAGATGAAAGTACGGACTTAACAACTTCTCATGCCTATCTTTTCCGAGGTACATACACTGAAAAACAGTGGTCGAATTCTGGTACAGCATCTCTTTTACCAAAGGAAGTTGAAATTTCCGGAGTGATTGATTCGCCATCTGCAACAGATGATTATCAATATGCACGTACGATTAATCTAGATCCACTACCTCCTGGAAATTACACGATAAATACTTCGGATCCGGATCAAGTAAAACATATATTAAACTTGTTCTATCAGATGGGGTTTGTCCCTCAGGTAAGTAAGGAAATCCCATTATTTACATATTTCATTAATAATCCATTTGTTGTAATCACTGTCATTTTTCTAGTTATGGGTCTTTTATGTGTTGTTTTGGACTGGTTTTTATACAATCAAGAACGTACTCGAGAGTTTGGCATTCGAAGACGTTATGGAGCCTTGCCCACTACCCTCGTGCGAGAAAATCTATTATTTGGGATAGCTGGTCTTCTAATAGGGAGTGCTATAGGTGGAATTATGTCAAAACTTCTAATAGCAGAAGTTAGCCATACTGATATCCCATTATTCAATTTACAAACATTCGCTAGTATTGCTATCTCATTCATTATTGTCATCTTGACATGGTCTTTGATACTTTATGTGGTTATAAAGACAAACAAGGAGGTAAATGTTGATGCGTGAGTTGTGGGCAGGGGTTATTATGGCTTGCCGACGTTGGCAGGCCATGTTAGGAATTTCATTGATGATTACCGCAGCCTGCGTTGTTTTTGCACTGGCCTTAGAGGATGTTGTATCCCAGGTTGCTGTATTAAAAGGAGGCCAGCAATTACGGGAACAGCACGCTGTCACTTTTACCCCTTACTATCCATCCGATGGTGAACCGAGTCAAGTAGGGACGGATACTATACAATTTGTGATAGACCAAATCAACGATCAAAAGGGCTATACTGCAATCATTAATAACATGGGACTTGATGATCCTGAATTTGCAGATGGACATCTTACACTAATACTGTTCGGTGATGTTATTTCAGATTTATTTCCTGAGCTTCAGCTGTGCGAATCCGTACCATGTGCTATGCAAGGGTCAAAACTTGCTGGTGAAAATATGGACTCTGTAAATATAGCAGGAGAAAACATACCAGTAGTCGGCACACTTCCTGCAGGAGCTACCTTTTTTGATCCTTCGGCGGCAGGTTTACCCTTAGACAATCGCATCGTGATTAGAGCACCATCTAACCTTCTTCCACTACTCAGTCCTATTGAGCAAGAAGAAGCTATAGCTCGAACGGTCTTGCTTGATCCGGAAGCTAAAGCGGTAGGTACGTTTGTTAAGATGAGTGCAAATAGTGACTTGTTTCTTATTCCCCATGACATAGCTGTGGATCAACCTCAACGATTTCGTGAAATAATGGGACGTTCCGCTATATATATTGTAGGTATGTTAAGTTTTCTGTTACTAGTTTTTATTGCTTTCGTGTCCTCTGCACGTTTGACGATTCGTCAAGAGCATCGGGCTTTTAAAATCAGGGTTATGTATGGAGCAACGCCTTTTCATATTAGTCTTCGCATTGGGGGATTTTTGGCAGCGGTGGTGCTGATCCCACCGATTACGATACTTACACTGCTCTTATGTTACTTACATCTTGCGGGTGCACCATCACCAAATGTACCGTTATGGGTTATGTTAGGAATCTTAGTGACATTTTTTATATTATGGTTATGGTCCATGCGCAGCACAAAAAAGATAGGAGGCTGAAAATGAAACCAATCCTTGAAGCTCGAAACATTTCGAAGGTTTATGGTAGGGATCGCACACAAGTAACGGCTCTTGAAAAAGTTTCTTTACGACTGAATGCTGGTGAATGTGTTATTTTGATGGGGGCGTCAGGTAGCGGTAAATCTACATTATTAAATATATTAGGATTAATTAGTAAGCCAACGCGGGGCCATATCCTCATTCAAGGAAGAGAAGTATCAGA
>CALJVA010000104.1 GCA_937975135.1 uncultured Thermoactinomycetaceae bacterium | reverse complement strand
CTGACCGGGTAAAATGGAAAAAGAAAGGTCCTGAATCGCATTTTGTTGATCATCATAGCCAGCCCGTTCAATATTAACGTCTAAAACTGCCATAATCCCACCCTAATCACTCGTAAGCTCTTCAACCTTGATTATACACCGTGTTCGACCTTCCGGAAATTTCTTGAACAAATGCCGAAATAAAGGGAGAGGCAGTATACACTTCTTACGATAAAGCCATAAGCGTACTACATACCAGGATCAATAGAAGAATAATTCCTATTAGAGGAATACGATTAACCACATATCTAGGAAGGAGCAGGTGACGGAGAAGAGGTACTTTCATCTCCTTTTATCAAAGGAACTTCAGCCTGAACATCAGGCAGTGGTACTGATTCTGAAAAACGATCAATAAACAAGCGTGCCAAGGCATCATATCCTTTTTGATTGGGGTGAACCTCATCGGCAAAAAAATCCTTTCGATTTAAAAACACATCGAAGGGGTTAATAAAACGAATCTTATACTCTTCACATAACCGTTGGTAATCTTGATTCATGGATTGCAAAATACGGGAAGCCAGTGTAAAGCCCTGCTCATAAGCAGGAAGAGGGATATAAAAGCCAAGCAAACCAATTTCAGCTTCCGGATTACAAGAACGAATCAGTGATAAGATCCGGTCCACACGCCGCCGGATCTGGTTAATTGTCCAAAACAGACTGCTTAAACTTAGCCCTTTCTCATAAGTTTGGATAAAGTCACAGCCCCCTGTAGTCACCGTAATGAGGGAAGCTTGAGGTAGCAGGCGGCGTATAGAAGAAGTATGAAGCAATTCTTGCAACTCCGCAGTAGTCATCCCTGAGATTCCCCAATTACGGACGAAGCATTGGTCAGAGTAACACAAATGCTGAAACAATTGGGCTACAAAACAACGCTCAGGTGAGGTACCTACGCCTTCTGTCAAGGAATCACCAAACGCAAAATACTTGACAGGGCTCATCTTAAATCTCCTTCTTGTTGCCATTTTGAACAAAAACTCTTTTTTCTCATCACCTATTCGCTCCTCAAAAAAGGTAACGATTATATGGTGTAGCCTCTACGCCGTTTTTATTCTTCTCGATCATTGCATAATAATGGAACTGGATATCCTATTTCATTTCTTTTCCATAGGCTTAATCGGATGTTCTCTTTCATCAGAAGATACCGTGATCCAGTAAGTTGAAAGTAATCTTTCGCACTCTCCTCGAAGAAGTTCATTCATATAACTTTGTGTATATAAAAATCCCCGAAAACGCGCCTTTACTTCCCGCACATCTTTTAGCTGTTGCACCTCTATAATCTCTCCACCCATTTCTCTCAATGAGCGGCGGGCTGCAATTAAATCCCGTTCTACCTGCAATTTTATTTTCTCAAACTGCCTTTCGATGGGACGCCGCAACTTAAAGGGTGTACGTGTGACAGTTAAATGATCAACCCGCAAAGCCCGTTCCAATACATCTAATAAAGTTACTTTTTTTACCAAACGAGCGAAATCCTGATACTCTTCTGGATACATCAGCATATTGTTCACCTGCCTCTTTTTCTCTATTATATGCGAACGTTTGTTTCTATTTCCTCCGGTAATTGCTTCCTTTATATAAAAAAAGCCTGCCACATTGGGCAGGCCTCTTATCACATGAGTGGGCGACTGGGTGTAGAAATATTGCTTAACGCTTCTCCAGCTTCATTCATAAAAATCTCCCGAACCGCAAGATCACCGATAGCTACAACACCAACCAACTGACCGTTTTCTACCACAGGTAGGCGACGAATCTGATTTTCCGACATTAAACGCGAAGCTTCATCTACACTCATTTGCGGAGTAGCTGTCACCGGATTTTTAGTCATAACTTCAGCAACTGGAGTGGATTGGGCACCACCATCTGCCATATTTCGAAGCACCAGATCCCGGTCAGTTACAACTCCCTGTAACATCCCATTCTCTACTACTGGGATCATACCCACATTATGTTGTTTCATAAGACTGGCAACAGTCTGGATATCCTCCTGTGGAGTAACTGTAGCTACATTGCTTGTCATAATATCACGCAATTGTGTCATTACTAAGAGCCTCCTTCACCTAGAGATTTTAGAAATAAACACATTACTTAGCTGGAGACGATATTGTTATCATGTCCGTCCAGAAAAAAAGCATTCTTCCCTCTAGGAAACAAAATTTTTTGCCAATATCCTTTCATGGAGTGTTCAAGAGGAGTTATTGCATCAATGAACGGAACGTACTATCATAAATAAGGACTGGCCATGTTCGGAGCAAAAGGAGGATAAAAATGATTCTGGATCAAAGTGGTATTGAAGGGATTCAAAAAAATTTTTCCGATATGGAACAAATTCTTACAGAAGCAGGATTTATTCGTTGGGCATGGGACTATCATAAAGCAATTTATGATATGAAATTTGTGGATGAAGAGAATGGAATTGACTACTATTTGCGCATTCGAGCTAATACTGTCAAAGGAACACTTGAATCACCAAATGCTGTAGTAAAACTCGAACATCCTGTATTTGCCCGCCACTTTTTCCCACATGGCTTAGATTATGATGCAGAGATCCCTGAAAAACTTCAGTCTGCAGTCAATCAAAAACTAGAGGAAGTCAAGAAAAAACTAGACTAATCCTTTAATTATCTTAGAAAAAAACTCCCGGACAAGAAATTTACTCTTCTTGAATCCGGGAGCCTCTTTTCTCTATTAAAATGCCCGCTCATAAGGCTTTGGTGTAAGCGGCTCCTTGCCTAAGGCTAAAGCGGCCTCATTACTCCAGTAGGGATTCCGTAACATTCCCCTTCCAATGGCAATCATATCTGCCTGTTCGTTTTGAACCACCATTTCAGCAACTAGAGGATCCTCTAAGCGACCCACTGCAATTACCGGTACATCTACTGACTTACGAATTTCCATGGCATAAGGCACTTGATAACCAGGGGCACCTACCCGAACCGGAGGTGGTGCAGTCCTTGACTCACCGCCACTACTGATGTCAAATGCATCAACACCCAATTTCTGAAAGTGTTGGCATCGCTCCACCGTCTCTTCCAGTCCATATCCCCCTTCTGCATATTCGACTGCAGAAAGGCGCATCACCAATGGAATATCGGAGGGAAGCTCACTTTTGACCGCTTGAATCACCTCTGAAGCAAATTGGTTGGGTTCTCCATACAAGTCTTCCCGCTGATTGGAAAGTCGGGACATAAACTGATGAATAAGGTATCCATGAGCGCCATGCAATTCAATTAAGTCAGCCCCAGCTTTTATTCCACGACGGGCCGCTTGTGCAAATTGTTCAATCACACGCTCAATCTCTCCTCGATCCATCTCATGAGGCAATGGATCTCCCTCCCGAAAGGGAATCGCCGATGGAGCGACCGGCCGATCTGTTGCCAGAGATTTGCGTCCCGCATGGCCGATCTGAATCCCAACCTTTGCACCATACTTCTGACAGGATTCGATTACACGCTGAAAAGAAGGGATCTGTTCATCAGACCACAGACCCAAATCCTTTTCTGTAATTCTTCCATCAGGATCAACTCCTGTCATTTCAATCATGATCAAGCCCGTTCCTCCAATCGCCCGGGAGGTATAATGAATAAGATGCCATTCGTTTGGTCGACCATCTAGAGTAGTAACACTGTATTGACACATTGGCGACATCATGATTCGATTTTTGCACGTAAGGTTCTTGATCTGAATCGGATCAAATAAACTAGGCATGCCAAGCACTCCTCCCACAATACGATTAAATCAATGAAAAGATTTCAAAAAAAACAACCCCCAAAACCCGAAGACACGGATTCCATAGGGGTTAGGAAAACGATCTTACTTCACACGCTCTTCAGATTCTTGTTTCTCCTCTTTAAAATCCACACCTTCCACCTTAACATTTACCTCT
Organism: uncultured Thermoactinomycetaceae bacterium; assembly: GCA_937975135.1. GTDB lineage: Bacteria > Bacillota > Bacilli > Thermoactinomycetales > CALJVA01 > CALJVA01. The sequence goes on along the minus strand of CALJVA010000104.1, from coordinate 4,081 downwards.
ACCACGTTTAGACCGGTCATCGTCTCCACAGCTTCTTTTACATTGGCCTGCAGTTCCCGTGACACATCTTGAATTTTAACCCCGTAGTCGACAATAATCCGCAGATCAATTGCAGCCTCCACTTGACCCACTTCAACAGATACTCCTCGGGTTACATTTTTTCCACTAACACGTTTTGCCCACCCTTCAGTGATTCCACCGGACATGCTGGCCACACCGGGTGTTTTAATGGCAGCCAATCCACTGATAACTGCCACAACATCATCCGCGATCCGGACCATTCCTAATGAACTATTTTCCATGAATGTACCTCCTTTTATTTTCCGCTTTGATGAACAAAAAAATTTATGGTAAATCATGATACACAGGATAAGTCCTTACCTAACCAAATTTTATCCTGTGACCAAATTAACCAAAAACACTTACGATTCATAAGCTCCTATAATTCTAAAAAGGCTGGACTAGAGGGCCTTTACCATTCCACCATCGATGAGCAATGTCGTTCCAGTAATATAGGTATTTGCCTCTGAGGCGAGAAAAGTAACGACACGTGCAAATTCTTCAGGCTCACCATACCGCCCGATGGGGATCTTAGCCATGATCGACTTACGAATTTCTTCTACCGAAGTCTCCTCCAACTCAGCCCTTGCTCGATCCAATTCCTTTAGTCGATTGGTCGCGATCCTACCAGGACAAACAGTGTTTACCAAGATTCCATGAGGTGCAAGCTCTTCTGCCAATGTTTTCATCAAGCCGGCCACACCTGCACGCATTGTATTAGACAGAACCAGTCCAGGAATCGGTTGTTTTACCGAAGAAGAAGCGATTGCTAAGATTCGTCCACCTTCTGTCATATACGGAAGCACTTCTCGCACTAGCCGAACAACACTTAACAAATTGTTTTCGAATGCCCACTGCCATGCAGCATCATCAAAAGAAGTAAAGGGGCCACTAGGTGGACCACCAGAATTACAAACCAAGATATGGATATGACCCCAGCGAGCTGCTACATCATGAACGACTCGACGAATATCATTTATGCGAGACACATCTCCTTGCCAAGCAGCTACCTCTCCATTTGTTTGGAGAGCAATTTCTTCAGCAGTTTGCTGGATTTGTTGGGAATCGCGACTAAAAATCGCTACTTTAGCCCCTTCTTGCGCTAACTCCTTGGCTACCGCTCGCCCCAACCCTTGACTGGCTGCTGATACTAATGCTACTTTTCCTTCTAATCCCAAGTTCAAGCCATTCTTGCCCCCCTGTGTGAATCTTACCATATCTTTATATCACTTTCACTATACGACTACTAACCAACCATATAACCCGCAATTTTTACAACCATTCGGACTTGGTGATTCGCTAAGTTTACTTTATATCCATAATAAATATTTCCATCAACCGTTATTTCGTATGGTTCTAAATATTTTCCACGAAGAAGCTTTGTAAATAAATGATTTGCCTCCACATCAGATATGTGTAATTTTCTCATAAAATCCTTTTTAATCCATGTGCTCCCATAACTTTTCCCCGAATTATTTGGGTCCTCATACCACTCATAAATTTGTACAACAGCATTTTGAATTAAGCGATCCAACTGGGATAAGTTTTGGTACTGTGGAATATTAAGAAACTGAAAGAGATTATGTGTTTTATCACAAAACTCAGGGAGCTGAGCAGATTTAGACAAGCTTTCATCAAAAAGGCAAAAAAGCTCTACCCTTTTTCCGTGCAGCCATAAACGATCCAATAATGGAACCATATCTTGATCGGCGCTCACAATAACATAGGTACTCACTTCTGGTATTTTATAAAGTACTTCCATTACATCAAGACACAACTGAATATCTGAAGCGTTTTTTCGTTCTTCACCTCCTCGACCGTTTCCATATACTTGGTTAACATGAACCCTTTTACGTTGCAAACTCATCATAGAAATATCTAGCAGTTCAAAATCAGCATATGCTTCCATCATTCGAATTGAATCTTTTCCATAATATTGTTGTAAGCGTAAGAAAAGATTATGATCCGGTTCTGGATGATCTGGATCCATGTGGTATTTTTTGAGCCCGTAATAAACATTATCCAAGTCAATAAAAATAGCGATATCTTTTCCCAAATTTATCTCATCCCCTTTCCTTTTGAATTTAATGTGATTCATGCTCCTAACATCTTCCCTCACTCATTCTACACTGAAACTGTGTTTCCCTCTCCCCAGTTTCCCTTGGATACATAATTTACCTGCGAGTCTTCCCCCACTTCTTCTTTACTCATTAATATTATCCATTTTTAAGTAGATAGTATGTGAAGCAAGGAAAATTTTTTTCAAAGGATAAACTGACACACATTTCTCACTGCTCTAAGCTTGACATCCACTAGGTATTCTTGTGATAGTGGTTATAGGAAGTTCTTTCACAGTAGAAGGGATACTTTCATGGATCGAAAAGAATTGAATAGGAGTGGATCAAGAAATGAATGAAGCCGTTACCACATTGGACGGTTGGTATGCATACCACGACTTTCGAACCATCGACTGGAAGGCATGGAAAAAAGCATCCTCTGAAGATCGAAAAAAAGCCCTAGATGAATTGGCTTCACTTAATAATACCTTCCGTACTGTGGATCGTGAACGTAAGGGAAGCTTTGGCCAATTTGCCATCAACGGTCATAAAGCAGATCTTCTTTTTATGCATCTGCGTCCTACACTTGCTGAACTAAACACAGTAAAAACGCAGTTTAATAAAACACGTTTTGCTGATTTTACCCATGCCTCATACTCTTATATCTCAGTTGTGGAATTAAGTGGATACTTGGCAAAGGGAGTCGATAACCCTGAAACTGATTCTTACCTCCAAGGGCGCTTAAAGCCTACCTTGCCTGAGAAGCATATCTGCTTCTACCCGATGAACAAAAAACGCGAAGGAAACGACAACTGGTTTATGCTCCCCATGGAAGAGCGACGGGAAATGATGATGAGCCATGGGAAAATCGGTCGTTCCTATGCTGATCGTGTACGCCAGATTATTACTGGCTCCATCGGTTTGGACGACTGGGAATGGGGAGTAACTCTCTTTTCTGATGACCCTTTACAATTCAAAAAATTGATTTATGAAATGCGCTTTGATGAAGTAAGTGCTCGATTTGCTGAATTTGGTTCATTTTTTGTAGGCCATTCCATCACAGATAGTGAACTCTCAGCAATGCTTGAGCTATAGTTAACTCAACAATAAGGCCGATTCCACTCATAGGAATCGGCCTAAACATTAAAAAATTATTCACTCGGCATTTTACCATTGTAAATGGACTGGGGACGAATGATACGTCCGTACACAAACGAGGGAAAGGATACTTAAAGAACTGCGGGAAGGAAAACTGGATGTAGGGATCACTTACCAACAAGAACCATTTCCACAGCTAACAGCACACGTATTATTCTATGATTCCCTCATCCTGATTGCTCCTCTCGATCATCCAGAAGCACAATCAGCAGTTATTCCTTAGATCGTTTAGCAGAAATTCCTCTTCTCTCATTAACAAAGGAAACAACTGAACAACAGCTGATGGATCAATCCCTCGCAGAGATGGGTATCTCACCCAACATTACAGCTGAGTTATCAGGAATTGAAGAAATAAAACGATGGTTGCCCTCGGATTTGGCTTTCACTGATCCCTCGGATTGCTTGGGATCCAACACAAGATTATCGTATTCGCCAAATTCGGGTACCCGATCTGAACCCTCAACTTCCAGTAACCTTACTTTTTCCAAAAGACCGTTATCTCTCCTTAGCTTTGCGCCGCTTTATTGATGATGTGCGGGGCATTTATCCCATGGCTTCTGAATGGGAAACGTAAAAATTAAAAAAGACTCCAACTGGAGTCTCTATCCATTCAGATCAATCCCGTTCTGATTGCTCATTTTTTTTTGGAGAGGGGAGAACCAATGTGTAAAGGTGAGCTAACTTCCGCTCCAGATCACTGATGATCTCCCGGCCCTGTTCGCGAGTAATTAAACCAGCCCGAACAGCGAAATCAATTTCGCGGGAAAGACCAAACATCTGCGTGTCCAATACTTCCTCATATAAAG
>CALJVA010000103.1 GCA_937975135.1 uncultured Thermoactinomycetaceae bacterium | reverse complement strand
TTTTCACTGGTATCCTAAAAGAGCAGTTTCAATCCTCTAACTGAGGTGCAATTGATTGTTACCTCCAGGTGATAGGGTGGGAGATCTCCCAGGAAACCGAGTTTCAATCCTCTAACCGAGGTGCATTCGATTGTTACGCCCCCAGACCCGGCGCCAAGAAAAAAGTCGCAAGTTTCAATCCTCTAACCGAGGTGCATTCGATTGTTACCTCTTTATTGTTGCGTTTCGACGGATGAACAAGTTGTTTCAATCCTCTAACCGAGGTGCATTCGATTGTTACGGGCTTGGGCTTATTCGCCCACTCCCAATCATCCAAGTTTCAATCCTCTAACCGAGGTGCATTCGATTGTTACAGCGGGCCTGCTAACCCGCACCATATAAGAGATTCTACACCGTTTTCCGAACACCTCCTTTTTTCCACCCATTTTTGCATCAAAATTACCTCCTTATATTTTCAGACAATAGCGTAAACCCTTGAGACATGCGGAGTTGAGAGTTTCCGAGCACCTCAGGGATTTTCACGAAGCTCTGGGTGTTCGGAAATGGATGATTTATCCAGATGATGGTAATGGTGAAGATACTTGCTTATCTGAGATTGTTTCTGTGAGCTAGGAGTTGGACCGATTTATGAATCATTTCGTGAGCTATTACAAAAACACAGATTTTATAGAAGAAGATATCAAACTTACCCGCAATGATAGACTCCATTTTCAAAGCACTAAATAGATCACAGAGATAAGAATAGTCAGTGAAAAAAGCTCTCTTTTAAAGAGGGCTTTTTGAATTGAATGTCCTCTTAACGAGGTGCTATTGATTGTTACAGGGAAGCGAAAGCGCGGAGGAAGGCTGCGAAACTCGTTTCAATCCTCTTACTGAGGTGCAATTGATTGTAACAACGCTCGGGTATCCACTCGATCCGAAGTAGTCGGAGTTTCAATCCTCTTACTGAGGTGCAATTGATTGTAACTACCGAGGTGCAATTGATTGTTACAGCGGGCCTGCTAACCCGCGCCATATAAGAGATTCTACAACGGTTTCCGAACACCTCCTTTTTTCGTCCCATTTTTGCATCAAAATTACCTCCTTATATTTTCAGACAATGGCGCAAACCCTTGAGACATGCAGAGTTGAGAGCTTCCGAGCACCCCCGGGGGTTTTGACGAAGCTCAGGGTGTTCGGAAATGGATTTATTATCCTGTCGGTGGTAACGAAAAATTAAAAGCTTCTCCTGAGGTTGCTTATTTAACTCAGCCAAACATTCCTTTTTTCTCTCCGTTTGTACATCAAAATCATCTTATTTGAGTCTGAAAATGACACACCATTAATAGATGTGGGATTGGGGGTCAGCACCCCCGGAGGTTTACCGAAACTTAGGGTGTTTGGAGGTCTTCAAAAGGTTCCAGGCGTGTCTGTCCCATACCCCAAGCCGTTTTATATCCAAAGCCCATGAGGGAAGTATAGACGACCATCCGCCAGATTTGTTTCTGTTTCTCTGGTGGCAGCTCTTTCATATTTAAAGTGAGGGAACCACGAAAACCGATGATGTTAAATTTCCCAAAGTTGACTCGATGAGTGGTAACGGAAACATGTTCGATCCGCATTTTGCGGATAAAAAATTCAAGCTCTTCCCACTGAATATCCCTATAGCCACAAATTTCATAGATTTTAATCGCACTTGAAAAGAGGCGCTGCAATTCGGGAAGGGGATAGTAGTTTCCCCACTGATAAAAGGTGGTAGGTGTAAGAAAACGAAGGGTAAAACGGGAAGAGAAAGCCTGATCAATCATTTCGGTGGAAAAATATCGACTTTTAACTTCTTGGACTTCCCCTTTCCAATCGTTGATATCAATCTGTGGATCTTGCAGAAAATACTGCTGCAAACAGGAAATCACATTCTTTTCAGGCGAATGAATCCGGATCTCTTTTTTCTTTAATAAAGGGTAGACGGAGAAAAGCTGCCGATCTTTGCGATCATGGAGTGCTGCAGAAAGGTCTGGATCGATTCGTTGAATCGCTTTAAAGATAAATCCGTGAAGACGTTTGGAGATCACTCCGATGTCATCGGCTCCCTTTGGATGGACAATCAATTGCAAGCGATACATAATCAAGCCCCCTATAGGATCGAACGATTCTGTTCTTTAAGATGATTCATAAGCTCTCCCTGGTAATAACTTCGCTGGTGGCAGGATTTACAAAGAGTATAGACACAGAGTGAATCTCCTTTTTGAAGCAACGAAAGAAGGCGAAATTCTAGCTCGATCCAATCTGCTTCTTCACACTCGACTTCAAAGAGGGAATACTGCATCCATTGACCATAATCCTTTAGCAACTTAAACACTTTATTTCGTCGCTTATCATCTATAATATCGTAGCTGACGACCCGTTTCATTGAGATTCCTCCGATCATTTTACGAGAAAAGGATAATAATCATCCAGTTCACCTTTGAGATGCTTGGCAAGTAAAATTGCCTGTTTCTGTATAACTTCCCGATAACTTAACTTCTGTTTCAATAGCTCATGAAAAACCACTACCCGTCTTCGTTGATCAAACTCCTGTAAAAAACGCTTACGGGCCCCATCCTTCAAGCGAGGTGCGCCATGCTCTTCTTGAAAATCATCAGGTTGGATGATTCCTTGGTTAATCATTTTAACTACAAGGTTATCCACCATAATACAGCGAAACTCCTCCATTAGATCTAACGAGAGTGACTCTCGTCCATAACGCTCTCGGTGCAAAAAGCCAATATAGGGATCCAATCCCGCAGCTTGGAGAGCCCCAGTAATCTCTCCCCGCAGAAGCGCATAGCCGTAGTTTAACAGAGCATTAACTCGATCACTTGCGGGGCGCTGACTCCTCCCAGAAAACTGAAAACCACTTTTTCGGATATATCGAGGGAGAATCGCAAAGTATCTTTTGGCAGCAATCCCTTCGATCCCTCGTAGCTCATGCAAATCCTTCGCCTGTAGACTTTTTTCCATTGCCTGCTTGATCGCCAAAATCGTATCATCCAAGTCCAAATGATAGCGACGTGCAAAACGTTGGACACTGGTCCGGGTGTTTTTCAGCTTGGCCAACACAAAATTTTTGGCAATCCGTAAACTGATCTCGGAAGATAGATGAGCCTCTACCTGAGCGATTCGCAAACGCACATTTTTATTTTCGGTTCCGACAAACCGGCCCACCACCTGATTCCCAGAGAAATAGACCACGTCCACTCCCTTCTCAGCCAATAAGAGCAAAGCTCCTGTAGTCAAAGTAGAAGTGTCATGAATAAAAAAGCGAGATAATTGATTAACCCGTACCTCTTTAAGAAGTGACTGTTTTTTATATATTTTCAGTCGTTCCGATTCTTTCCTCACATAACAATAAGGTTCCGTCAGATAAAATGTTCCCAAGCCACTTTCCCCCTCAGCGACTTTCTCTCTAGAGGTAAACAGTAATCAACCATGCTACACTTTTTGCACCGTGACCAATCCTCGATACCATCAGGTGGGCACTCACGATCATAAAGCCCTCGAATCGCATCAATTGTTTCTACGGTTTTCTTTCGCAAACTTTCATCAAAGGTTACCTTTTTTCTCCGGAAGGAGCCATAAAAAAAGAGATAGCCATATTCAATTTTTCTATTTAAAGCCTCTTCTAAAGCTAACGCCTGTGCACAAAGTTGAAGATGATTGTTCTCCCAATGGGCGTATCGGCCACGCTTATACTCTACGGGATAAATCTTGTCGCCCTTCTCTTCCACCAAATCACAGCGCACCACTAGCCCCAAGGTTTCCGAATGGAGATAAAGGGAGCGATAAGTCTTTCGCTCTCCTCTTTTCTCCTTTCCAAAATCATCAACATGGTCATGAAGTAGCTTACCATGAACGGTATAAATGTTATGGTAAAAGACCCGCTCCACATATTCATAATAACAGCGTCGTGGACAGTACGCGTAAGCATTGATGGCATGTGCCTCAACCTTCAGCTTCACTTACAACACCACACTCTCGCTTTGGTTTAAGACACTCCATAATTGGAACGCTTCTGAGTTAAAAGCTATACTCCAATCAGCTCCTTGACTCGTTCTTGCTGGGTAGAGGCGAAAAAGAGGAGGGAGACGAAGTGAATCTGTCAGTTCATTCACCGATTGCTTGGAAATATAGACTATCCATGATTTTTTTTGCCGAAAATTAAACAGTGCAGACAGCTGCTCCTGCAAATCCTCATCCCGGCAGCACAAATACAGGCGATCCGTTCGCACAAGCTGCCCCGATATACGGAAAGCAGTCAAAGGAAGTTTCCAATAGAGAAAAGCCGGCTTCTCACGCACTCCTGTTGCAATGGCATAGCCTAGCACCTGGTCACGCTTCAGTTCTGCTAACAGCTCCTCACGCTCTACGCCACTATAATGCTCCTTCACTTTGGAAATTAGGTCCTCTTTGGTTACAAACTGTACTTCCCGCCGTCGCAAGACAAAAGCATAATCATATTTCTTCAAGGGTCGATCGGGGGCTGTTTCATCCCAGAACCAAAGATCTGGATAAAAGGTTTCTAGCTCTTCATGATCGGGAAGGATATGGTGCTCCATGGTATTATGACCGCGAAAGCTGAGAACAGGCTCGATAATTTTCTTTTTCTTCCATTTGAAATACTGTTTCTCCTGTTCCTTAAAATCCAATTGATACATTGCGTCAACCATCTTTCGGATCCCATCTAAGATCGGGTTGGCTTCTCGATCGATCTGGTGTCTTTTGATCTGATGGTAGCCATGGACGAGATTCATCCCGCCTACCTTTTCAATGTATGGAAAAAAGTCTTGATAATACTGATAAGAATCGCTTACCAATTGTTGCATCTCCGTACGTGTTAGCTCAGCAGGGGCCTCATCGCGGATTTGTTCTGCTACATAGTAAGGAACATATGCCCAGACATGAAGGGGAGGCTCAGGATGCGGACGGCTTCCCCTCCCAATCCGCCCAATTCGTTGAATAAAGCTACCAGCATTGCGGGCTTCAAAGAGCAGAAAATCCTTATGAATCTCACCCTGAAAATCAACCCCTACTTCTACGGTAGCTGTCGCTACCGTAATCGGTTTGGCAAGTTCTTCACGGCTCCGGCTTCGATCGGATAGGCCATGAACCTCCCCCACTTCATAGCCCTTTTCTCTCAACGTCTGGGCCAAAACTTGGGCCTCGTGGATCGAGTCAAGAATTATGAGTCCCTTAGCCTGGGGCCATTCCGCGAGATAAGCCTCTACTTCATCCCAATGTTCAACGATTTTCTCACCTGTATTCCAGTTTCGCAGATTACATGGTTTTAGATGAAGCTGCAAGGGTTCTAAGAAAATCCTTTCCCCAGCGATCTTTGGCCGCTCTTCCGCTAACCATCTTTCCACCTCTTCCTGCACATTCCAAATCTCCACATTCATTCGCTCCAAGAGTTGAAACACATCGGCCCGAGGGGTTGCAGAAGAAAGAAGGAAGGCATACGCTTTTTCTGGAAAGGTAGCAAGAAGCAAGCCCATCCATTGGACAAGAAAATTGACTTGGGCAATATCATATAAGTGAAATTCATCAAAGATTTGAAGTTGATATTCCGCCAAACGGTATAAAGGTTCGCTCCGCTCACCCGCTTTATATGAAAACAATCTTTCCTGAGCAATTAGCATTAAATGATCAGGGTTGGTTAAGATCGCCCGATAATAAGGAGATGTCATCCGATACACTTGCTCAATCTTACTCTCGCCAGGTTGACGAGACTTTCGCATTTCCTCGGCTGTCCATAGGGCCACTTCATCCCACTTTCCCAGAGGGAGGCCGGTTTGCAAAGAGTAAAACTGATCTTTGATCAACTCATTTACGGGATATACTCCCAGTGCCCGGATGTGGGGATTTTTCACTAGAAAACTGTAGTTAGCCAGAGTCTTTCCTGCTCCTGTTGACGCCTGATTCCAAATAACTGCCCGCTTTCCCTCGCGGAAAATCTGCTGAATCAATCGTTGCTGCACAACTTGGTGTGCATAAGGACGAATCCCCTTGATAAAAGGCTCTTCATAGGTTATTGCCACCTCTTCTTTAATCCGGATCACTTTTTCCCCCTCCAAAAAGAAGCTTCAGGAAAAAACAGATCTCCCACCCGGTAACCTTGAATTGCCTCTTCCCATTCTGCACCCTTCACCAACCGTGTAGGAAGTACATTATACAGAGACGTAAAATATGTAGGCAGCAGGCTTAAATCCTGCACATTAACCAAGTGGTCACAACGACTACCTGTACTTCTCTCTAATGCTGCTTCTTGCACTTCTAACCGTGCGAGGCTCATCCATTTTCCGAGTCGAATGCGCTTCGAAAAGGAAATTGGATGGTGACTGAGAACATAAGTTTCAAATCGCGACTCTGGGCGAATACACTTGATATATCCCCAGTTGGGAAACCCCGTACTTTGTTCGCGAATCATCAGAAAGGCTTCCGAAGTTGTATTGTATTGCATCAAACAGTGACTTACCTTAAGCGGTGATGCAGGAAAGATATACAGACCCGCCTCGTTGAGGGGACAAAGCTGCTCTGCATATGCTGGCTTTTGTTCTTCATGATAGTAAGGGGATGTGCTCCAGCCCAAGGCATAGGCAAGGGCATAGTTGTGAAGGAGGGGGGCCGTCTCAGCGACCTTCCCCTTCTCTTGACTGGCGAAAAAAAGGTAATCCTCCAGCTCAATCTGCACATGGTAAGCATACTTTTTTTCTTTCGTTACTTCTTTTTCTTCTTCTTTGGCTGTTCTAATAAATACTTCTTTTGAACTTCTTCTAATTCTTTTAGCCACGCTTCTTTCCCCTCCTCACTTCGCCACACTTCCCGTGCACTTGCTAGCATCTCTTGTACTGCTTCTCCTTGGTATAAATGAATGGGAAAATAGGCTTGCTCCACTTCTCGCTCTATCACCTGCAAGACTGCTCTTTCTACTGCGGACCGCTCCAATGGGAATTCGTGTAATTTTTCCCCTTGTTGCTCATAGAGCAGATCATACACTCCCTGAGTAAGGGCTAAATTGGATAAGAGCTCCCCTTCTCCAAAAAGGATGGCTACCACATGATTCTTAACATATCCCTGACGATTGCTTTCTGCCCCATAACGAGTCGTCATCAAAATGTTTCGTAATACATATAAAAACTCAGCAGGTGTTACATCAGTCACCGTTTCAATCGTCGGGAAAAAGACCTGGGGCCGGATATGTTCTATCTCCGCAAAGGCACTTCCCCATACTCCTCCTTTGGTTGTATCGTTAATGGCATTCAGCGTAATAGAGCGCTGCATTCCTTCATAGGGTCGAATGGTAAATCCAGAATCCGTCAACACCCGTGAACGCTGAGCACCTTCACCACTGGTAGCGGCATATCCGTATATTAGGCAATCTGGACACTTTCCGCACATTTGCTCCATATACTTACACTCTTCTCCCCGGTCCTGCTCCCGATTTAAGGCTCGTCGCTCCCGATTTAAGGCTCGTCCAGTCCGGCGCTCAGGTGCCACCTGCTTTCGCTTTTGTAATAATACCCGGGAGATAGCCTCTGGATGGTTGTGACCAGCCCGTACCAACTCCACGTCCAACACTTGTCCTTCTGTGGTTAGAACCGCTGTAGATTCAAACTCCCGTATAACTACTAGAGAAGCAAATTTACGCTGGGGTGAGTTTGGAATTTCTTCAGGTAAGTACTTCCCCAACTCTTTTTTTATGCTGGAATTTTGCCAATTACCTTGTAAAACTTTCATACTTTATTCCTCCTCTTGAGAATCCTCATTCTTTTGTCCCTTATCTAGAACTAAAAACGTCTCGAAAAAGATCCCATCCGCGAGTTGATTTTCTTTTTGATTCAACTTCGCGAGATTATGGCCACAGCGCTCTAGGTAGAATCGATCATAGACAAGGTCAACAAACTGAGCTATGAGATCTGTATCAATCTCCGGAACGGACCTTGCGTTCTGATCGCGAAGGCGCTTCAGCCTCTTTAACACTGATCCCTGCAATTCGCTTTTATCTCGACCTTCTTTAATCCCTTTAACCACAAGCCGAAATAAATTTTCATAGCGATATGCCATTCCATTCTCTGACTTTTTCGGTTTATAGAGAGCGAGAGAAGCAAGCGCAATCTCTTTAGCAAGTCCCATTTCATCTCCTCCTCGATCCTGATTAATTTTTTGGCAAGCTTTGATAAACGTCTCCTCGATTCGATACTTATTTTCTGATAAATAACGTTTGAAAAAGTAGGCCCCTGGGATTGGATGGACATCCAGCTTTTGCAATATTGTTGATACCTGCTTGTCTGAGGACTTCTTAGTATCTAGTGGGTGAACAGTTTGGTGGATTTCCCACAAATAAGCCAATCGATACAGAAGAGATTTCGTCTGTTTAATCGGAACAACAAAATCGGACGTCTGTCTTTCCTCCGCTTTCCCCAGTAACCGAGCCACTTTATATGGTGGTGCATCCATGTGGATCGCATGATGAATCTCACGCACATCAGATATAAAGAGAAAGGGCTTTTCCGTCATATAGATACGAAAACCATAGATTTTGTGAAGGGATAGTGCTGCAGTCAATGCTTTGAGCCACATTTCTTCTCTTGTTCGCTCAATGGATTTTCCATACCAATCAAAAGTAAAAAGTAGCACATTGCCTGGAGGACTGGCTTTCAAAACTTCCCCTGTTTCAGAAAGAAAACCTCGCTCGAAAAGCTCCTCCTGAAAAAAATCACTATAGATTTGGAAATGCTCCCGCAAATAGTCTCGCAAATGACCTCCACTTTCCTCTACAAATGGGGCTTGCCAAACTTCGGCCAATTTAAAATTACGATGCACCTGGATCGTTCCATAGAAATTTTTTAATTCGCGCTGCAAATCCCCTAATACTTCCTCGGTCAGCTGAAAAGAGGGAACAGCAAATAAGTGAATCCGAGGGGTATTATCATCCTTGTTGTAGCTATCTACCGCAAATACTTGGCGCAAAAAAAACTCAAAGAAGCAAATGCTGCACCAATGTAATACACTTACATCCTTTATCTTAGGAAGTAGGCGATTACTATAAACATTCACCGTGTCCTGAATCACCTTACTTTTAACCCTCTTCAGAATCCGATCTTTTACTTGAATTTGTCGATTACAAAGGTTACAAATACTTTTTTGAGTACGATTTTTTCCCCTAAGCAATTCCTCTGTATCTAGCAAATTAATTGCCCGCTTTCGCTCCCAAGAGAGGGTAAGCTGTTCAGAAAAATACTGCTGAAGGTCACTTTTAACTTTCAGTTTATCATCTACAATTTGCTGACAACGCTCCAGCGTTACCACTCCTGTTAAAAACTCCACTGCCCGCTCCTTAACCTTCATTCTCCACTCTTCGAG
>CALJVA010000102.1 GCA_937975135.1 uncultured Thermoactinomycetaceae bacterium | reverse complement strand
AGCTATTAGAAGCGCCAAGAACCACATTAAGTATATAACCGCTCCGCGTGAGCATCACAGGAACAATCCACACCTGTTTGATGCTACGCGGAATTACGTCAACCGAAGGGAATTTTTCAACGAATTAGAGAGGCAAAAACCAAGTCCCCGACATGCTTTTCTTCACAAGTTGGTAATCAGTTTTAGCGAAGAAGAACGAGACCGATTGAAAATTGATATGAAGGAGTTGACGCGAGATGCCATGGCTCGATATAAAGCCCTCTTGAATAGGGAAATTGACTGGGTTGCGGCCATTCATGATGATAAGGGCCACCCACATGTTCACGTAGTATACCGGGGAAGGGATAAGGAAGGGAAACCCATCTTTGTCGGACAAAAACACCTGAAGGAATTACGGAAGATCGTAGAAGAGGAAAAGGTTAGGCAGGCCGAACGAACCTTTGGAGTGGAGAAGTCTCATGAAATAATCAAGGAAATCAAGGCGCTGGAAATGCAGAAGAAACTAGCTAAGGAAAAAGACAAAAATCCTACTAAGGAAGCGGGAAATAATCTTGTTCAAGGCCTTACAGGCCTTACCGATGCTTTCGCTCAAGTCCTTAGAGAGGCAGAACGGGAACGGGAACAAGCTAGACAACAAGCTGAGCAAGAGGCCCGCCGTAGAAAAAAGAGAGGAGGACGGTGACATGGATAAAAAGGTGCGGGTTATACTCATCTTATTCTTTGGTATGTTGATGAACCTAGCAGCTGGATATGTTTTGGTCGGTTTGTTTTATGTGGTCGAATATAAAGGAGTAACGGAGTATCAGGATTTCCTTAGCCAACCGGGAACAGCTTTGTCCATGTTGATTATAGGGGAGCCGGATGGAGGGCTTGTCTGGGAAAAGATCCGGCAAGTGTACTGGAACCCGTGGCTTCAATTAGCATTCTGGGCCTATATCCTGTACTCGGCGGCACGAGCCGGCTTTGGCTTTTCCAAAGCGAGCAAGAAAGAGGCCTCCGGCTATGGATCTCATGGAACCGCCCGATGGGCGACCCGTCGGGAGATTCTCCGCCGTTTCACCGAGGACGAAAAGGGCATTGTCTTGGGCAAATTCAAAGGAAAAACGCTCATCCATCCGATCAAAAGCCCTCTCAATCAGTTTGTAATTACGTTCGGAGGGGCGGGATCAGGGAAAAGTACTGGGCTTGTGATTCCCAATATCCTGCACGTTTCAAAGCATTTGGGTGAATCGATGGTGATTACGGATACCAAAGGGGAACTGTATAATTCGACGGCGGCGACCCTCCGGGCGCGGGGATATGATGTTTGGGTGCTTAACTTGCTGGACCCCAAACGATCCATGAGGTACAACCCCATGGATTACGTTTTTGAATCCAAAGATGCTCAATCCTTGGCGACTACCATCATAAAAAACACCACCAATCCCAACGCGAAGGACGCGGGGGACTTCTGGGAAAGGGCGGAGCATGCGTTACTTACCGCGCTGATCTTGTACGTCAAAGAAGTTTGCCCGCCGGAAGAACAACACTTGACCAGTGTTCTTGAGGTGGGATTGTCCATCGGTGACAACCCGGAGGCGATGGATGCCTTGTTTAAACGACTTCCCCGCCATTCGGCGGCGCGGATGGCTTATCGCATTTTCGATCAATCGGAAGACCGGACACGGTCTTCGATCCTGACGGGATTCGGCAACCGCCTCCGGTTGTGGGCGGAACCCGAAATCCAGCGGTTGACGGCCACAACGGACATTGACTTGGATCAGTTGGGCGAACCGGGCCGGAAAATCGCACTATATATCTTGACACCCTCTTACGACTCCACCTTTGACATGCTTCCGGCTATGCTGATCGATCAGACGTTTCAGCAATTGTACCGGAAAGCCGAAAAAATGCCGGGGAACCGGCTGGCAACTCCGGTCCGACTGTTCCTCGATGAGCTTGCCAATATCGCGCCTATCTCCGAATTAAGGCGCAAGATCGCGACGATGAGGGGTTATGGGATTTCCGCCTTTCTGATTTTCCAAAGCAAAAGCCAATTTGAAAACAGATATGGAAAGGAGGTGGCGGCGGAAGTCATTGATTCGTGTGATACCCGGCTTTTGCTTGGAACGAATGATCCGGGAACACAGGAGTATTTCAGCAAGCTACTCGGTGAGACGACGATCCTAATCGAGAGTCAGTCGGAGAACAAAGGCGGAAAAAGCGAAAGCACTGGGCGCAGTCGATCCTATACTCACCGCAAGCTGATGACACCAGACGAGGTGGGGCGACTCGATCCAGATGAGCTAATTATCTTCCAACGCGGACAATTTCCTGTTCTGGCACGGAAGAACTACATGTTTGAGTGGCCGGACTGGAACCAGTACCCGCAGGATCATTGGGCCAACCTTCCGGAAAGGGTGGATGAACCGATTTCCATCTTTGAACCGGAGATTAAAGAGAAAGAGGAGGTGGTTTTGAGCAAGGAAGTGTTTGAGGAACCAGCTAAATCCCTTCCAAACTAAAGCCGAAACGGGGCCGGATCGGTCCCGTCGCCCACGGGCTGGCCGCCGTGGGCCTGACGACGGCAGGCCGAAAAGATGGGAAGGAGGGAGCGGAATGGGAGACAAAACGCTGGATGAGAAACTGATTGATCCGCTGAAACCGGGTCACCAGGTCGAATTTGAACCGGAGGAGGCGGGGCAAGCCGGGGCATTTGTCGAAGACGCCCTGAGTGAAGAGGATGCTATGGAGAGTGACGAGGGGCTGAAAGACGCAACCATCATGGAGGAGTGAAAAGATGGCTGACAAGAAAAAACCATACCATGTACAGGTTGCGGAAAAATTGATTGAGCAGTTAAAACAGGGCACCGCGCCTTGGCAAAAGCCGTGGGAGCCGGGGAATCCCAATTCCATGCTCCCCTATAACCCGGTAACCGGAAAACGGTACAAAGGGATCAATGTTATCCATCTGATGGCCCAAAGTGCGGAGCGGGGTTATACTGATCCCCGGTGGATGACTTATAAGCAAGCCCAGTCCATCGGGGCATATGTCCGGCGCGGGGAAAAAGGCACCCGAATTCAGTACTGGAAATTCACCGAAACCCGGATCAAGACCGATGAAGAAGGTAAACCCGTTCTGGACGAAAACGGGAAGCCGCTCAAGGAAGAAGTACAGCTGGACCGTCCTCGTGTATTTTTTGCTACTGTCTTTAACGCCCAACAGATCGAAGGGCTTCCCCCGCTTGAAAAGGAAAAGAGAGAAATCAGATGGAACCCCATCGAGCGGGCGGAAGCCATTTTGAAGGCGTCTGAAGCCAAGATTTATCATGACCAGTCAGACCGGGCCTTTTACAGGCTGAGCACTGACAGCATCCATTTGCCGGCGAGAGAACAGTTCCCAACGGCGGCCAATTATTACTCCACTGCACTCCATGAATTGGGCCATTGGACAGGCCATCCATCCCGGTTGAACCGGGACCTTAATCATCCATTCGGTTCCCCCGAATATGCCCGAGAGGAGCTAAGGGCGGAGATAGCCAGCATGATCCTTGGCGATGAGTTAGGAATTGGCTACGATCCAAGTCAGCATGCCGCCTACGTTGGCAGTTGGATCGAAGTGCTGAAGAAAGCCCCCCTTGAAATCTTCCGGGCCGCGTCGGCGGCGGAGAAGATCCAGGCGTACATCCTTGGGCTGGAGCCAGAGCGGGAGCGGAAACTGGAACAGGAAAAGGAGTCCCAAGATCATACGTCCCGGCGGGACCCCGCCGTCCGGGTGATCGGAACCGAAGGTAATACTTATCGTCTCCAAGTGCCGGATGAAATCAGAAACTTGACGCCGGGTGAAAAGATTGGGGTATATGTAACGAACGGGAAGACTTTGGGATATGCTCCTGTCAGGAAAGATGGACGCGGATTCTTTATTAAGAAAGACGAAATCCAATGGAATAAGAACAAAAACATTCGGCTGTCCTATCACAACGAGAACGGTCGGAAATACCTGAGGATAGAAAGGGACGGAAAGCCCAATTTAAGGGCGTACGTAGACCGTCCAAGGCCTTTCCACGAACTGACATGGGAGGTGGAGAGGGACCGGAGTCGAGATTTAGTCAAGGAACCCCGAGGACTGGAAAGAGGGTTGGAAAGGTAGTTGATAAAGACCAGTTTGCTATACAAACAAAAGGGGGAATCCATATGGCAGTAGAAGAAATTTACCTAGAAGAAATATCTAGAGAGTTAAGGGATATTAAAGAACAAATAGAAGATGTCAGAGATGACCTTAAAACCGATGAAATACTGGATCAACTCGAAAGGCTTGAAGAACGGATAAGAAAGATCGAAAGCGAATTGCAAAGGATGAACGAAACTCTTGATTATATAGAGGCCAAGCTTTAAAGCAAAACGCCCGAAAAACGGGCGTTTTTTGTTTGTGTTATAAACTTGTTTGTTCCCACTCAATTTCTGGATGATCTGTCTTAAAGTTAATCCATTCATATTCAGTTGTTGACAAATGAAAATCTTGAACCATCCAACGATCCTCCTGCTTCAAGGTCAAGATGAAGAAGGCTTCAGGTCGACGAATATATACCTTTTTCGCTCCATTTTCTTCAGTTTCTCCGACCATTACAGGCTTTGCATCGAAACGAATCTTAGGAACGGCGTTCATGTGATCCCTTAATTTATCATGTTGATCCTTGATAAGGTATTTCTTGGCCTCCGAGAAGTTACCTTTAATCCATACCGCATCATAAAAAGCTAAAGCAGTATCTTTGGCATCCTCTCCTTGATCCCCGAACAAACGGATGATTCCAAAAGTCAGCCCGAACACTAAAACAAACAATCCCACCAAAAAACCGATTCGCTTCCAAGGATGTGACCACCATTGATTCATTATAGATCCCCTTTCGAACATCTTAAAAGCCAATAGCAACCTTCACAATGGAAGCGATGACCAACAACAAGAAAAGAACGATCCCGACAATAATAAAATAACCCATAAAATCAAGTAGTTTGGAAAAGAAATTCCGCATGCCCTTATTCTCCTCCTTCACTGGTAGAAGGCACCCACCGTCAATTAGTGGGTGCCTTCTCCTAGATATTTCATTGGATCAACCGGTTTGCCATTAATCCGTACCTCAAAATGCAAGTGAGGCCCTGTCGACCAACCAGCATTTCCGACCTCCCCGATTTTCTGACCTCTTTTTACTTCATCCCCTACATTGACGTGGACTCCACTTGCGTACATATGACCGTAGACCGTATTTACTCCGTTTGCATGATCAATTACAATCCAGTTGCCGAACCCTCTAGCGGGTCCAGCCTTGATGACCGTACCATCTTCAGCGGCAACGATCGGGGTTCCGATTGGCGCCGCAATATCAATTCCGTTGTGATTGCGGCCCCACCGCGGGCCATATTTACTCGATATTTGTCCCGCAGTAGGTAAAGCCAGCTCTCCCCCAGTAAGGTGGACCACCATCTTTTTCATCTGCTGATATTTTTCCATGACCTTCTTTACATAATTTTGCGTCTCTGGGAACGGTGGAATCCCTCCATACCTTTCCACCGCTCCCGGCCCCGCATTATATGCGGCCAAGGCAAGCTCTACATTTCCGTCAAACCGGTCAAGCAGCTGGCGCAAGTATTTAGCACCAGCCATTGTATTTTCTTTTGGATCAAACGAATCTCTTACCCCTAAGGATCGTGCCGTTGCAGGCATCAATTGCATCAATCCCTGGGCTCCAACGGGGGAAACCGCGTTAGGGTTCCCCGCACTCTCCTGTTGAATTACAGCCGCAATTAATGCAGGGTCCAATCCATAAGTTTCTGCGGCCTTGTTGATGATGTCAGCATATTGGACAACCTGAGGGAGTGCGCCAAATATTCCATAACCTAATTGGATATGCTTAGGTGATTCGTAAAAAAAGATAAAGGGTGCAAACATAATTGGAAGAAGGATGATCAGGATGAGGGCCAAAGCGGTCCCCCATCCCAACCATTTGATTGCCATGCCTCCAGCCGCGAAAGCTCCGGTTGTATATCGATTTGTCTCCATATTACTTCACCATCGAAACCACGTTATTTTTTTTCTTTGCCTCTTCAAGCTGCTTCAGATAGTCTGAAGCTTTCTTTAGGCCCAAGCATTTTTGTTCATCTTCCGAGCACTCCGTTTGCATCTCAATTCTTTTCCGATCTTTGAGGATAAAGATCCCATGGCCTTGGGCCTTGTCCTTGCGAAGAATCTCAAGCTCCCGCTTGCTAAACTCCATTTCCACTTCTTTGGTGAGCATCTTAATATCGTGACTCTTGAGCCCCATGAAATGCTGAAACTCGCAGTTGTTGAGGATGGCTGTTCCCCACTTTCCATTTGATAAGAAATCAGTAATATTTTGCGTGGCGACAACTAAACCGCCACCATATTTTCTAATCCTTTTGGCCATATCATGGCAGAATTCCATGGTCATAGGGTTTCTCCCGTCTGCGATCAACCCTAATTCATCAATCCGAAGGACCATCTTTTCTTCTCGGTTCTTCTTAATCTCCTCCCAAACTTCCCCCAAGAGAAGGTCCATCATAGGCTTCTGGACATCTTTGGTGAGATCGTGAATGTCTAGGATGTTAATGGCCCCAGACAAATCCCAGTTTGTCTGTCCGCTGAACATGGTTGCATACTCACCCTCAACAAAGGGTTGAAGAACCGTTCGAAACTTCTCCATCCCGCTCATTTCCGCTAGTACCCGGTCCAGATCCGAGAGGGTTGGGAACTTCTCCGGCAATTTCAGAACCTTTTTAGGTTCTCCCGGTAAGCGAAGCTTCAACCCAACTGCTTCGTAACACCGACGGATTGCCTCCGATAATTTGGCACTTTCTAAGGTGGACATTTCCGGGTAGATCCAACGGAAGAAAGACTTCATATTGCTAACCTTCCGCGGCAGATATGCCTGCAGATCAACTATTTCCTGATCCGGGTCATCGTGATCGACCACGTAGCTTCGGATATGGAAAGGGTTCGTGCAGTAGTCCGACCCTGGACTAAATACAATACGATTGGCGAAGGGGAAATACTTGTGAAATTCCCTTTCGATGTCCAAGAGAATTTGTCTTTGTGTGCTTCCAGCATAATATTCGCGGAAAGTATCCACTACCATCGACCATGTTTTCCCGCTTCCACTTCTCCCTACCTTGAATTCGTTGCGGTTAAAGAATAATGATTGATCCCAAGGATCTAGGATGACCGGTGCTTCGGTTTTAACGTTTATGCCGCGAAGAATCCCACGGTTGAAATTCACTTCACTGCTGTTGAAGGGGAGCATAAAGGCAGCAGTTTCCGACGGCATTGGCCAGTGATATCGCCGCTCTACTTCATCATTCCGGTAGCAGATCGGCAAGAAGTACCACAGGAGATTACACCCTCGATACAATACTTTCTTGACTTGAAGGTCTGTAACGTTTTGTTCAAACCGTTCGCATGCAGATTTCAGTTCCTCCGCCGAGTCTGCGCGCACGACCATTAAAAAGGTCGTCGCCAGCAGGTTTTCGCTGTGGGAACGGATCTTTTTCAATAGTTCTTTGTTGGAATTGATCTTGTCCTCATATTCCTGCTTTATCGACTCCGGAAGGTAATCTAGCTGATGCGCTTGATACTCAGCGATTTTCCCGTTAATCTTCTTAATCACAGCGCTCTTGTCGGCCACCGTTAGGGTAATGGAAATATCCAGATTTACACGGGCCTGCAACAGGGTATCCAACCACCCGGCAGGCTGTTTTTCAGGGATGTAGTTGACGGTATAAGGTTGATAGTATGTGTGGTCCATCTCCAAGTATGTTCCATGATCCCGTACATCGGGAGGCCTCCAACGCATCAGGTCCATGCTTGATTGATAAGGTTTAGCCATTGACGTGACGGGAGCCAAATGATGATAAATCACCCGGTTGATCTCTTCTTTCTTTAAACGGGTGGCATTGATATTGGTACTGGCAAGTTTGTCAATCACACTAGATGATAGGTCATGCAGTTCCTGCTCCGCCTGATCCCTCTTTTTGCTGGTGGACTTCAGCACCAAATAGAAATTGTGAACATTCCGGGCCTTATGGCGATGGTTTTCCAGATAGCGGGCTTTTGCCCGCAATCGTTCCGCAATATAAGTATCTCCCCGCCGTTCGGCGGCCTCCGCCTTGCCGTACAAATCCCACAAATAATCTTCGATATCCGCGGGATCCGAATGTATAAGAATTTGGCAAGACTGCCGCGGCTTCAACATGTTCATTACACTTTGAAGGCTATGAATTGCCTTCGTCAACTCTTCTGTTCCCATCAAATCAATGTTGATCGGATCGGTGATTTTTAAAATCTGGCGGTATGTCCCGTCTTTGTAGCGAATCAAATCGCCAAATTCCCGGATAGGGATCACACGGTTAAGTTCGTTTTTCTTTTGAACCCGCTGTTTAATCGATAACATCTTCTCGTCCCTCCCACTCAGGCGACACAACGTGTTCTGTTCTTTTCCACTCCAACCAATCTAACAAGAAGTCCATTTGCATTTCCCCGGTCTCTTCATTTACCTTAAAGGACTGATAGCAAATTCCTATAATAACGACTACAGCAATTCCTTTTACCACCATTTCCATCAAGAATCCATCTACTATCCATTCAATCGCAAACCAAGCAACTGTCCCTAAAAAAAGGGAGGTTGCCGCAAAGAGTCCCAACCCTTTCCAAGTCAACCCCCATAAATTCTTCGGTGCCCGAATTGGTCTAGGCACCTGACACATTTTGTTCTCTTCCATTCTTTCACCCCCGGCCCCGGAATCGGGTCAAAACCACGCGGTAGAAAAGAAATTTTCCTCCACTTACGATCCCAGATGAGGCACCGGATTTATGGATATATCCTTTCAAAATTGATGGTCCAATTACTGCTACGATGGCAAATCCGACGCTCCAAAGCAAACCGTCTAAAGTTCCCTTTCCAGCAGTGCTGATAACCATAACAAACAGCGCCATTCGCAAAACCGGGGTAAATACTAGGGCGATCACTTCTTTCCAATAGACAGAAAAGATTTCCGATCGGCTCTGATAGCTTGAGGCCAGCAATGGTCCTAACCATATCGCAATGGCAATCTGCGCATAAGTGATCATTTGGGCGATCACCAGCGCAATCATGCCAATGGACCAGATCAAGAAACCTAATAACAGGTGCAACCCTGCTGCGGCCAAGGCAACATCTGGGGATAGTCCCAATTTAATTCCGTCTACTTTAATATTCCACTTGACTGGAGCATCAGCGATGTAGGCAACAATCTCATTCGAAATGGGAATCAAAACATCCTTGATGATCGTAGGAGTAAAAGTGATTAGCGAAGCGGAAATAGCCGCGTTCCCCACAATTGCCAACCAGTTAGGTTGGGCTTCTCCCGTCATATCCTCCTTCATGGCCCGGAGTATTTCTTTGTAGAAAGTAATGATAAACAACCCATAAGCTAGCGCTTGAATTGTAACCATGATGAAGGAGAAATAGGGTATTTCCTCTAACTTCACTCCGTTTTGAATGTATCTTGCGGCCAAAGATAAACCTTGCTTCGCTAGATCTGTGGCGACTTTCTCTAACCATCCATTGATTGCTTCCCAAAAAGATTTCTTCGCCTCATCCCACATCGGGAGCCCCCCTTTAGAAGAAGCTGATCAACTGGTTCCCGATGTAAGTCGCCATTCCAACTACGCCTGCGCCAATAGCCATTCGCTTGAAACCGGATTTCGCTTCGTGTTTCTTATGGGGGTCGTCACTATTTGCATAATCAAAACCATTTTTTATAGCCATCAACGCGAAATATGATCCAGCCAACCCACCAGCCCCTGTAATAATGGCTTTCAGCAACTCATTGTATTTGTCAAAAAGAGTTTCGAATGGCATAAGCCCTCCCCTTTCCCTTACACTTAAAGAAATTTGAAGTTTTCAAGGTGCAAAAACCACTTCTAATTTAATTTTATTGTTGTTAACGACAATACACAAGTGCAAATACCCATAAAAATCGGCTAAAATTAGCTATTTTTTTGCCTTTTCCTTCTTCTTCCTCTGATTCCGAGTGATTTAATTACGGCTTCCCACTCTTTCTGGGTCGCAAGCCAGTAATTCCCCACTTTTCGGGGAATTTTTTTTCCTTTGGCCGCGGCCTTTTGAGCTAACCACCTCCCCCATGATGCGGATTTCCCTTTAATCTTCGCGAACTCCGCCGCCGTAATTTCTCTCTCTTTTTCTCGATCATCCACTTATACCCCTCCGTTCTCTTACTAATTATAACGCAAATAGATACTTCACCCTATTTCGAATATGATATAATCAATCATGAAAGACAAAAAACGACCGCCCCCCCAAAGGAAGGACGGTCCCCATTCTTAGCTCACTTAAATCTTACCGAATTTAGAGTCAAAAATCAATCGGGTATATCTTGGTAAGATGGGAATGGTGGACAAACCTCCTTTGGCGGCGGCGGAATAGCCAAGGGAGGTTTTTACGTATGGTTAAATCGTTCATTCAAGCTGGAAAAAGGGCAAGAAACGAGTTGTATTTGCCGCCATTACGCTACATTGTTGCAGATGATTGGATTGATAAACTGGGTCATGATGCCTTTATTGCTTGGCTCAAATTTCACACGTGGGTAGATCGTCGAGACGAGAAGCGAGATAATGACCGGATTCCATACTCCCTTGAAGATACACGCAAAAAGCTGGGCATGGGAAAAAAGAAATTCTATGAAAAAGTCATCCGTCCCCTGTGGGAGTACGGATTAATTGACATTGTTGAATATGAGGAAGCCGAAAGAAAATCCCAAAAGCCCAAGAATATCATAGTTTATACTTCTCCTGCCAACAGACACGAAACCGAAACCAAACCATTGGTAAAACTACGGGATTGGAATAAAGATTACGGAAGTGCATCCCAGTTTTACGGAAAACAGGGGGGAAGGCCGAAAAAACAAACTGCACCCTCCGAGGAAAATGGAAATGATGACGAAACCCCTTCTCAAGAGGAGAACGGTTTCCAAACGGAAACGGTAGGTACGGTTTCCAAACAGAAACCGTCCACGGTTTCCAAACAGAAACCGTCCACGGTTTCCAAACAGAAACCCAATAATATATCAAATAACCATACTAATGCACCAAATAACCATACTAATGATTCAAATAACCACCACCACCATAACGAAGAAAATCAAGATGAAAAGGTGGTGGTGGTCAGTAAAGAAATTGAACATGTCCAAAACCACGTTCAATATCGCTTTAACAGAGAGTTGACCTCAGAACAAGCTAACCGCTTAATCAAAGAGTGTATCAAACACGGCAAGCATGTAGGAGATGTAATCGAAAACACCTATTTCTATTTCCGTGCAAAGAAGGAATCCCCCCTCGATCTGATGGGCGCTTTGATGTATGATGCCCAAGTTGGTTGGGAGCTTCCGGAAAAGGCCGAAATCCCTCCAGCACTTGAATTCAGTGGGAAACCAAAAGGCTTTCGACCTTATAACTGGGTTGATGCCCTCTTGATTGAAAGCGACGGCTGATTTCCTTCGGCAGAAAGCCGAGAAGAAAAAGAAGGTCGCTCAAGGGTCTGCGCTCCTAAGCAGGCCTTGGCCGATTTGCTCCCTTCGGTCCGCGAATCGGCTAGGCCTGCTAAGTCGCTTGATCCGCTTCGCGGACGCCAGAGGCGCCCTTGCCGGAGCGCGGGAGGCGAGTTCCCGCGGCGGTGCCGACGGGAACTCAGGAGGACACCCCCCAAGGGGTTCCCGTCGCCACGGAAATTATACCTCCCCTCCTCGCGCTCCGTCGCTCTGTTTTTCTTTCGCTTTTTTGCCTCCGGCGGGCCTCGGGGAATCTAGGAGGACCCCCGCAGGCTCCTTTGTTTTTTCAGAATATAAAAACTAATTATTTTACTTGCATGCATGCACGCAATCGGTTATAATAGAAGATGAAACAAAATTTACAAAGGCGAAGAGGCGTTGAAGGTGTTGGATGAAATCCTGAAGGCACAAGAAGAGAAGGAGGAGGGGCCAAAAAATGAACATTCATGAAGCCCAACAGCGACGGCTGGAACTGCTGGAAAAGATTGATGAGCGGTGTAAATGGGAGCTGCACGAGTATCAATTGGACGATGATGCACGTTCCATGCGGAAATTATGGCATCGGCTG
>CALJVA010000101.1 GCA_937975135.1 uncultured Thermoactinomycetaceae bacterium | reverse complement strand
TAAGTTAGAGTGACAATAGGATGATCGGCTATCATCTGTTATACTCAAAATGGAAAGGAATTTTCGCTAAACCGTTGGTACTTGTGAATAACTCGATAGAGTCGTTGGGTGAGGAGATATCTTGTGGAAAAAGAAAAGTTTTACTCCAATCGTTATTTGACTGGTCTATTAAGTATTTTACAATTTGGTGCTGCTTATCTGATTTATACAAAATTACTAGCGGATCCTTACGGCATTACCGATATTGCACTAATCTTTCTATATGTATTGTTCGTTGTAGCCATCATATTTTCCGCAGCTTGTTTGGTCTTAACCCTTGATCCAAGACCCATCATTCAAATTTCATCTGAAGGAATTTATGTCCGGAGATTTATCTTTTTGGAAGAGTTTGTTCCCTGGAGCGAGGTATTGGGGGCAAAGCAAGAAACCTATACAAAAAGAATGTTAAATACAGAGGCGTATGCAAAGGTCACCACTCGATTATTGCGGATCTATCGTTCAGGAAAACGATCATTTGCGGTAAATCTGACATTATTAAATAAGCGGGGAGATACCTTTCATCGCGTAATTTCAAAGTATATCACCGTGGATAATTGATTATATTTTACAGAACATCGGCCATGCCATAAAAAGAGACGACGAAATAACATAACCCCTTACCCTGTCCCATATAATGTTGCAGAATATGATTCGGGATGATGGGGAGGGTAAGAAAGAATGGAAGATCGTCGAGCAGGTGAAATTGCTTCGAAGCGGATGCTCATTTTTATTGCTGTTGGCTTGGGGCTCATTCTTTCAGTGGTTGGTTCTTTTGGGGTAGATCGGCCTACTACAATCCACTTACCCCTTTCCGGACACGTGATCGCCATTGATGCAGGTCATGGGGGACCTGATGGAGGGGCCGTCAGTAAAAGTGGAATTGTAGAAAAAGATATTACGCTGAAAGTCGCTCTTATCCTACGCGACTATTTACAGGAGAGTGGAGCACTGGTCGTTATGACACGGGAAACAGATCGGGATTTGGTTGAGGAAGGAACAAAAGGCTACAGCAAAAGAAAAACACAAGACTTAATGCAACGGGTGCACTTAATCAAAGAAAAGCAAGCTGATACATTGGTCAGTATTCACTTAAATGCGATTCCATCTCCTAAGTGGTCGGGTGCACAAACGTTTTACCATCCTAGTTTAGAGGAGAGTCGAGCCTTGGCGACCTCTATCCAAGAGGAGATCATCCGTAACCTAAAAAATACGACGCGACTTCCCAAACAGCGGGAGGATATTTATATTCTAAAGGCAAGTGGTATTCCAGCGGCTATGGTGGAAATAGGTTTTTTATCAAATCCTGAAGAAGCTGCCTTGCTTGCTGATGAGAAGTACCAGCGAAAAATGGCTGAGGCGATTTACCGAGGTGTGCTTAAGTATCGGTCTAAGGAGCCGATACCAAAACTTGAAGAGTGATGTGGTATAATCTGAATTGAGATTTCCATAGGGTTACTTAAGTGGGATAGCAGCGGATCCACTTTGTAAAGAACGAGATAAATACAACTGAGGTGTAAAGTTTATGCTGACAAAGGAGAAAATCTTAGAAGCACTGCGTAAGATAAGGGATCCGGAATTACATAAAAGTTTGGTAGAGCTGGATCTGATTGAAGATCTCCATATTGATGGAAATCATGTAGCTGCTACCGTGGTGTTGGTCAGCCCGGATTCTCCACACAAATCCAAATTACGTGAACAAATCACCAAGGAATTAAAAGCTTTGGGAGCAGCTACAACAGAAATCAAGTTTCGAGGCATGGAGCAAGAAGAGCAGGCAGCTCTGGCTGCACGCATTCGTAAGGAGTATCAAGAGAAGGTACGTGCCCGAGTACAGGGCGGACATCAAGAAAAATTGCGGGAACAAATGAGAAAAGGGGCATCGGAAATTAGCCCATTACTGGCAGAAGGATCCCAGACTAAATTTATTGCCGTGGCAAGTGGAAAAGGTGGAGTTGGTAAATCGACGGTTACCGTTAATTTAGCCGTTGCTTTGGCACGTAAAGGAAAAAAAGTAGGGATTATTGACGCTGATATTTATGGATTTAGTGTTCCGGATATGATGGGAATTGAAAATCGCCCTACTGTGGTAGATAAGACAATTTTTCCTGTTGAACGGTTTGGCGTGAAAGTGATTTCGATGAGTTTCTTTGTTCAGGATAACAACCCTGTAATCTGGCGTGGGCCTATGTTAGGAAAAATGCTTCGCAATTTCTTTAGCGAAGTACATTGGGATGAGCTGGATTATATGTTGCTTGATCTGCCACCGGGGACTGGAGACGTAGCTTTGGATGTACATCAATTGATTCCACAAAGTAAGGAGTTGATTGTCACCACCCCCCATGCAACTGCGGCCTTTGTTGCAGCACGTGCGGGCGCCATGGCATTGCATACCAATCATGAAATCCTTGGGGTTGTAGAAAATATGGCCTACTATTCCTGTAGCAAGTGTGGGAACAAGGATTATATTTTTGGAAAAGGGGGCGGGGAAAAGCTTGCCCAAGAGCTTAAAACAGAGCTACTTGTCCAAATTCCCCTTGGTACCCCTGATAATGGTGATCCGGACGATCCTGATTTTTCACCGTCGATTTATGCCAGCGAGACGGAGATTGGTGCTCTTTACGATCAATTAGCAGAGCAGATTATCCGTAAAGCATAAAAAATTAAGGGCCACTCTAGCGAGAGGCCCTATGCGAATAACACCTTATGAGTCGGCCAGGGTCTACGAGTACCTTTGCTTTTAGAAACGAGATAAAGAGATGGTAGACCCTGCCAAGCTCTTCCTGGTCTGTTTAGAATACTTTCCAACACGATTTCTACTTCGACTAATTCTTTTTCTCATTTTTCTCGATCGCTTCTTGTAGCAACTTCATTAATTTTTCTTGAAAAAGCGGACTTTCCAATGCTTCTTCCATTACCTTCGTCGTTTGTTCTCGATAGGCACGGCTTTTCATCAGTTGGGTCATATGCTTCGTAAATTCCGGATCTTGCATGAGCTCTAGCATCATTTTTTGGTACTCCGGATCTTTCATCAATTTTTTCATTATTTTTTCATGTTCTTTTTGGGTTGATTTTACGATGCTGGCGGCTACACTTGGCTTTTGTAATAACTGTTCTAATTGTTTCTGGGTTTCCTGGCGGGTCATTACTTGCGAGATGGTTTGTTCCATTTCCTGATTGGAAATCACAATATCTTTTTTGAATGAAGGTGTTCTCATAATTTCAGTCAGTGCCCTTTTTCCATCTTCTGTATGAAGAATATCGACGACTAACTGCTTTGTCGCTTGGTAATCCGGTGTAGCTTCAGGTTTAGAGTTACATCCTGTTAGGAAAAGAATTGTGGTAACAGTTGATAATGCCAATAAGTAACGTATCAATGAAATGCCCCCTCAGTATGCACCTATAGTTAGTATGAGGGTTGGGAGAACTTCTTATTCCTTCTTATAAGGAATCAAACTTAAAAAGTATAAGGAATCAAACTTAAAAAGGGATTTTTGGTTATAATAGGATGGATTGTAAGAAAGGAGTAGCGGTTCATATTGGTTTAGTGACCGCGATAATAGCTATGACGATACGAAAGGCAATCTATTTGTTTTGGACAACCATAGTAATTGGTGCAGTGGTTTCCCTTTTAGCAGGGTTTGTGTTAAATCTCCTCACTGATAGTGATGGGATTGGATGGCTTGGTGATCTTGGGGGAGGGATCATGTTTGGTGCTGTGGCCCAGATGGGCTTCTTCGCCTATATGATTTTTAATTGGTTGGGAGCTAGTTTTCTACGTAACCGGAAGTTATTCCTTGGGTTGCAGGTGTTATTAATGGTATTTGTTCTATCAGCGGTACTTTATTCCCGTTATACATTGTATGGAGAGAACTCCGTAGCTACTTATCTCGCTGCTCCTTTATTGGTCCTATTGGTAGCGATTGTAGTAGCTAAGATAAAAGTATCGCAGACGAATTCGCAGGCATGGATTCCGACACTATTTTTTATGATAGTAGCAACGATGTTGGAAGCAGGTCCGGCAATAAAACAACCCAACTTAGGAATGTTACTTTGGATGGTTGTCACGCTGTTAGCATGTAATGCATGGCAGGTGTTACAATTACATCGTTTGGTGGATACGAAAAAGCCAAAAGGCTCTTAAATCTAGCACCTTAGGTATGGAAATCAAGTAAAGCGCCTTTGCATTTAACCCCCACAAAGGCGCTTACCAAGTGGTTCACTACTGGAATAAAATGTTGATTATTTCATTAGGTGAATCAACTTAATCAACGGGATTCAGCTCCACTTCGGTACCTGCGATTAATTCAGAAACCGTTACAAACTCATATCCTTTGTTACGCAGTTCATCGATAATTGTAGGGAGTGCCTCATGGGTTTGTTTGCAAGAATCACTGGCGTGCATCAAAATAATGTCTCCAGGGTGTGCTTTGCTTACAACACGTTGAATAATTTTTTCTGTGCCAGGGTTCATCCAATCAAGGGAATCGGTGTCCCATTGGATACTTTTATAGCCAAGTTTATCAGCGATTTTTAACACACGCTGATCAAAATCTCCATTGGGATAGCGAATCAGATTGGGCTCCTTTCCTGTTACTTCTGTTAAAATACTGTGAGCTTTAGTGATCTGCTCCCGAATCTCTTCGTCACTGAGGGAGCTATAGTTTTCGTGACGGTGTCCATGGCTGCCAATTTCATATCCCATGTCTACAATCCGTTTTACAATGTCAGGATGGCTTTCTGCCCAAGGTGAAGAGAGGAAAAATGTTGCTTTCTTTAGCTCTTTTTGTTCTAACACATCAAGAATAGGACCTGCCCGTTCTTCTCCCCAGCTAATATCAAAGGTAAGGGCCACCTGCTTTTTATCCGTATCTACGCTGTAGATTGCTGATGGTCCAGGATCAAGGGGTAAAAACACCTGGATATTTTCGCGATCCGCATAATAAATTCCCACTGCGAAAAGAAAAGCGACTAAGCCCATAAGCGCACGCTTGATACGTCTTCCAGACAAGACAAGAAAAAATTTCATTCCTCCACCCCCTAGATAAGGTTTTGCAGACTTGTACCCTGTCCCTTATTAAATGTATTCTAGAGGACGGGGCTTATGATTGAAAAGAGCAGCTTGTCCCGACTAGGAGGGGATATTTTTCAGTGAATATCAGTTCATCCTGCTGAAGGAGAAGAAAGCATAAGGAAGAAAAATAAAGGCAGATCTAAATGCATTCTCATTTCTAGAATCGAAATGCGCGAAGTTCCGGATTAATTCTCAGATTTGAGTGATATAAATGCTAAGAGAAAGAAAATATTGGATGGTGTAGTTTGTGTGAATGAAGGCTAAATAATTAGCAGGAGGAAACGGATTTTGCAACTACTGATTCAAACGATACGAGAAGAACGAAAACTGATTTATATCGCTATGGTTATTTTTCTACTCAGCGGTATGTATGGGTTTGTAAATGGAGAAAGTATAAGTGGTCAGCTGAAGGAGGCAGGAGTGTGGGATCAATTAGAGCGGGCAGCGCGTACAATTAAGGAGGATCCTACCTTTTGGACAGGATTTCGGATCATTTTTTTTAATAACCTCCTTGCGGCGATGACGATCATTGGATTGGGTATCTTCTTTGGCGTTTTTCCTATCTTGAGCTTGATTACCAATGGGATGATGATTGGCGTTGTCTTGCTGCAGGCTTCTGTAAAAACAGGAGAATCACCCCTGCTGATTTTTACTACTACAATCCTACCTCATGGGATCCTGGAGTTACCTGCTATTATTTTAGCTGCAGCTTTTGGGATGCGATTGGGTATCACTCTTCTTAGAACGTTACGTATCCTTTTTAATCCCGATGACCGTGAGGTGATGAAGCAAGAGTGGATAAGGGTATCTCGACGAGTACCGATTGGTCTATTAGGGATTGGTGTGCTGCTATTTTTTGCGGCTGTGATAGAAACAGTACTGATTCTAGGTTAAGGAGGTAACCCATATGAAAGCGGAGGTTGTATGGAAAAATAAAATGCAATTTCAAGCAACACTTCCTTCTGGACATTCTGTTACCATGGATGCTTCGCCAGAAGTAGGAGGGGAGGATCAGGGACCTCGACCAATGGAAATCTTGTTATCCGCGGTTGGTGGTTGTTCCGGAATCGATATTATAAGTATTTTGGAGAAAATGCGCCTTAAAGTAGATTCCTTTTCAATGGAGGTTTCTGGGGATCGAGCCGAGGATCATCCACGACGATTTACACAGGTGCACATTCATTATCGATTGACTGGAGATCTTCCAGAGGATAAAGTGCGACGCGCCATTGATTTATCCCGTGATACTTACTGCTCGGTTTCCCAGTCTCTTAATGCGCAAGTGACGACCAGCTTTGAGATCAATGGCAAGCGGTTTGATTAAGTAAAGTGAAGAAGGAATAGGAAAAACCGAACTTTTCATCATGGAAAGGGGCGGTTTTTCTATAGGATTTCAATTTTATGCGTCTATGCGCAGATAGGATTGATGTATCTCCGGACAAAGGATGGGAGATTATAATAGAGTTTACAATTATATAAGATGAGCCAAGTCAGTAATTTAAAACTGTATTTTGGGAAACTATCTTTGTTTTATCTCTGTACTAGCTCTAAAAGATTGAAAAAAGTGTTGACAAGGACTGAAAAAGGAGGTATACTTCTTCTTGTCCTCCGGTGAGGGCAACAAAAAATATCTTATAAAAAAGTGTTGACAAGAAAGAATAAGCATGTTATAGTATTA
>CALJVA010000100.1 GCA_937975135.1 uncultured Thermoactinomycetaceae bacterium | reverse complement strand
GGCGTTGGATCATTGAACGCTGCTTCGGGTGGATGACCAATTACCGTCGGTTGGTGGTTCGATATGACCGATATTTGCATATTTATAGAGCTTTTTGCCTGATCGCATTCATTATTTGGTGTGTGAACCGAATTTTGAAATAGCTTCTACACTTGGTACAGGCTGAGTACCTTGGAAGTAAAGGTCGGCTGCAACATTCCTTAAGAAGGGAGGGAGTAAGGGGGTGTTGGATACACCCCCTTACTATATGAAAAAAATCTATGTGGAACACCTTCGTAAAAAGTATAACAAATTGGAAGCCGTCAAAGATATCAGCTTTGACGTCCAGGGTGGAGAAATATTCGGCCTCATTGGTCCAAACGGCTCCGGAAAAACCACCACACTCCATGCCGTTGTGGGTATTGTAACCCCTACATCAGGCCGTGTCGAAATCGATGGAATTGAGGCAGGAAGAACCGCTGCCAAACATCGCTTCGGATTTGTTCCTGACGATTTGGGGATGCCTTTGACCCTGACGGGAGAGGAATTCCTCCGATTTACCCGTAAACTGTACGGGATTGACGATGACAGACGAACAATGGTTCTTGTTCGAATTTTCGGGATGGAACAAGCTTTATCTCGTCTGATCGAGGAATATTCCCACGGGATGAAAAAAAAATTGTTGATTATTGCGTCGCTTTTGCATGATCCGGAAATCCTCATATTTGACGAACCCTTCCGCGGTCTGGACCCTGAAACGGTGATCACGCTGAAAACGCTGATTTCCCGGGAGAAGGAGCGGGGGAAAGCTATTCTGGTGGCTTCCCACGATTTATTGTTGGCCCAGCATTATTTTGATCGGGTAGCAGTGATTTCCCGGGGACGAGTGGTTGCTCTGGGGACGATCGACGCCCTTTTAAGGGAATACGAGACCCGTTCCTTGGAGGAGGTTTTTTTAATCGCATCGGGTCTTATGAAAAGGAGGAAAGAAGTTGAAAAAGAGCTTGATCATCTCTGAGATCTTGATTACGAGTTGGCGAAATCAACTGGGCAAACTGACTGCGGGAAACCCAGTTATTATCGCTACCTTGTGGCTATTTGTCCTGATTGCCTGTATTTCCCTCTTTCTGATCAACAAGGAGTTTGTCTATCCTCTTTTTTCCGAGTTATCCACCGATCCAAAAGGATTGTTGATTGTTTTTACACTGTTTTTAGCTAACATCTCCTTGGTCATTTCGGCATTGCTGGCTTTCTTTATTATGATTTCACCGACACAGACCTATTTGGATCATTATTTAGCAATGATGCCAGTCAACCGCGGACAAAAGATGATGGGATACTATTTCCCTTTGATCGCCATCACAACTGGTCTTGCGGCATTGCTGTATCTTCCGATGGCGTTCCCCTTTATACTACGTGGTTCCATTTCTTTTACTGCTGGGGCATTGGTAGTGGCTGGAGTGTTGTTTCATATTCTCATGATGGTCCTGTTCCATTTGATTGTTTATATTCTTTTGTATATTTTGTTAGAACGGTTTTTCTGGATCAGCCCTTTTTTCGGTAAAATCACGGCAAGCTCTTTCATGGTGCTGGGTTCGGTGGTTACTTTTTTTGCTACCTTCCAGTCTCTGCAACCTGAACGGGTAGATATGCCCATCAATCACAGCAATGCATTGATTCTTATCCTACGAGACCCTTTGCAAGGGAAACTTGGAGTAGGAGAGCTACTGTGGATGGTGGCGGTTTTATTCGGAATCGTTTTCCTGACCTGGTTGCTGTACTGGTTGACTGGCTTTTCCCAGTCTGTCCACCAAGTAAATAAATATGTCTGGCTTAAACATTGGCCCTTTGGAAACCATCCTTTCACAGTGTACTTCGCCCAGGAACTAAAACAAACGGTTCGCCAAAGCGAAAATGTAATCTTTGCTCTCTTTTTCGTACTGGTTTCTATTTCAGTGGTGATCCTTGTCCGTGGTACTGAGATCAAACTCGATGCCCTTTTCATGGCATTGGTCCCACTTTTGGTTTGGTTTGCAGCTTCCCTGTTCGCCCAGAATTCCTATGGTCGCACCCAACCCACCCATTGGCTTCGCCAGGTGGTTCCGGTTCCCCGCATAGTGTGGCTATTGTCCAAGATGGCGGCCAATTTCACCTTCACCACCTTTGTGGCGATATTGCTTTTTGTGGTGTTGTCCTTCGGTAGCGATCATTTGCCCTTCTTATCATTTTTACGTCATACAGTTGATGGATTGTTTCTCACCCTGCTGTTTACCTGGATTGGGGTTGTGTTTCCCTATTCGGAGGAATATCCCTATTCCTCTGCGGTGTCCACCATTCTGCTGATGGTAATTTTGTTACCTGTCTACTACGGAATGCAAAAGTTGTTGCTAATCGCACCTAGAGAACTGATACCGTATATGGGTTTAACCGGTTGTTTGCTGATGATGTACCTCATCTACCAGACGGACCATTGGAGGAGTTCACCATGATATACGATTTAGATCGTCCCTGTCTCGCAACCCATGCAGTACTTGAGGATGAAGCCATCGTCGACCGGTCTTTAAATCGGAGAATTGAACTAAATTCTACCGGAATGATGATGTAAAAAAAAATGAACGGTCAGAAGACCGTTCGTGAAATAGCCGAAGAAATCGCCGAGCACTACCGTGTAGACTCGGAACACGTGGTCCGGGATCTTCTAGCCTTGTGTGGTCAGTTGTTGATGTCTGATGTGATCTATCTTAAACGTTATAGTGATTGGCGGACCCGATTTCTGACTCAGGACTTTTCGGGTATGCTTCGCAGGCTGTTTCTGCCCCGTCGTCAGGATATCGAGTCCGCAAACCTGGCCGGGATTTTGTGGGAGATCGGTGGGGTGGTACTTCGCAGCTGGTGGTTCCTTTTGCTATTTTTCGGGATGACAGGTGTATTCCTTTCCCAAGTCACCGGAGATAAGCGCTTTTTTTTGGGCGTGTTTGGATTTGCTTTGCTATTCGTTCTTGGTTACTGTCTTCATGAGGGGATGCATGTATTTATGTTGCGTAAATCCGTGGGAAATCCTTTTCTAGGGTATGTTCGGGTGACCTTTTGGCATGTCCGAATTGTCCGTCCTGATATCAGTCCCCGAGTTAACTTCCTCGTGGCCGTTTCCGGTCCCCTGTTGCCTACTTCCCTCGGTGTCGGATTGTACGGATTACATCTATTCTTTCCCCAACCGTTAATCGTCTTTAGCGCCTTTATGCTGTCCTTACATATATTCAGTCTGATCCCCTTCCCTACTTCCGACGGGAAACACGCTTTTAATGCCTGGAAACAAGCGGGAGGATCCGCAAACTAGTGCTTTTTCAGGAAACACCAAGTTATTTTGGGGACTACTTTAAGAAAAAATAATTGTCCCGGAATCGATAGAACTTTTTAGAAAGAAAAGGGCATTCCCGGGAGCAAACCGATGGCTTTAAGATGCCACCCCCGATCACGCACCCCAACCCCTCCAGCTCATACACTTCGCAAACAACTCATGTTCACCGGCCCGGGCGCACCACCCGGTTGCGCAAAACGCCGATTCCCTCGATTTCCAGCTCCACCACATCCCCCGGCTTCAACCAGCGCCCGAGCTCCAGCCCGCAGCCGCGGCCGACGGTGCCCGAGCCGAAAACTTCTCCGGGGTAGAGGGTCTCGCTCCGTGAAGCGTGGGCGATCATCTGCTCAAAACGCCAGTGGATGGTTCCCGAGTGCCCCTCGGACCACACTTCCCCGTTGACCCGCACCGTCATCCTCAGGCTGTACGGGTCGGGGAGTTCATCGGCCGTCACAATCCACGGCCCCAAAACGGTGCCGGTTCGAAAATCCTTCCCCTTTGCCGGTCCCAGCCCCACGCTCATCTCCTGCCCCTGGACATCCCGGGCGCTGAAGTCGTTCAAAATGGTGTAGCCGAAGATGTGCTCCCCGGCCCGCTCCTCCGGGATATCGGCGCCCCTGCGCCCGATGATCGCCGCCATCTCCAATTCAAAATCCAACAGCCGGCTGTAGGACGGCCAAAGGACATCATCCCCGTGGGCGGCCAGGGAATGAACATTCCCCTTGTAATATACGGGAAACGCATACCACATCTTCGGCACTTCCCCCAGTCCCATCGCCTTCATCGACCCCTTGACATGCTCCTCAAAGGCCATGAAATCCCGG
>CALJVA010000099.1 GCA_937975135.1 uncultured Thermoactinomycetaceae bacterium | reverse complement strand
GAGGTAACATTTTCCTTCGGAATTTCCCGATCTAGGTTAGTCGATGGGGCAGTAGCTTCAGACGGGAGAGAGAACACTCAATGCATTATCTTTCTGCGCCCACTGGAGAAGGATAAGTTGGTCCGTTTTAACAGAAGTAAAACGTTAAACTGCCGCCTGAGGGAAGTGTTGGTTCTGCCAGTATGACGTCATTTCAGATATTTATGGAGGGATCGCCGAACCTTGGTGACGCTTTTCTTTTTTTCATATAGAGTTCTATTGACCGCAAGGAATGAACAGATATAATCTTCGATGAAAGACTTGGAATTCCTATGGAGGGTTGCAAAAGATTGGAGGGAGGGCAATGAAGCAGGCAATCTCATGGATGCTGGTCCTTTGCCTGGTTTTCAGCAGCGGATGTTCCCTGTTTTCCGGAAAAAATGCGGATCAGGCTGATGCGGACAAGGAATTGGATGAAGTGGAGGTGAAGCGGCCGCCACCGATGTGGAAGGGATGCTCCGGGAGGCTCGTTTGACGCCGATTACCTATACTCGTATAGCACAAGCCCCAATTTTAGATTTATGTTTCCAAAACTAAACCCAAAAACATTGATTTCAATCGATTCTTGGCTCCCGTTTTTGTTATTATCCTCAGTTTAATGATGGAGAAAACAACCTAAGGAGAGTTGTATTTTATGAAAGATTATTTTAAGTTTGACACAACCCCGATAAATCCAAATCCACCGATTCCCAAAGAAATAGAAAGAGCCGCAGTACAATATAAAAAAGACGGTGAAATGGAATCGGTCGGACCCTTTAAAGTTGTAACATCAAACAAATATTTATCACTGTAATTACTTTGACAAAGAAAAAGTTGGGCCCGTGGGATATCTTATTATTAGAAGTGATGGAGTTGTTCCATCATACACAGAAGCAAAAAGGCCAAAAGAAATATTCCATGAAATGGAGCTAATACTTCAGAGCTTTATAGGAAATGCACATTTTGCGGGGATTCCAACGATTCCTTTAGAACAGTTAGACAGAAATCTAGAGAAAATACGTAAAAAGCTGGATGAACCTATTCCGTTGGATATCCAACAATCATTTGAAAAGGTGCGAAGCATTCCAAAAACAATAATTGAGAAAACTAAAATGATCCGTTGCACGGTTGTAGAAATGCAAAAGCTATATAAAGAGATGACCGTCCAATATGTAATTTCTGAGGATTTACTAAAGAAAGCGCAGGATCTTCATAACCGTTTAATGGTAAGTCTTTTTTACAGTTTTGATGCTCGGATATCCACTCAACAAGATATAAAAAATTTCTGGATTATCTTTCGCCGAAGGTATCGATTACGACTCCTTCGTTTCTTTGGAATTACCTACAATTGAAGTTTCTCCTTCCATTCATAACAAAAGCCGAAAATGAATCTCTAGAAAACTTCGAAAGGTTACGAGAAATGATCAATATGGGCATTAAAAAATGGAATGAACAGGTATTTAAAAATGTACACAAGGATTTAAGAAATCCTGATCAATAGTGGCGAGGTTTCTCATTGGGTGTATTGTAAATAAAAATCGTCTGAAAGAAAACTGGGCTATTTTTTGTTCTCCTACTGGGAATCCGTTTTTTCCGTCTGTAAAATAACCGTCCCAGGTGTTTTGGAGATGCGGGATTGAGGGGGGCTGGCCATGAGCAAAAAGAAGTTTCCCGATCCGCCTCCAGAAGTGGAGGAAACCGTAAAACAGTATGTACGGAAAGGGGAGGACTACCATATTTTTCGTCCCGCGATAAAGTTTAATGATGTATTATATCATTATTGTAAATTTGCAAAAGGGAAGACACGAAGCGACGGTGATGAAGAGCTTAGCGGTTTTCTTATAGTTCGGGATGATGGAGTGGTCCCGCCGAAAACTGAAGAAGTGATATCGATTTTGCGTTTAGGTCTTCATACAAATACTATGACTTTTGATATTGCTGTTACTGGAAGAGAATGGGCCAGTTTGCCGATCCAAATGTGGGAGAAGCTGATGAGTTTATTGAGAAAGGTTGGACAAGCTTTTCAGTCAGAGATGCCCGAAGAGATCCGGGAAGCTTTGAGTGTCTTCAAGGAAACGGCTGAAACGATGAGCAGAGAACAAAAACTCCTTCAGGAGCATGTATCGAAGGCGATGAAACTTGCGGGTGAGGTGACGATTGTAACTCCGGAGATTGGACAGAAGATAGCCGATCATTTTGATGGGTTGCTAGAAGCCAAACGCAATCAGCATATGGCCATGCTGAATTCCACCCAAGACCGGACCAAGCTGCTCAATTATCTTGCACGCCGGATTCCTTTTTGGCATTTACGATGGTGGTGGATCTATTTGCAATTGAGGAAGTACCATAAACTCATGACTTTTACCAAGGAGGAGATCAAAGATTTGCAAACGGCTGAAGAAGAAGGGCCACCAAAGAGGGCAAGAGAGAACACCTTTCGAAAAGAAATGTTGCCTTTATTGAGAAATCCAAGCCCATAAAAAAGCGAGGTAAGGGCGGGGGAATCCTGTCCGTACATTGCAGGTGCTTTGTGGTTTGGAGATACGTTATGTTCCGTGTTTTTGCCTTTGGCACAAGTCCCGTATTCATAGGGCTTTAACTTTTCAGTATTATCCTGTTCCAATGCCAGACAAATAATATATTTTGAGGAGCTTGACGACTGTAGAAAAAGGAGATATTTGATAGGGAGATGATAATCACACTACAAGCTATTTCAAAAACATGATCTTCCAATGTAAAATAGGAGTATGAGT
>CALJVA010000098.1 GCA_937975135.1 uncultured Thermoactinomycetaceae bacterium | reverse complement strand
ATATACATTTGGCGAAGGGGCGTACTCTGCAAGCGAAAGATATCGGGGAGAGCCGGTTTTTTCTCTCCACTGCCCAAACAAACAATAAAAACCAAATAGGTCAGATTCAGTTTTTTGATCCACAACAGCTAATTACGATCCGGCCACTGGAAGCCTCTTATGACTACCTTCCAGTCCATGGACGCTACTATGTGGAAGCAAAAGGTGATAGACGCCTTCAATTCTTTTTAGAAACATTGAGTGAAAAAATCAATAGGTATTTGAAAAGCGAGGATGCCAAGGAGATAAGCTCTTATACTGCAGCTGATTTACAGCCCCCTGAGGCGTTTATGGAACCGCAAGAGGAGCAGGAAGGATTCTTTTTCTTCTTTTTAAAAGACTTAACCCTCTATAAATACATGCAGTACATCTTGTTTGCTATTACCCTGTTGTTGCTGATTTACTATATCTTCAATACCGCGAAGCAAATCGGAATTCTGAAAATGCACGGGATATCTAATCTGCGACTTTGGTGGATAATCGTGGGTCGATTTATAACATGGGCTGTTGGCATCACTGCTTTGGGAGCTTTTTTATTTATTCTATTTACAAGGGGATTCTTTGGAGTAGAAACATTTTTCTATGAGGCCCTTGTTCAATTGGGAAAAACTTATCTCATTTTACTAATTCTCTCTCTGTTCTGCTATGTGTATATCTCCTCCATCAACGTCAGTCAAACCCTAAAAAACAGAAAGGATACTCAAGGGATTTTTGTACTTAATATGGTAGTAAAAGTGGTCTGTGCAACCGCCTTAGTGCTTATGGGTGTAGGAGTATGGAAGCTCTATTCAGATTTGCAGAACAAACAGGACCAGATGCATGCTTGGCAGGAACAATTGAACAATTGGGGCAGTCGTATGAAAGATTATGGATACATCCAAGTTTATCCAGGGCATTCCACCGCCTATACTGCTGAAGAGCTTGAGGCGGAATTTTCTCGTGAGGACAGTGCACTGTATAAGCTGTATTTTTATTTGAACTCTCTAGGTGCTGTATACATTGATTCAAGGGAATATGAAGAAAATGAAATACTAGCAAATCAACACTTTAAGGGAATTCGCTCGATTGTCGTAAACCCCAATTATCTTAAAGTCTATTCAATATATGACCATCAAGGGAATAGGATTCAGATCTCTGAGGACACAGAGGATTGGATATTACTTGTTCCCGAGCAATATCGAGATCGGGAAGAGGAAATTCGGAATTATTTTGAAAGAGATAAAGGGATAAGAGACTTTTATCTGGTATCTGATAAAGGTCAAGAGATGAAGATTATCTGGACTGCTAAGGATCAGTCGATTTTTAGTTTTAATCCCGAAGTGTTCCCTTGGGAAGGAAACAGGATCCTTGATCCGATCATCCATGTCAAGACCGAGAAAAATCTTTTATTTGTATACAGAGGTGGAATCAAAGGGGGCGGACTGACTGATCCGTTAAAGATGAAACTAATTGATCAGGATCCCATGCTTACCTATGAGAAAATAAAACCGAAGTTGGAGCGGCTTCGATTGGATGATCGGGTAAAGGTAGTCACCTTTCATGAGTATATAACCCAGGAATTTGATGACTTACAAGGATTGATTCGCTCAATATTCCTTCAAATGGTAGGATTAATGGCTGTCTTTGTTTTTCTTATCATTCAAAACTTGCTCATCTTCTTCCATAAGCATCAAAAACGGTTTGTGGTAAGACGCTTGTTCGGCATTCGTTTCTTCAAAACCTACCAGCTGGTTTTCGGTTGGTTGATTGTCACGACGACCGCGTTTGCCATTCTTAGTCTGATGATAAATCGAATTCAGGAAAGATTTTCCCCGCCAACCATGGGACAAACAGATCTTTACTTGCTGATTTTTATCCTTAGTTTGATCGTGATTGAGATCCTTGCTACTGTCTTCGCTCTTATCTTTATTGAGCGCCGAAATAAGATCCAAGTTATTAAGGGAGGAGAGTAAAAGGGTGGAACCTATTTGCGAGCTGATAAACGTTACGAAACAATATGGCGATCATGTTGTTCTAGATGAGATAAGCCTGACTGTCAACAAAGGAGAAATGGTAGCCATCACCGGACCCAGCGGATCAGGAAAAACCACTCTCCTCAATATTATCGGCATGTTGGAAAATCAGGAACGGGGTACCGTCAAACTATTTGGAGAAAATCGACCGCGTGTTCATTCTAGAAAAGCTCAACGGATCTTACGCAACCGACTTTCTTATTTGTTTCAGAACTTCGCTCTAATAGAAAATGCCACAGTTGATGAGAATT
>CALJVA010000097.1 GCA_937975135.1 uncultured Thermoactinomycetaceae bacterium | reverse complement strand
AGAAAAATAATCCACATCTTAAAGGATGCACATCATGCAGATCTGAATGAAATAGTCAAAGCCCACTCTCAATTTCTACTAGGACTAAAAATTTATTTTGACTTATTAAGTAGAAAAAACGTACTGACAACATCTGAGGTCGAAATATACCATCACATATTAAAAATGATACATGAACAGGAGGACCCATACATTGAGTAATTCAAGACAACTCTGGTTTATTACAAGACCCGAACGAGATCCAAAATTTCATAAAGAAGCCTTGATTGCTCTACAAAAAGCCACTGAAAATTTTACTCTTAAATGGGCGGGGAACAGGACGTTGCACAAAAAATATGAACAGGTCTTAAATCAAATGGGGATTAAAAGAAACCATGTAAGCGCAGACGGATCCGGTGGCAGAACCTGGGCAGCAATGTTACGGACCTTCGCCTATTGTTATATCAATGAGGAAGGATTTTTAATACCGACTAAAGTTGGACTCAGCATCTTAAACAATAACAAGGTGTTCGAGAATATAAAAAAGCAGATTCTAACATTGCAAATTCCCAATGCATATTTTTTGGAAAAAGGTTTTAGGCCAAAATTTGATGAGGATTTTCAGATAAGACCTGCACGATTCCTTATAAAGTTAACTAACCAAAAAGAGCTAGACTATTATGTCACCAAAGAAGAAATTACCTTTTTTGTTCTATCCGCAAAAAGAGATGACGAGTTAGATGAAGTGACCAGAAGGATAACTGCATTCAGGGCCGCCGACGAAGAAGAAAAATTAAGACTCAAGCATAGCATTGCAAATATTGACCATCGACATAGAATCGATAGAGATGCCAGAAGCTTCGAAGCAGCTCATTCAGATGTAGCTCATACATTTATGTTAATTTGTGAGTATACCGGCCTAGTTGAATATATACGCGGAGAGGCTTTAAGGGTAAACCCGGAGAATTCTATTGCTGTCAGAGATGAAATCGAGTCTTTTGATCAGCGTTATCCTTTTAATAAAAGATATTTAATCTCGCTAGAGCGGATGGCAGAAAACAATGGATTAGACGTAGACAGCTATAAAGCCAGTAGTTACGGAACGATTAAACCCGCTTCAAACAGAAGGAAGACACAAATTAAAATTAAGGAATTATTAAAACCTTATCCAGACATATCAATATTCTCACTTGATCAGCTGGTTAACATCCTTGCCAATGAGTTCCCTCCCCGGGAAGCTGAAAAAATTGCAATGGAACTAAAAGATCATTATGATTTCACACAGCTTAATAACGAGTTTGTTGAGGCTTATTTAGATGAGAGTGACAATCTGGAATTTGAAAATAAAACTGGAGAAATATTTAAAGCGATTGGCTTCGATGTAGTAATGAGGCCAAAGCCGGTGACTGGAGATAATACGGAAATAGAGATACTATTAAAATACGATGAGAATTCGTGTGGTATTATTGATGCCAAAAATCACAAACCAAAGTTCTCACTATCCCCTTCAGTGGCCAATCACATGGCCGTAGAGTATATCCCAAACTACAGCGGTTATGAAAACAGAAATCTAAAATTTTTTGGATATGTAACTGCTGCTGATTTCAGCGGGGAAGGACATCTTAAAAGAATATGTGATAAGTCAGCAACATTTATAAACCGTAATGATATAAAAGGAGTTATATTAAATGCAAGGACCTTGATAGGATTTTTAGATTACTGTATGGAAAACAATATTACTA
Organism: uncultured Thermoactinomycetaceae bacterium; assembly: GCA_937975135.1. GTDB lineage: Bacteria > Bacillota > Bacilli > Thermoactinomycetales > CALJVA01 > CALJVA01. The sequence continues at coordinate 1,982 of CALJVA010000097.1, read as the reverse complement.
CTGAAGAGAGAGTAAAGTTGTTCTTAAGAGCGGTACAAAATAGAGGATACTCAAGTATAGGACAGCTCCTTCGAGCAATTAAAGAGCATATATAAACAGAACAGCCCCTCGTGAAAGGGGCTGATTTTATACCAATTGCAAACTTAGTTCCTGTTGTAATAAGTCATAATTCCACTTCGGTTCAATATAATCATATGTAATGCCGGCAAACGTCTTTAATACGGCTTCCACAATAACTTTTGCTCCCAGGGGAGGAACAGCCATACCAATTTGCTTTCGCACTTCTTCTTTCGATCCTTCAAAAACAAATTGATCAGGAAATGTTTGCAGTCGCGCCCTTTCTCTATTTGTTAGTGCTCTTGGTTCTTCCCAATGATATACATGCGTACCGCCGCCACCGCTCCCAGTAATAGTGTATGCCGGTTGCTCTGGATGCAGGCGTCTATATATTTGGCTTAGTCGGGCTCCTTTAACATTTAATCTCAAATGCTTGGGTATGCCTTCATACCAAGCATTTTGGCCGGGAGGAATATGTTGAAGCATTTCAATTACCCTTTTAGTATGTCTGGTCCTTTCATTGTTTGGAGCGTCTTCGGGAATCGGAGGATTCATAATCGCTTCATAAGCAGTTACATACTTGCCCCGATGAGTAGGTGCAGGAACTTTAAATTCTACGTCTAAATCATTTCGTATACCAACTATAATTATCCGATGACGGGTTTGGGGAACTCCATATTCTTCAAATTTATATAAATGGGGTGTCAATTTATAACCAGCATCGGCCAACTCATCTAATATTCTAATGAAGGCTTTTCCATCATTAGCACTTTGAAGTCCCCCCACATTTTCAGCAATAAACCACATAGGCTGGTGTTCCCTTAACACCCTTACTCCATAAGAATATAATGGACCAAATTCGCCTTCTATACCTTTATGTTCGCCAACAATACTGAAATCGTTACATGGGAATCCAAAAAAAAGTGCATCAATCGAGGGTAAGTTTTCAATATCCAATTCTTGAACTGGACAATTGTATACTGATTCAGGTCGATTCGGACAAATGTTTTTTATGTAGGTTTGGCAAGAAGAATAATCATAATCATTTGCCCATACATGTTCGACGCGGTACGGATCGCCTTGGTTATCTAATATTTCCTGTCCGTTTTCATCATAGATTCGAGCAAGTAGTGCACCTAAGGCTAGCCCCCCTGGGCCACTAAACAGCTCCCCTTTCCTAAAAATCATAAACAGCCCTCCAAATAGTTAGAATTTTCCATCTTGAATGACATGCAAAGGTTACGTTTCAGGAGGTATATATAGAATTTACGCAGATATACCGTTCTAGATATAATTATCATAAACTATTAGGACAGAAATTTCCAGTAGGAAATACGAATATTTGTTCTTATAATCAAGATCTTTTACTATCATTGATAAAACTATAGATCCGATTAATCGTCTCCTCAAAGTTGTGATTCAGGTCATGTTGCCATACACGCAGTATGTTCCACCCATTTTTTTTGTAATATAATGTTACCTCAATATCACGTTGTTTATTTCTTTCAATTTTTTTTAACCAATATTCTCTATTTGTTTTGGGGATATTACCGTGAAAAGGGCAGCCATGCCAAAAACAAGAATCTATGAATATAACTACTTTATATTTTTTAATTGCAATATCAGGTTTGCCGTATAGCCCCTTAACGTTTTTTCTAAATCTGAGCCCTTTGTGCCATAAAGCCCTACACACCATTGTCTCAAGTTTTGTATTAGAACTTTTGATTGCTCTCATGTTTTTTATTCTGTCAGCTTTAGATAAATTATCCGACATGGACTACCACAACCTAATTTAATCTCGATAATAAACTATCTTCTTTATTAACAATTCTAACATGCTTGAGAACATCTCTACATGGAGTTAATTGTCAAACAGGTAGCGTCCCGTCAAGTGGTGTAAAATTGATTTCTACTCTGTGACCCAT
>CALJVA010000096.1 GCA_937975135.1 uncultured Thermoactinomycetaceae bacterium | reverse complement strand
AATTTGGTTCAATACGGACTCCAACAGGGCTGCCACCCCCGAATCTTTTGAATTTCCTAGAAAAAGTTGATGCAAAATCTCTGAATCTAGGTTAATCTTGTATTGAGCCATTTCAAGTCTCTCCTCTCAATTAGAATTTGGTGGTCCAACTTCATTCTAACTGAGGGATTTGAAATTGGCTCGCTTTTTTATTTAAGGCCAATTCATTTTTACACAATTATACGGACTTAACTTATCCATCTAGTAAAATCATATATGAATCATATATGAAGATCATAAATAAATATAGAGGGAATTATGATAAAATGATCATCATAATTCCCTTTCAGTCCCATACTTATCTTGACATTTTTTATTTGTACAAGGGTCCAAAATTTTGACAAGCCCTGAAATCGGCTCCCTCTTTATCTTCCGTACCAAACATGCTCCAAGCAGAGGGTCTGAATATTTTCTCATCATCGACATTATGCATGTTTACTGGAATCCTTAACATGGAAGCCAGTGTAATCAGATCTGCTCCGATATGACCATAACTCATGGAACAATGGTTGGCGCCCCAATGATTCATGACTGAATAAACATCTTGAAACACTCCTTTTCCAGTCAGTTTCGGAGCAAACCAAGTTGTAGGCCAAGACGGATCCGTACGATCGTCCAATTTCTGATGGACTTCTGGTGGTAGATCGACCGTATACCCTTCAGCGATTTGCATTACAGGCCCCAGACCTTTAACCATATTGATCCGACAAATCGTTACAGGCATACCGCCTTTCGTTACAAATTGACTGGAAAATCCCCCGCCTCTAAAATATTCAGTTCGTGCAGGATACCATTTTGTAGCATTCAAGCAATTTTGGATGTCCTTATCTGACATTTCCCAATACGGTTTTATCACTGGATTTCCATCCGACGACGTATGTTGTCCAGTTCCATCCAACGAGGCCGCTCCTGAATTTTTCAAATGGATAATGCCATGTTCCGCTTTTCTGGTTAACGTATATCCTGTCACACGATGTACAGCTTCCGGACTCCAATACGTCCGCACATCAGCAAAAACTTGGGCGGTATGGGTTAATAGGTAGCCAAATAACATCGATACAGCGTTTAAATTATCATTTTCTGTAGCCAGCAAGTAGGGAGGGCGTTTCCCATTCCAATCAAATGATGTATTTAAGATGGCTTCCATAAAATCTCCGTTGGGGAAATGGTCAGTCCATTGTCTCTGCCCCTGAAAACCAGCAATTAACGCGTTTTTTCCTAGTGATTCTTCAACATAACCTAAATCAGCCAATCTTTCGTTTCCAACCATTAAATCGCGGGCTATGAGCGCCATTTTAACACTTGTTTTCCAATCTTCTTCTTTTTGCTGTGCAGAACGCTTAAAACCTTCTGGATTCAGATCCGGTCCTTCCTTACAATTTTCCTTGGTCCATTTATAGGCTTTCTCAAACTCTTCAGGATCATAAATTTCTTCATTGATACGTCTTACAAATTCAGACATATCGATATATTCAGTACGCATACCCAAATATTCTTGGAAGAAATCTTCATTCACCATACTGCCAGCAATACCCATCGACACTGAACCCATGGCCAGATAAGATTTGCCTCTCATCATGGCAACAGCCAAACCTGCTTTAGCAAAACGAATCAGTTTTTCTTTAACATCATCCGGTATTTCTGTATCTCCTACATCTTGAACATCTTTCCCGTAAATGCCGAATGTCGGTAAGCCTTTCTGATTATAAGCTGCTAAAACTGCGGATAAATATACAGCTCCTGGGCGTTCTGTACCATTAAATCCCCATACGGCTTTTGGAATATGTGGATCTAAATCCATCGTTTCTGTTCCATAACACCAACAAGGCGTTACAGTAATGGAAACCCCAACACCTTCTCTTTTAAACTTCTCAGCGGCTAAAGCCGATTCTTTTACACCTCCGATACAGGTGTCAGCAATAACAACGTCCACCGGTTGCCCCGTATAGTACTTTACATTTTCCTCTAACAGTTTCTTTACGGCATGAGCCAAATTCATAGTGGTTTCTTCTAAAGATTCACGAACCCCTTTTCTTCTTCCGTCAATGACAGGCCTAATTCCGACTTTGGGCAAATTGCCCACATAGCGCATATCTTTAGTCATCTTATTCCTCCTAGCCCATTCATTTTTCATGAAAGAAAAGATGTTTGAACTGTTTTGTCATTGCATAAAGGTGTTCAACTTCAAGTTTTTCGGTAGCCGTCAATTGCTGTTCTGGTTCGATCCTGGTCAATGTGTTGAATGCTATTCCTTCAAGATTCAGATAATATTTGGCACTGATCGGGTATTTTTGTCTTTCGATTAGAGAGGATACAGTCAGGAAATGCTGCAGTTCATTCGCTTTTTGAGGATGATTTTTATAGTGTTTTGTTAACCAGACATACAGCTCTGGTTGAAAATTAGCCATAACTCCGCTAAAGCCGACCGCACCCTGAATGAGGGACTCCAGTAATGTTGCAGCATTTGCATTATAAATTTTTAAATTTGTATTTTGAGTTGCTTTAATTTTCTCTGTAATAGTACTTACATCGCAGCTTGTTTCCTTTAAGAAGTAAAAGCGGCCTGTGTCAGCAATTTCTTTTAATGTATTAGACGTTAACAAGCGTTTGTAGGGGTAGGGACATTCATAAATGCCCAAAGGAAGATCCTCTGGCAATCGGTCAAGCAGCGTATATATATTTTTTAGAAGCACACTTTCATCATCTTCTAATTTCGCCAAACGGTTGGCTATGAGTATAACTGCATCAACACCTGTTTGCGCCATTTGCAAAACCTGACGAACATGTTCCTCTAAATTTGTGGCAGTATGACCAGATGCAATGACAGGTACTCGATTTTTTACTTTTTCTTTTACAAAGCTCGCGATTTCAACCTTTTCTTGTTCACTTAAGAAAAACATTTCGCTTGATTGGCACACAGCAAAAAGTCCCGATACCCCTTTTTCAACGTACCATTCGATTAGGCCTTCCAAAGCTTCATAATCAATTTGGTTGTCATCTGTAAATGGCGTTAGCATGACAGGCCATACGCCGCCATTAAATTTGAGTTCCATCGTTATCCACCTTCATTTTTGTAAAACCATTAATAGACGAATCTATAGCTGCCTGATCCGACAAGTACATGAATATCTCCTGATTCATGAATTTGGTATATCTCTTTAAATTCATGTAGAGGAGTATCGTTAACCAACACTTCTTTACCTTTTGAGTGAGGCAGATGAAGTTCCGCTTCTGTATTGGGTGGAATAATTACCTCCATTTCTATCTTGTTATCCTCCAATAATTTCCATCCGGATGTTAACGTTCCATACATCGTTTCTATCGACCCACGAGCATAGGTTAATCCTTGTCCAGGAAGGGGTTTAATGATACTTTTTTTGTAAGCAGGGTAATTTTCATCGACATCTATGCCGACTACTTTTTGATAT
>CALJVA010000095.1 GCA_937975135.1 uncultured Thermoactinomycetaceae bacterium | reverse complement strand
AAATCAAAAAGCAGTCTCGGAATTCCGAGACTGCTTTTTTCACAAGACTGTTGCGTGGACCTCTTCCTCAATCATCTCCACAATCTCATTGCCTTCTCCCATGATGGCAATGCGCGGACGGTGCTTCGCGATTTCCTCTTCACTCATTAAGGCATAAGAAATAATAATGACAATATCTCCAGGCTGTACCAACCGTGCCGCTGCACCATTGAGGCATATGGTCCGACTTCCTCGGGGCCCTGGAATAACGTATGTCTCCAGTCGTGCTCCATTATTATTATTCACAATTTGTACTTGTTCTCCGGGTAAAATATCCACCCGTTCGAGAATCTCTTCATCAATCGTAACACTACCTACATAATTTAAATCGGCCTCAGTTACAGTAGCACGGTGAATTTTTGCTTTCATCATCTTCCGAAGCATCACAGTTCCTCCTTCCACATCCTAACAAAAAACGATTCATTCATTCAGTAGTAGGTTATCAATCAAGCGTGTTGATCCGAAATAGACCGCAACAGCTACAAGCACACGCTTTTGTGTCAGAGATTTTACCGGCTTCAGGTCAGGGAAGGATAATACTTCAATATAATCTATTCTCGCCAAAGGTTGGCTGGAGATTCGCTCCCTTAGTAAAGACTTTCCCTCTTCGGCACGATGAAGCTGACCCGCTTCCACTAATCTTTTTACTTCCTGCAATGCCCGAGAAATACTAAGGGCTTGCCTACGCTCCTCAGGTGAAAGATACACATTGCGTGAGCTGAGAGCCAAACCATCCTTCTCCCGTACTGTCGGACAGGCCACGATTTCAATGGGGAAGTTGAGATCCCGTACCATCCGTTCAATTACTGCCACTTGCTGAGCATCTTTTAACCCAAAATAGGCCCGGTCTGGCTGCACAATATGAAACAGTTTTGCAACCACTGTGGTAACGCCTTCAAAATGGCCTGGTCGAGAAGCCCCGCAGAGCGGTTCTGTAATTTGGGATACGACAATACGAGTGAGCAGTTCTTCGGGATACATCTCCTCTACTGAGGGAGCAAACAAATAATCGACTCCCGCCTCTTTTGCCAATTGGGCATCCCTTTCCAAATCCCGGGGGTACCGTTCATAATCTTCATTGGGCCCAAACTGGATGGGATTCACAAAGATCGACATGACAACCCTTTCACATTCCGCCTTGGCCCGTCGAACCAAGCTTAAGTGTCCCTCATGTAGGTAGCCCATCGTAGGAACAAGCCCAATCCTTTTTTCCTTTTCATCGGCAAGGGCCTGTCGCATATCAGAGATCGATTTAATGATTTGCACCGTCGCCCTCTCCTTCTCCCCCGTATAACTTACGTATCATCTCTTCTGAAGCATGGAATACATGTTGTTCTTCAGGAAATTGGCGATTTCGTACGTCAGCGACATAATCGCGGACTCCGGCGGCAATAGCTTCTCCAATCTGAGCATATGTTTTGACAAAAGAGGGTTGAAAAGTACTGCCAAGTTGTAGAATATCATGAAATACGAGCACCTGTCCGTCACAGTGACGACCAGCGCCAATACCAATCACCGGGACTTGAAGTGCTGATGTCACTTGGGAGGCCACTTCCTCTGGAACACACTCCAAGACCAAGGCGAAGATTCCAGCTTCCTCTAGTAATTTTGCCTCCCGGATCAGTTTTTGCGCCGACTCTTCATCTCTCCCCTGTACACGATATCCGCCCAGCTGGTGAACAGTTTGGGGAAGTAATCCTAAGTGACCCATAACGGGGATTCCGGCACGTGTAAGGGCCAAAATATGGTCGGCAATCTCCTCTCCGCCCTCCATTTTTACCCCTTTGGCTCCACCTTCTTGCATCAGTTTCCCTGCGGCTAACAATACATCTTTTCGGTCCAGATGACTCGTTAAAAAAGGCATATCGGCAACCACAAAGGCTCGTTGGGTACCTCGAGTGACGGCTTTTGTATGATGGAGAACATCTTCTAATGTTACAGGCACCGTGGAATCGTAACCGAGTACCGTATTACCCAAGGAGTCTCCCACCAACAAAACATCGACTCCCGCTGCATCACAAATTTTAGCGGAAGGATAATCATAGGCCGTTAGCATCGCAATAGGTGTCCCTTCCGCCTTCATTTTTGCCAAGGTCCGAACAGTTACTTTTTTATTACCCATAGCACTTCCTCCTCTGTGTGCTCCGGGTAGGACAGAGTAAAACGCCTTTTAGACTATGGGAAGACTAAAAGGCGTTGGATATACAAGGGCCAACTTTCCTCTGTCTCCGTCCCACAGGCTCAGAGCAGAATCTTGAATCTTAGTAAAGGTGAATTGATACGCAGTTCAAAGTGCAGCTTCGATTTCGAATGCTGCCTTTATCATGCATCTTAATTTTAAGATATAACAAAGTGCTCAGGTACGCAATCATTTTTGTCACAGTTTGGATAAATATCTGTCCTAAGTCGAATACTGAATTTCCGCTGAATAAAGAGGAGTAATCCGATCATCACATTGTAAAAGGAGTGAGCCATTTTTATCCAACCCTATGGCTGTTCCAGTGATGGTCCCTTGGGGTGTACTAGCTACAATCTTTCTTCCTTGTATCCTTGCTTCCTGTTCCCACAACGTGCGGATCGGTTCAAAGCCTTCTTTGAGATATAAATCATAAATATTTTCCAGTGCCACAAGAATAGCGAGAAGTAATTCCCTTCGAGAGTAATCTTTTCCACTAGCCATGGAAAGAGAGGTTACTTTTTCTTGTAGCTCCTCTGGAAGTTGCTCTCTTTTTAGATTTACATTAATACCGATTCCCAAAATCACATAGTCGACTCGATCCTGTTCCCCACGAAGTTCTGTTAAAATACCGCATACTTTTTTGTTGGCAATCAACAGATCATTGGGCCATTTGATCCCTAGAGATAGCCCTGTGTAATCACTAATCCCTTGAGAAATTCCTACAGATGCTACTAAGGTAAGCTGAGAAGCATAAGCGAGGGGAATCGGAGGACGTAAGATAAGGCTCATCCAAATCCCTGCTCCTGCTGGTGCAATCCAACGACGGCCGAGACGACCCCTTCCAGCAGTCTGTTCATCAGCAATCACTAGTGCCCCTTCCTGCGCCCCTTCCCGTGCCCATTGATGGGCGTAGGGTTGGGTCGACGGAAGACTCCGCTCATAGCGGATCGCATGGCCAAAACGACGTGTTGTCAAGTGGGGGAGTATTTCCTCTGGCCCAAGACGATCGGGTTGATATATCAACCGATATCCACTCCGAGGACGGGCTTCGATTTGGTAACCTTCCTGGCGCAAGGCTTCGATATGTTTCCAAATGGCGGTACGACTTACTTGCAACTGCTCACTAATCTTCTCTCCGGAGAGAAAACTTTCTTTATGTTGGAGCAATAGGGCAAGCAATTGGTTACGAAGATTGGGCAAGACGATTTCCCTCCTCTAATAAGGCTTCCCGTTCATTAGGAAGATCACCCAAGGCCGTACGTTCCAGTAAAATATTTAAAACTCGACCCACCCAGGGACCTGGAGCCTTGCCAGTGAAGGAAATAAGGTTACTGCCGTTAATCGCCAACTCATGCAACTTTCGAACTGGCATCTCCTTCAACCACCTTGACAGTTGTTCCTGTTGAAAATCTGCTTCATTCTTTGTCATCTTATCCATCTGTGCTGCCAACTCTACAGCAGCAAGAAGGCGTTCGATACCTTCTTTAAGGATCATTCGCTTCCCCTGTTCCACCGTAAGAGAATCGGGCCAATCATTTGCCAGAAGATAGATCTGAGAAATTTCTGTTGTATCCCGGGCGGAAAGTCGTAATTGCCGCAATCTACTCCTAGCCTCTTGGGGTGGAGCGCTGCACAAAAAAAGAAGGTAAGCCCACTTAATCAACCGCGAAGAAGAATGGACCAACTCTTGAAATTGTTCGACCTTAGGTTTCATCTTTAAATCCCATTGATGAAAGGGTGGTAAAAAATGGATCAAGTCCAATTGCCAAAAGGTTTTACAACCCTGATGAGGATTTTTTGAATCCCAAATTTTCTCGATTTCCTGAACTACTCGTTCCACCGATAAAGAAGTGCACATCTTACGCAAAGTGACCATAGCAGCTTCAGTGGAAGGCTCTATGGTAAAGCCGAGTTGCGCAGCAAAGCGAATCCCTCGCACTATACGTAGAGGATCTTCCGTAAACCGATGTTCAGGATGGCCTACGGCACGAATCCGTCTCCGTTCTAAATCGCTTCTCCCTTGGAAGGGATCATAAATTTTTCCCTGTCGATCCTGGGCCATTGCATTGATCGTAAAATCCCGCCGTGCCAAATCCGCTTCCAAAGAAGAGACAAACTGGACTTCATCGGGCCGACGGTGATCAGAGTATCCCTTTTCAATGCGAAAGGTGGTTACTTCGAGAGGAATCTTATGGATCAATACCGTTACGGTACCATGCTTGATTCCTGTTGGAATTGTATCGGGGAAAATTGCTTGGACCTGATCAGGAGTTGCATCTGTGGCAATATCATAATCTGCCGGTTCCTGATGCAATAGAAGATCCCGAACACACCCTCCGACCAAATAGGCCTGAAAACCTGCTTCTTCCAGTTTTTTTAATACTTCCATTGCTGCAGCAAAAGGAGTCACCCGTCCTCATCCCCCAACTTCAACTTTCCCTACTCATTCCGTTGTATCACTCGCTGATAAAGTGCCTCATACTGTTCAACGATCTTTTGACTGCAAAAATGCTCCTTGACCCGCTTGAGCCCCTGTTGAGAAAACGCATGATACAGTGATGGATTTGTTAATAGCTGTATCGCATAATCAGCTTGCTTTTCTACATCCCCGATCGGAGCAAGAAAGCCTGTTTCACCATGCTTTACTACTTCCGGTAATCCGTCAGCATGGGAGCCAATTGTCGGAACCCCACATGCCATTGCTTCCAGAGCTACTAAGCCAAAACTTTCTTTCTCCGAGGGTAACAAGAGCAAGTCGGCCATGGAGAGTAATTGGGTCACTTCATCTTGTTTGCCGAGAAAGCACACTTTATCTTCTAAATTAAGCTCTTTAACCAATTGCACGACTCGTGACCATTCCGGTCCTTCACCAACGAAGAGAAGTCGCGCGGGGATTTTACTTTGTACACGCTGAAAGATGCGAACCACATCAGTGACTCGCTTGACGGGTCGGAAGTTGGAAATATGAAGTAAAATTTTCTCCTCAGGATCTGCGTATTTACTGCGAATTTCTGATACATCACGAGGGTAATAAACCCGAAGATCTACAAAGTTGTAGATCCGCTCAATTTTTTGCTGGGAACCAAATAACTTCTCGGTCTGCTTCAAAAGTGAGTCGGAAACCGCTGTTACAGCATCACTTTTATGGATACCGAAACAGATGATATCTCGCAAAGAATTATCGGCACCCAATACGGAGATATCGGTTCCATGAAGGGTGGTAACTACCTTTAACTGCGGTCCCACCATCTGCTTGGCTAAATAAGCACAGATCGCATGCGGAACTGCATAATGAACATGGAGCAAATCCAAATTATGTAGCTTGGCCACTTGTGCCATTCGACTTGCCAAGGCAAGGTCATAAGGAGGATAGCGAAACACTGCATACCGGTTCGCTTCAACTTCATGATAATGGATATTGGGATAAAAGCGGCCCAAACGAAAGGGCATATCATAGGTAATAAAATGGATTTGGTGGCCTCGTTCGGCGAGAAGTTTCCCCAATTCTGTCGCAATCACCCCTGAACCACCATGGGTCGGATAACAGGTGATGCCAATTCGCATACATAGAACCTCCTTTCCGATGAAATCTTACAGTAATAAAGGGGTTGAAAGCGGCTTCTCAGTAATCAACCCTTCCCCATACTCAACTCCAATCTGATACCCCCAAAGCTGATCCCGACTTCGGATCATCGCAAGATAACTGGGGTGGTTCAAAACAGTGTCCACCTCTCCTGCCTCACGTACAAATTGGCTTCGGTAAGCGAGGATGCCTTTTATTTTTTGTTCATAAACAGAGCTAACATCAACAATAAGATCTACCTTATCCATGTCATTGATTAAATAGTAAAACACTTGCTCGACTCGATGAGCAGGCAAATCTTCCACCTTTTTTTTACGAATCCCGGCATCAAATACTGCTTCCCGAACCATCTGATGACAGGCTCGATGGTCTGGGTGACGATCTTTGGCATAGGGAGCCAAGACAATCCGAGGTCGCAGGCGGCGAATGATCCCGACGATTTTGAGTAATTGATCGTCACTTCCCGTTAATCCCCGATCCGGTAAGGATAGGGTATAACGACCGGAAAGACCTAAAATCTCACCTGCCCGCTGTGCTTCCTGCTGGCGGATTTCAGGAGTACCATTGGAGGACAACTCTGCTCGGGTGAGATCACAAATCGCCGTCCGATATCCCGCAGCTCCATGCTTGGCGAGAATTCCTCCTGCTCCAATTTCTACATCATCAGGATGGGCGCCAAAGGCAAGGATATCCACTGGAGTTATCTCTTGTGACATCTTGGATCATTCCTCCTTATCGTAAACTAAGTCTAATCAAGCAAGTTTTCCAGACCATACACCAAATGATCCAATGTCATCACTTTGTGAATGGCCAATCGAACTCCAGGCATAAAGGATTCACGATGGATAGAATCATGACGTATTGAGAGAGTCTGTCCAGGGCCACCAAAAAGAACTTCCTGATGGGCGATTAAGCCTGGCAGCCGAACACTGTGAATGCGAAAACCATCCACATAACCTCCCCGCGCACCAGTCAATAATTCTTTTTCTTCAGGATTGCCCTGCTTCTTCTCTTTCCTTTGGGCGGAAATCAACTGCGCTGTTTTCAATGCCGTCCCCGACGGAGCATCCAATTTTTGGTCGTGGTGCATTTCAATAATTTCCACATCGGGTAAGTAGCGAGCCGCCTGGGCGGCAAACCTCATCATCAAAACTGCCCCAATGGCAAAGTTAGGAGCGATCACAGCTCCGATTTCCTTTTTTCGGGCCTGGGCGGCAAGGTGCTCCAGATCGGTTTCACTCAACCCTGTTGTTCCCACCACTGGACGCACTCCAAGATCCAAAGCCATCTCGATGTTTTTCCTTACCACTTCAGGAACCGTGAAGTCCACAAGCACATCGGGACGGGTTTTTATAAGGGTCGTCTCCAAGCATTCAGAAAGCAGCACATTCAAAGTTCTTATCCCTGCAACTTCACCAACATCTTGTCCACTAAAGGATCGCGAAGTAGCCCCTACTAGGGAAAATTCCTCTTCCTTCGCAATCATCTTCACCACTTCTTGTCCCATGCGACCACTTGCACCGGCAACAACGACCCGGATTGTGCTCATCGATTAATCCTCCTCAGTTAAATTCTTTCTCTCTTTTTCAATGGGCGTCCAGCGATTCCGATCACGGGTAGCATACTTGTCCATCACCTTGTTAAAAGCTTCTTCAAGATCGATTCCCTGGGAATTAGCAAAGCAAATAATAATAAATAAAAGATCACCCAGTTCCATTTCCAGACTGGATGCCTCTTCATCTGGCTTTTTTGGTTTTTCACCAAAAAGATGGTTTACTTCCCTGGCCAACTCCCCCACTTCCTCGGTCATTCGAGCTAACATGGATAGAGGACCGAAATATCCTTCACGGAATTGACCAATATACTCATCAACTTCCCGTTGCATCTCTTTCATTGATTTTTCTTTCATAGGGTACCCTCCGTTTTCCTTCTCATGGTATCGTAATCATATCCAATAGTGAATACCTAGCCTGGAAAAGATTTATATATTCCCCACTCCCCACTTTTTTTGCTCAAATTGCTCCCATAACCCAAGGATTTTACCTCCAACATCTAAACATCTCTTGTCATCTCTTTCTGTACTATTGGCGGAAGAGCCATTGCGCTGTATAATATAGTGAATTACAACATATAAGGAAAAAGAGGGATCATGATTGACTTTACTGGATGTTAAAGGGTGGAAATTGCACGGAAAAAATATTTTATTGATTATTGGAGGCGCGCTAATCTTTGCCTTTGGAATCAGTTACTTCGCAATGGCCAATGGTCTTGCGGAGGGAGGTATTACAGGGATTGCAATTTTGGCCAACTATCAGTTTGGCTTTTCTCCTGGAATTGTTTATTTGGTCTTAAATATCCCTCTCTTGATTATCGGTTATCGAATGTTAGGTCGTCAAACATTAATCTATACATTGATCGGACTGGCTGCTGTCAGTGGCTGGTTAACTGTAACTGAATGGTTTACTGAGAAGTGGGGAGAACCCATCGAAGGAGATCCCCTTCTGGCAGCTCTGTATACTGGCGTTTTTGTCGGGGTTGGGCTTGGCCTGATTTTTCGTTCCGGTGGTACAACAGGCGGAGCAGATATTATAGCCCGACTCTGCAACAAATATTTTGACTGGAGTATCGGTAAAACGATTTTTATCTTTGATCTGGCTGTGATTGGGCTCTCTGTCCCCTTTATCGGACGAGAAAAAGCGATGTATACTCTGGTTGCAGTCTTTATCGGCTCTCAAGTTATCGATTTTGTGATTGAAGGGATTCATGCGGCAAAAGCGGCAACCATCATCTCCAACTCTGCAGTTTCCATCTCCGAGCGAATAACCAAAGAGATGGAGCGTGGTGTTACCCTTATAAAAGGTCGGGGCGGATATACGGGAATAGATAAAGAAGTTTTGTATGTAATTGTAAGTCGAAATGAGGTGCCACGACTCAAACAACTGGTTCATTCTGTGGATCCCCGAGCATTTGTTGTTGTCCATGATGTTCGGGATGTCTTTGGGGAAGGCTTCTCAAGAATGACTGAATAAGAAGGTGGCTGGGGAACCAGCCACCTTTTGTGATTGATTATAAAGAAGAAAAATGATTTCCATTCTTCTATGTAACGAACTATGAGAAAAAGCTGGATTGTAGACATACATCTCATTTATTAGGTTCATTACTACCTCCCTATAAAGTTTCCTGTTGTAAGGAACTCCTCTCGATCTGTTCCCCTTGATACTTCCGCCAACCAACATAAGTGAGAACAAAGGCAATCAGTCCCCCACCCCATAAAATTGCAGCCACTATGGAGGAAGAGTTTATCCCCTCAGTTGCGGAAGCAGAGGTATCCTCAAGGAAAAATGAATCCAGCGCAATTTCCAATTGCTTAAGCTCCTGTTGGAGCTTTCCTCCTGATCTGTTTTCCCATCCACTCTCCGCGATTTTTTTTAGTTGAGATTCCGCCTGACGAACTGCTGTGTTATCAAAAGCTATGATTAAAGCGGGTTGAATTAGCTGGAAATTTTGCAGTAGCTTCTCTTGGCTTATGTAGAATTGATCCTTGTTTTGATTTTGGACAGCCCCTTGTAACTCTGCGAACAACCTCTTGGTACTACCTTGATATTGCTTCCAAAGGGGTTGATGATGGTGGGAAAGGGCATCAAATGCTAAGAGTAGGCGCAAGGCATGAAAGTGTATTTGTTCCCAATCGATGGATAGGCGGGTCAACTCCCGATCCATAGCAATGATCTGATCGGATAAAATTTGTAGTTGCATCGGAGATAACTCCTGATTACTTTGAGAAAAACTATTCGCCAACTGTGTTAGTTTTTCCCGGGCCTGAGCAAACTGCTCTTCCTCAACCAAAGTATAAATGGCCTCCGCTTGCTCACTCCACTGGTGATAAGTCTCTTGTTGCGCGAAACTGGTTGTAGGATAAAAAATGACAAGGGTAAGGTAGGCAAATAGAATGACACGAGTTACCAATAATGCCCCCCTCCTTGATTCACCTTCTTGCCTACATCTTATGCCTCGTCCACAAATTCCATGCTACATTAACTCAAATCGATTCTTCCTTTTCTTTAAAAAGCACCAAGCGGTAAAACAAATAGAGCGACAGGGCACTTAAGCCTACAGTGAAGATGGCCATCCATAAGGTCTTGTCGTGAAGGGATGAGGCGACCCAGGGATGAATTCCTAATCCATAGTCTAGGGCATCGTTGAGGTAGGTCCAGGCCCCAACAAGGAAAAGGTGACGGGCTTTAAAGGTATAAAAAGGGCTGTACAACAAGGCTTGGGCTGCCATGCCTAAGTGAGAACCGATTAACATCCAATGTTGCCAAGTCAGAGAGTCAAAAAAAGGTTCCGGAGCCAAAGCAGCCCCAGCGACGATCATCGCAACGGCCCAAATTCCATACTTAAAGAGTGTAACTGCAGCAAAGGCCTCTAAAAAGTGATTTTTCCTCTTAAAAGCAAAGTAGAGCAGAACCAGGGTAAAGGCACTGCTCGCCGTAGGGCTATCGGGAACAAAGATAACGAGCCAATTGCTTGTCACAGCTAGTTGGTTTTTGTACCAATAAAATCCGTATATCGAGCCACCAAAATTAATCAAAATCAAACTCCATAAGAACAAAGGACGACGAAGAAGTTCCTGCCAGTTGTGCCAGAGATAATGCATGGTATCACCCACCTTCTAAATAAAAAAGAGAAACACCTGACCGCCGCAGCAGTCAGGTGTCTCTTCGCCAGCTTGCTTACTTCTGTTTGGCGAGCCATTCAATCAGTTTTTGCTTCTCTTCTTCGGTGCCTTGGAACGCACCTGCAGGCATTGCTCCACGGCCGTTATTAATCACATTTTCAATCTCTTCAGCACTGAGTCGTCCACCCACGCCAAGGAGAGATGGACCAGCTGCTCCACCTTGGAGTTGCTCTCCGTGACAACTTAAACAAGTTTGGTTTGCTTTGTAAATTTCATAGCCAGGATCATCTTCAGCCACCAATTCGACGTCTTCGCCCCCTTCTTGACCGCCCCCTCGTTCGGCGAGGTTTTTCTTGTACTCATCTTGCGCGGTCCAAGTAAGGGCTGTAATCGCGATGAGGGCCAAAATCATCAATCCTGAAGCAATCGGTCGTCGTGTGGGTCTCCGCTCTGGGCTACGATCGAGCCAAGGAGCAAGGAGCAAGGCTGTAAATACAATGCCCGGAATCACCAAGGTACCGATTACAACAAATTTACCTGCGGCCCATTCGAACTTAAGTAACTGATACAAGAACAGAAAATACCAGTCGGGCACAGGGAGGAAATCGGTGTTGGTCGGATCGGCCAAATCACCGAGGGGTGGTGCTTGTGTCAGCACCAAAGCCATAAAACCTACCAAAAAGACAGCTGCTACCATCCACTCTTTCAGTAGATAGTTAGGAAAGAAAGGATCCGTTTTCCCAGGGAATTCAGAGTAGTCCTTGGGCTGAAGTTTTTTACCATCTCTCCGGACTCGTGAATCTCCAACATAATGGACTTTCTTTTCGTTTCCATCCTGCTTTTTTTCCAATTTAATTCCCCCCTTACACGTTCAACTTATAGCGGTCCCGAAATTCCTTGTCTGCGGATCAGGATAAAGTGCGCACCTAGCAGTGCTAGTAATGCCCCGGGCAAGAAGAACACGTGTAAGGCGAAGAAACGAGTCAGTGTTGTCGCCCCGACCATATCCCCTCCCTGTAGGAAGGTAGCGATATGCTCTCCTACAAAGGGTACCGAGGCTGCGATTTCGATACCTACTTTGGTAGCGAAATATGCTTTGTTGTCCCAAGGAAGTAAGTATCCGGTAAAACCTAACCCAAGTACTACAAAGAAGAGTAACATTCCCACAACCCAGTTAAATTCTCGTGGGTGCTTATAAGCTCCAGTAAAGAAGACTCTTAATGTATGGAGGAAAAGCATGACAATGGCCACACTGGCTCCCCAGTGGTGCATTCCCCGAACAATGGATCCAAAGGCGATCTCATTCTGGAGATACTCTACACTTGCGTGGGCATGTTTAATATCTGGGACATAGTATAGTGATAAAAACATACCAGACAAAAACTGAATAACGATAACAAAGAACGTGAGTCCTCCAAAGCAGTAAATAAACGCAGAAAAGTGATGCGCTGGGTTTACGTGCTCTGGAACTTCATGGTCGGCCACATCGCGCCATATGGGTGTAATATCCAAGCGCTGATCCAACCAATCATACATTTTGCGAATCATTCATTACACCCCCCGCTTCTTAATTGGACCGAGTAACAGTCTGCCATTCTCGATTTTTGTTTCGTACTCGTCCAATGGCGCATTGGGAGGCGTACCAGGGACATTAATCCCTTCCTTCGTATAGCGACCATTGTGACAGAAACAGAAGAATTCGTTGCTATGTTCAGGACTTCCTTCCCATGTTACGGTACATCCCAAGTGCTTACAGATTGGTGAAAGAGCAAGAATCTCTCCATTATCTTGCTTCATCACCCAAGCGGTCAAGGTTTGACCTTCTTCTGGTTTGTACCAACCGTCGACGACTTTTACATTCACTTGAAATGACTTAGGCGTAGTGGTAATTTCGTCGACTGCAGCTACATCGACAAATTCGCTAGCAGCTCCCTTTTTCAACATGGGATCTACAGCAAAACGGACCATGGGATACAACATGGTCGAACCAAGGAAGCCTGCTGTTCCCGCCAGTGTATAAGTAAGGAATTGTCTGCGGGAAATGCGCGGCTTTTGGCGCTCTTTCTCTTCACTCACCTTTTGTCTGAACCTCCCTCTATGCGGCTAAAAACGTCCATCGGACGGAACCGTTTCTGTCAAATGCCAGGACATATCCATGATAGCCAACTGGATCGTATCATGTCAAGAAATACGCGGGATAAGATTCATTTGGAGCGAATCGGCAGGTGCTTTCCTGTTTCTTACTGTACCCTGAACTTCTTCTCTCAATTCAATTTCCGTTCATCCATCTTTGTACGATTTTATTACGTAAGGATTCCGCTATCGGTGTAAGGGTAGCAGGATCCTCAGCAAGGGATGGTTTTAGTGTAACGGGTAGCAGCGTTACCTGAAAGGGGAGCGATTCTAATTGGAGTTCTTCTTCCATGATTCTCCCTTCAGGATAGATGAGAAAGAAGTGATGAAATTGCGCTTCTATAAAAGTGGAAATCACTTCTTGGATGTACTTGTGCAATGTAGACGGATTTTTTCCAACATAAGCGATCGGTGGAAGCAATAGTAGTCGCCCTGTTAATTCCCGCTCAATCTGGGCGGAGATTCTATCCACCGCCTCTAGTTCACTAAGCTCCGGTTCTTTGTTTTGCAATTGGAATCCATAGATCGGAAGTAATAAGGTATCTATATAGGCCGCCTTTTCCTTCCATTCCTCTGGTGCTGACCGAATTGATGTTAACCGCAT
The DNA here is from genome assembly GCA_937975135.1 of uncultured Thermoactinomycetaceae bacterium. Lineage (GTDB taxonomy): Bacteria > Bacillota > Bacilli > Thermoactinomycetales > CALJVA01 > CALJVA01. The sequence continues at coordinate 21,548 of CALJVA010000095.1, read as the reverse complement.
CTGTCTTTTCCTCCCCAAATGAAAAAGCCCGGCTCCTGCCGAGCATTATATCGAATTTACTGCTTAGATTCTATCCATTTTCGCCATAGTTCGGTTAATTGTAAGAACTTCGCCTTGTCGCCTGTAGCCAAGGCTTGATCAATGCGGCGATATAATTCCTTTTCATAAAAATCACTAACGGCCCGATCTAACACAATCTCAGCCAATAAGCCGAGATAGCTGTCCTGAACAAGATCTTGTTTTTCCATGGGATTTACCTCCAAAACCGCGGCATATTTGGAACAGGTGGCCCGGTCTTTAAAAAAGAGCGAAATGTAAATCTCATCATGGGGACAAGAACGAATATCATAAAATGCCGTTTCCACATCGGTGCTGATGAAGTTGTTTTTGGTGAATTGAAAAGGAGTCATCTGAATTGGGTGAGCAGCAATCGAGATGGTTCTGGGTAGTCCGCGCAGATTATCAACGAAGTGTACACGTTCAAGAAGTTGATCATCTGAGGAGAGGTAGCTGAGCAACCAGGCTGTTTCTCGCTTCTGGAGTTGGTATTGACTTAAAAACCACTGGATAAATTCTTTCTTGTCAGAAGTGGTGATGCAATCGCTCATCTTTATCCCTCCAGTGTTGCAGGACAAATAGAAAGATTATATTGGTTTACTATACGCAGCAATCCTTGTACGTTTTACCTTTAATAAAAATTATTATTCGACAGAAATTATTGGTTTTCCTCCCTGCTTTTCAGAAAACCGGCTGGAAGGGATGCCGAAGTAATGATTATCCAGTTGTGTCTCGAAGGTACGGCCAATGTTTTTTATGTGTTGCTCCCCTTCTGCGGTCATCTTAAGCCATTGCACTCCTTCTTCATCTTCACCTAGGTTAATCATTCCTAAGTAAAGCATCATTTGAAGAATGCGATCTAGTAATTCTTCCTTGGAAACATAGTAATAGGGATCAAGCCATTGCTCTACGGCACGTTGTAGAGTGTTTCGTTGGATCCATTGTGAAGAGGCAAGGAATTGAATCCAACGGATGTTGAGCAAGAGATGAGGAATGGGTCTGCGATATAGACGCATCCAAAAACGAACGGCTTCGGTTTTTTCTTGTGCATCTTCTCTTGTTCGTTGATGCGCTCCAGCTTCAGTAAGGCGTAGCACTCCTTCCGGTGCCTCCACAATATATCCGCGATAAAAGGCATAATCGTACAACAAGGAAAAACGATCCGGGTATTGATGATATCGTCTTCCAAATCCAAATCGCCAACCAGAGGGATCGATCGGGCTTTCTGGAAAGTGAAGCAGTTGAAACAGTTTTCGTTGCTGCTGCCGATAAATACTTCCTTCTCCTGTTAAGGTTACTTCGTTATTTTTTACAAAGAGTAAAAACTGTTCCAGGTCATGGACAAATACATCCCGTTCATCACGGATCACCGCCAGGTGAAGAGACGGTTTTCCTTCCTCTAAATAGGGTTCAGCGAAAACTTCCATCAGGCGTTCGAGAAGATCTTGCGAAATATAAAATAAGGAGCGACTATGAGCGGTTACCCCAGGAAAGATCCAGCCCATGTTACGTGCTGCACCAATCCATTTCCTCGGGCTCTCTTCTTTATCTAAGCAGGCGGTACGTCCCATACCTAAAAGTTCTTCCATATTAAACAATGTCCGCCAGTCAAAATAAAGAAGTTGTAGAAGGCGTAATTCAGATGGCTTTAGGCGATCTACAATCCGTTTTAATTCCGTTCTCTTATTTAAGTGGCTAACTAAGACTCGGATACAATCGTTCTTAGAATGAGGATTGCTTGTACATCCATAAAAGGAAGTAATCTTTCGGACTTGTTCAATATCAGCATAGGTAAGTAACTCGGTGAAATTCATTCTGTAATAGGTCCTCCCCTTTCAAAACCTTTCCATATTTATCATGTTCGAAAGGAGAAGGCCTTACTCATTTTCATCCAATGATTTCCTTTTCTCTTTGGATATCTTGGGCATTCTTTTTTCAGTTATTTGGATCAAATGGCCAACAATAAATAGGGAAAAGGAAAGGAGCCAAGGGATTGTCGGATGATCAATTAGAGGGGTAGAGAAAAAAAGATGAAGCCATTCTGTCGTAAGGCGATACCAGCCGTTGGCAAACAAGTGGAGAATAGGGATTGGCTGATCACCATAAGAGATAAAACCGATCCATAGAGGAAGATGAAAGGTAAGAAAAACGAAGAATGAATCTCGAAGACGAAGCTTGTATCCATACTTTGCCGAAGAACCAAGACCCAAATAGATAAACCAACTTACTACGCCACACATAATGGCGGTCCATTCAAGCAGTGTAGATGCCAAATCTGTGGTTTGAAACCAGAACCAAATAATGAAGGGAAAAAACCATTCTTTTAAAATAAAAGCAGCACTTAAAACAAAGGTCATTTCAATGCCCAGTCGCCATCTTGCTCCATCCATCTTACAACCCCCTCATAGGAGTTGTATTAATGGAGAAATAAAAAAAGAACTGCCTGTTTATTGGCAGTTCTGCACAGAACGTGCAACATTGGATAGGAGTGGAGAGAAACCATAACTCTAATTTTATTATAAGCAAGGCTAGAAGACAGGTCAATAACTAATTACAATTTTCTGATTAGAAATTATTGCAACTGAATAAGTTGTTTATAGAATCCAGGGAAAGAAATATTCACCACTTCAGCTCCTTGGATAATTACTTCTTCCTGGGCAGCCAAACCAGCAATGGCCATTGACATAGCAATGCGATGATCACCATAGCTTTTACATATCCCTCCCGAAAGAGGAGTAGCCCCAGTGATTTTCATCCCATCCTCTGTCTCTTCGATATTCGCTCCTAGCTTGGTAAGTTCCGTTACCATCGCTCGGATCCGATTGGTTTCCTTTACTTTCAACTCTCCTGCGTCTTTGATGGTGGTAATGCCCTCAGCTTGGGTGGCTACCACAGCTAATAGTGGGATTTCATCGATTAAACGTGGGATCATCTCTCCTTTTACTTCAATTCCTCGCAATTTCTCTCCTGATACCGTGACATCTCCAACGGGTTCGCCACACCATTCCTCTTTTTGTTGAATATCCACGTGGGCACCCATTTGCTGAAAAATATCAAGAATTCCTGTCCGAGTAGGGTTAAGCCCTACATCACGTACTGTGATTGAACTTCCTGGTACCATCAATGCTGCAGCCCAGAAGAAGGCGGCAGAGGATGGGTCTCCAGGGATTCGCACATATTGGCCATTCAGAATTTGCCCGCCAGAAATTTTAACCTTACCGGAAGCTGACGTAAGATGAACGCCAAAAGCGCGAAGCATGCGTTCTGTATGATCTCGAGAAAGACTGGGTTCGATGATAGTGGTCTCTCCTTCAGCCTGTAGTCCAGCCAATAAAAGACATGATTTTACTTGGGCACTAGCGACAGGACTCATGTAATGAATTCCTTTTAATGCTCCTCCGCGGATCGATAAAGGTGGATAATTGCCGTCTTGGCGTCCATCAATTTGTGCTCCCATTTGTCGGAGTGGTTCCACCACTCGTTTCATCGGACGTTGAGCAATGGACTGGTCACCCAGAATGATGCTATGAAAAGGAGTTCCTGCTAAGATACCCAGAAGAAGGCGAATGGTCGTACCGGAATTGCCAACGTCCAAAGGGGTGGCAGGCTCTATGAATCCTTCTCTCCCCCGTCCTTCAATCACCACTTCGGTGGGAGTTGGTTGTTCAATTTCAACTCCAAGCTGTCGAAAACAAGCAATGGTTTGGAGACAGTCCGCACCAGGCAAAAAACCATCAATTTTTGTTTTTCCATGTGCAAGAGCACCAAGCATTACAGCACGGTGAGAGATCGATTTATCCCCAGGAACGTGGATTTCTTGGTGGAAGGGTTTCTTTTTCTTCTCGATTTTAATGGTTCCCATCCTTCTACTTCCTTTAAGAATCATAATTCGATGTTCTCCTCAAGTAGGACGCAACTTAACTCGCGCTACTTTGGCAGCCTGATTTATGCTTATTCATTTATATGAATACAGAATAATTCGCTTCCCGCAAACAGGCAACTCCTCGCTCTAAATCTTCTTGGTTATAGAAGACAAGACGAAGCGCTCCGTCTTGTTCTTCCCGGCTATTTACGACGCCAATATTGCGTAGATTAATCTTTTTCTCCCCTAAGAGGGAAGCGACAAGTCCAATGCTTCCCGGCTGGTCTGGTACGATGACGGTACAAGCATAGGTTGAGGGGAGTATTCCCTTATGTTCTGGAAGTGCCTGGCGCAATTCTTGGGCAGAAGAAAAAAAGCGAGTAATCCATTGTTTATCTTTGGCACTGATTTTCTGCCGAACTTGTTTCATCTCTTTGATCCAATCATCCAATAATGGCAAAAGAGATTCTCGATTGCTGAGAAGTATGTCCCGCCACATAACGGGATCGCTAGCAGCCAGGCGAGTCAAGTCACGAAATCCTCCTGCCGCTAGGCGAAGGAACCACTCATTTTCATCATTGTAGATCCCTACTTGGTTCACCAGTCCCGCAGCAATTACATGGGGTAAATGGCTGATGGCACCTACGAGCCGATCATGATGGTCTGGATCCATAATGACAAGCTTCGCTCCTGTGGCAGTTTCTAATAGATTGCTTAGCCGTTGAACATCCGCCAAAGGAGTCTCTGGAATAGGTGTAAGAATATAGTATGCATTTTCGAAGAGGAGAGAATGAGCCGCCTTTACTCCAGAGCGATGGGAACCTGCCATCGGGTGTCCGCCGATGAAGGAAACCCCTTTTTTCATCAAGATACGGCCTGCTTGTGCGATTTCTCCTTTAGTACTTCCAACATCAGAGATGATACATCCGGGCTTAAGCGTAATCTGCTCAATTTCTTTCAAGAGGGAAACTACTGAGCCGACAGGAACAGCTAAAAAAATAAAATCCACCTCTTGGATTAAAGGAGCCAGTTCGGTGTCTCCTTGATCAATGACTCCTCTTTTTAACGCTTCTCGGATCACCTCTTCCGATTGATCATAACCATATACAGTACAAGCGGAACGTTCCTTAAGACAGAGTGCTAGGGAACCACCAATTAAACCAACGCCTAATATGGCTACTTTTATCGGTTTCACTTATTTTCCACCTGCTTGGAAAACCGCAACAGCTCCTCAAAGCTTTCGAGAAAACGCTGATTCTGATGAGGTGTGCCTACGGTTACCCGAATGTAAGTTGGAAAACCAAGGGCCTGCCCCGAGCGGACAATGACTCCTTTTCTAAGAAGAAACTGATATGCTTCCTCTGCGGGTAGTTTTGTATCGATTAACACAAAGTTGCCTTGGGTGTGGAAATAGGGACATCCCCACTCATCTAGCTTTCGGTAAATAAGATCCAATCCTGCTCGATTTTTTTGGTGGCAATCCTGGACAAACTTCTGATCTTGGAGTGCGCTATATGCCGCTCGTTGTGCCAACCGATTCACATTAAAGGGCTCCCGTACTCTGGTTAATTCATGGATCACTTCAGGATGGGCAATACCATATCCTACTCGGAAAGAGGCAAGTCCATAGATTTTGGAAAAGGTGCGTAAAAGGATAAGTTGTGGGAACTGAGCCATGAGAGATAGGGTATCAGGAAAGGTGGCATCGGCAACATATTCATAGTAAGCCTCATCCACAACGACAATCGTCTCCTCTGGAACCTTCTGCAAAAAAGAGACCAGTTCTTCGTGAGTGAATATGGTTCCGGTAGGGTTATTTGGGTTGCAAAGCCAGACCAACTTTGTCTTTTCATTTAACTTCCTAGCCATCTCTTCAAGATCATGTTTTCCCTTTTTAAGAGGAACTTCTACTACAGTTGCTCCCTCAATAATTGCCTGCGTCTTATAGCGAGGAAAGGTCCGCTCGGCAACTAGGACCACATCACCGGCTTCCAAAAAGGTTCGCGAAATGATTTGAATCACTTCATCCGAGCCATTACCAATTATTAAACGCTCTTCCGTAACTCCTAAATGGTTGGCCAAGGCTCTACGCAATTCTGGAGCATCCCCATCAGGATAAAGTGCTAAGGCATCTCGCTCTTGACTTAAGGCCTCCCATACCTTGGGAGAACAACCAAAAGGATTCTCATTGGAAGCTAGCTTGATTACATCGGTTAATCCTAATTCTTGCTTTACTTCATCCAAAGACTTACCTGGCTGGTAAATAGGCAGGTTACGAACCGCTTCCTTAGGTTTCATAGGTCCATTCTCTCCATCCTTTTTCTCTTTATCATATCAAAGTAACCTTCTATGAGCCAACAAAGGGGAGATTGAACTCTCCTTGAGTTAAGTGCAATCATTCCTGATGGGAGGATGTAAATTTCCCGATCCAACTGCTGATCTCTTCCAAGGCTTTTGCTCTTTCTTCTGGGAGGCACAATCGATGTTTTCGTGCAGCAATTTGTTTTACCAATGCACTGCCGATAATAGCAGCATCCGCATAAGGGGCAAACCGCAATACATGTTGTGGATCCGAGATTCCAAAGCCAATTGCAATAGGTACAGGACTGTGCTTCCGTACCTGTTCTAGGAAGCTTTCTACCTCATCAGAAAACTGGCCACGAATCCCTGTGGTACCTGCAGTAGAAACACAGTAAACAAAGCCTTGTGCTGAGGCAGTAATCTGTTGGATCCGTTTCAAAGGAGATGTAGGAGCTACAAGAGGAACCAAAGCAAGCTCTTCTTCTTTGGCAATTTCTTTAAATTCTTCGCTTTCTTCCAAGGGTAAATCAGGAATGATCAAGCCATTGATTCCTGCTTTTTTTGCTTCTTTAAATAAGGACGCGACTCCATATTGCAGGATTGGATTAATATAGGTACATAGGAGCAGTGGCACTTTCACTCCTCTCTGGCGGGCTGCGATAGTAATTTCCAATACCTGCTTTAAAGTGATCCCCTCCTTTAAGGCCCGTTCCGCTGCTTCCTGTATTACAATTCCATCGGCTAAGGGATCCGAATATGGAACACCCAGTTCAATCGCCATGGCTCCCTGCTGATCCAACAGTTGCAGTAGATCAAGGGTTACTTCAATTTTTGGATCTCCAGCCATAATAAAAGGGATGATCCCTATTCCTTTCTTTTGTTTAAAGGCTTGGTCAATTAGCTGCATTCTCTTTTCCCTCCTCTGCCTTTTTGATTGTTTCAACATCCTTATCCCCGCGCCCGGAAAGACAAATTATGATGATATCATCCTTCTTTGCCTTTGCAGCAATTTTGATCCCTTCGGCAATGGCATGAGCAGATTCTAGAGCGGGCAAAATCCCTTCTTTTTGTGATAGAAGTCGTAGAGCAGCCAATGCTTCTTTGTCTGAAGCATAGGTATATCTTACGGCTCCTTGCTCCTTGAGATAAGCGTGTTCGGGTCCAACTCCTGGATAATCTAAACCTGCGGATATGGAATGAGCCGGCTGAATTTGGCCGTCTTCTGTTTGCAATAGATAACTTAACGCACCATGTAGCACTCCAGGTCGTCCAAAGCTTAAAGCTGCTGCATGTTCTCCTGGATCTGAACCGACTCCTCCAGCTTCTACACCGTGAAGTTGGACCTCTGGTTCATGAAGGAAGGCTGTAAATATTCCGATGGCATTGCTTCCTCCTCCAACACAGGCCACTACGTGATCTGGAAGACGCCCTTCTACTTTCATGATTTGTCTACGAGCTTCATCCCCAATTACTCGTTGGAATGTTTTCACTATCTGGGGATATGGATGTGGACCTACCACAGAGCCGATCATATAGAAGGTATCAGCAACATGGGTAACCCAATAACGGATCGCTTCATTGGTAGCATCTTTTAAAGTTTTGCTGCCAGATTCAACAGGAATCACTTTGGCCCCCAAAAGTTCCATCCGGAAAACATTTAGTTGTTGACGCTTTACATCCTCTGCTCCCATAAAAACACTACATTCCATTCCTAGCAGGGCCGCTGCAGTAGCAGAAGCAACGCCGTGTTGTCCAGCTCCAGTTTCTGCAACAATTTTTTTCTTCCCCATCCGTTTGGCCAGTAACGCTTGACCTAGGGTGTTATTGATTTTGTGAGCTCCTGTATGATTAAGATCCTCTCTTTTTAAATAAATTTTTCCGCCACCAATTTCTTTCGTCAGTCTTTCGGCGTATGTCAGTGGTGTAGGACGACCAGAATAGTTTTCAAGTAAGTCCTTCAATTCCTGTTGAAACTGGGATTCTTTTTGTATTCTGAAGAACTCGTTTTCCAATTCGTTTAAGGCGTGTATTAAGGTTTCAGGAACGTATTGGCCACCATATTTTCCAAATTTGGTTTGTGATACAAACTTGTTTGAATTAATCATAGTTCTCTCACCTTCTCTACTAACTCTTTGATTTTGCCCCGACTTTTCACTCCATCTACCTCGACTCCGCTAGAAACATCAATCCCATCCGGATGATACTGACGCAACAGATTCACCACATTTTCCGCATTAATTCCTCCAGCAATCCAGTGGGGACAATGCCACCCTTCCCGCAATTGGGGAATTTGCTCCCAGGGAAAAGGACGCCCTGTGCCACCCCGCTGCCCCTTATAAGTAGAATCAAATAATACAGCATCAATCCACGGTAAGTATGCATCTGGAGAATCGGGGATTTCCTCACCAACATGGAGCACCTTAACCACCTTTAATCTAGTCTTCTCTTTTACCCAGCGGCAAAAGGCGGGAGATTCATCCCCGTGCAATTGTAAGGTAGTAAGGGAGAGAGTGCTTGTCCATTGGATCACCTCTTCTCGCGTAGGATTGACCAGTACTCCTACGACCTCAATTTGTGGCGGTAAGTGTTTTATAATCTCTTGTGCTTGTTTCCTCTCAAGACTACGCTTACGACCAGGGGCTAAAATCAAGCCTGCCGCTGCTATATCGAGACCTTGTAATGCAACCGCATCAGCTGCACTACGTAATCCGCAGATTTTAATCCGAGTCTTCATAATAACTCCTCCACCCCTGCCAAGAGAGAACGAACTCCTTGTTCCGGCGATGACTGACGCATCAAATATTCACCTACAAGTGCCCCTTTCGCTCCTGCGGCGATTACCCGCTGTAAATCACTAGGACTATGGATCCCACTTTCACTAATCACAAGAGTACTTTTAGGAATTAAAGGCAACAGCTTTTCCGTCACCTGAATATCTGTTACAAAGGTGTGTAAATCCCGATTGTTAATCCCTAGCACATCGGGGGCTGCCTCCAAAGCAGGTATCACTTCTTCTTCCCGATGTACCTCCATCAATACCTCCAATCCCAACTCCTGAGCAAAAGCAGTTAACTCCTTTAATTTCTGGGGAGAATGAAGAGCTGCGATGATGAGAATTGCATCAGCACCATATAGACGACTCTCTATAATCTGTAACGGATCCAGTATAAAATCTTTGCGCAATACCGGTATCGAAACAGCCTCTTTCACTTCTTTTAGAGAGCTTAGTCGGCCTCCAAAGTATTGAACATCTGTTAGGACAGAGATCGCCGACGCACCTCCCCGTTCATACTGCAAAGCAAGTGAAAGTGGATCCACATTCCTCCGAATCTGTCCCTTAGAAGGGGAAGCCGGCTTAATCTCCGCGATTAGAATAGGCAGGTCACCGCTGATCGCCGCTCGCAGGGAACGGCAAGGAGGCATTTCCCGTGCCTTCTTTTCTTCGACTGAAGAAAAGTTTAACCGGTCAATTTCTTCTCTCTTTGTTTTCACGATGCGCTCAAGAAACATATTTCTTCTCCTCCCCATAACGGATCATTGCCTTTAATTTTGCTTCCGCCGCTCCCCGATCGATGGTCTCGGCAGCTAGTATAACTCCTTCACTCAAGGTGGGAGCTTTGCCCGCTAGGTATAAGACAGCCCCTGCATTCATCACCACAACATCACGCCTGGGACCTCGCTCTCCAGCGAATATCTGACGGATAATTTTTGCATTCTCCTGAGCATCCCCACCAGCAATAGCCGCCAAGGAACTGCGAGAGATCCCTAAGTCTTCCGGGTAGATTTGATAGGTACTTACCTTTCCATCCTTCACTTCACTAACTTGGGTAGCCGACGCCGGAGAAATTTCATCGATCCCATCCAATCCAGCCACCACCAGCGCCCGTTTTGTTCCCAGTGCCAATAGAACCTGAGCAATCTTTTCCGTTAAAGCTGGATCAAACACCCCTACCAATTGATACCTTACCTTACCTGGATGAACTAATGGACCCAGTAAGTTGAAACAAGTGCGATATCCCAATTCCCGTCGAGTTGGCATAACCGCCTTCATCCCTTGATGAAACAAAGGGGCAAAAAGGAAACAAATATTTAGCTTTTTCAAGGAAGCATTCGCAGCTGCTGGTGAAAGCTGAATTGGCACTCCTAATGCTTCCAGTACATCTGCACTACCACTGCGACTAGATGCCGCACGATTACCATGTTTGGCTACAGGAACTCCAGCTGCAGCTGCCACAATCGCGGCAGCAGTTGATATGTTGAATGTACGTCCTCCATCCCCTCCAGTTCCACATGTATCCACGGCGCCAGACAAAGGAAGAGACACAGGCAATGCCTTTTTACGCATCATTGTCGCAAGACCTGTCAGCTCCTCGACGGTTTCCCCCTTCATACGTAAGGCCGTCAGAAAAGCTGCAGTTTGAACCGATGAACTTCGTCCTTCCATCATTGCCGCCATAGCCTTCATCGCTTCTGTCTCTGTTAAATCCTCACCTCTGACAACCTTAGCTAAATATTCCTGAATCATCTTGATCCCCTCCCTTTATAGCGCTTTTCTCAGTCTGAGCTGCCAATGCTAAGGCACGAATCACTGCCTGAGCCTTGATCTCTGTCTCCTGATATTCACTGGTAGGTGTAGAATCTGCTACAATGCCTCCCCCGGCCTGAATGAAAGCACAGCCTTGATGAAAATAGATCGTCCGAATCGTAATACAAAGGTCTGCACTTTCCGCAAAACTAAAATAACCTACAGCACCGGCATATGTTCCTCTTTGGATTGGTTCCAGCTCAGCGATCAGCTCCATGGCTTGCTTCTTTGGAAAGCCCGAGACCGTTCCTGCAGGGAAAGAGGCACAAAAGGCATCAACAGGAGTGCACGTTTCTTTTAGCTGCCCTGTCACCTGAGAGACCAAGTGCATCACATGAGAGAACCGCTCTACCTTCATCCTTTGGGTCACTTGTACACTTCCCGGAATCGATACTTGAGCAATCTCCTTCTGACTCAGTTGCAGCAACATCTGATGCTCGGTCAATTCCTTGGAATCCTGCAACAATTCTGCTGCCATTTGCTGATCTTCTACTTCATCCCTTCCCCGAGGACGAGTACCTGCAATTGGACGTGTTGTCACCTTCCCCCCTTGAATACGGATCAAAGACTCCGGGGATGATCCCACCAAAAATTCTTTCCCCATGGAAAGATGGAAGAGATAAGGTGAAGGATTCAATATACGAAGATAACGATAAGTAGTAAAAGGAGAAGGTGCATCTTCCCACAACCACCGTTGAGATAGTACAACCTGGGACACACGGTTGGCTTGAATCTGTTTTTTTGCCTGCTGGAACAAATCCAGATACTCTTCTGGAGTCATCTGAGGCTTAAGAGAAGCAAAAGACTCCTCCCCATGATAAAAAGCAGCTGATAAGGGTGGTAAATCAGGGAGAGAAACTTTTAGTTGCTCTATCTCCTGCATAATTTCTTGGATCACACGATCATAACCTTGACGCAATTCTCCCTCATCTGAAAATCTGGGAACATGAAGTCCAGCTACAATTAAAACCTCTTGTTTCAAATGGTCATACACCCACAGCCGATCATAAAAAAGGAAATGAAAGTCATCTACCTCTTGATCTCCTCTCATCATTGTGGATAGATCTGAATTGAGGTAGCGGATCGCCTCATATCCCACATACCCCACTGCTCCAACTAAAAAAGGTGGATAACCAGAATAGTGAGGCGCCTGGTATTGGCGAAGCAATCGACTCAACTCTTGAAAAGGGTTATGGCTAATCCTTCTTTGGACCGAATGAGCAGCATCCCAGATCTCAAGTACCCCATTCCGAGCAGTCACTCTTAAAAATGGAGCCTTTCCTATAAAAGAGTAACGGGATCTTTGTTCCCGCTCCCCGGCACTTTCCAAAAGAAAAGAGTAGGGATGGTGATAAATTCGAGAGTACAGACGAACAGGCGTTTCCGTGTCTGAAAACATGGAATAACAAATGGGAATCATGGAATAGGAACGCGCTAACGTGCGCACTTGTTCAAACGAAGGGTAAATCACTGTTATCTCCTCCCTCTGTAAGCATCAGAGTGGAGAGATTGGAGTGAGTAGGAGAATATATGGGGAAAATAAAAAAAGCCAAAGCATAGCAGCCTCGGCTTGGAAGTTCCATTATTAGCCTCTGCTCTGCTCTCCTAAACTCTCCTAATCTCATTTCTCATCTCAACTTAGCTAAAACTTACTCTACACTCTACTCTAAATCAATCCTACTGTCAACGAGCTCAATGTTACAATTTATAGAAGATCGGCATCTTCTGCGCTCAAGTCCCTTACCTAGTACTTAGGATAAGTATCAAATAGTTAATCGTATAACATCTGTAAAACTTGTCTTATCAGGGGCTCCTCAACATCTTGAACCAAACGGACCTGGCCGATCTTTGTGGGCAAGACAAAATGAATGCTCCCCTGTTTTCCTTTTTTATCACGCTTGATGGCAGCCATCAGTTCCTCAATGGACCATTGTTCCTCCAGAGATACCGGTAAGGAAAAGGAAGATAAAAGCTTTCGTGTTGGTAGGACAACATTATGGGCCAATCCTAGGGCCTCGCTTAACAGGGCAGCCCCAACCATTCCAATCGCAACTGCCTCACCATGGGTATAGCGACTATAGCCAGAAACCGCCTCCAGTGCATGGCCGATCGTATGACCATAATTGAGCAACGCCCGCACGCCATGCTCTTGCTCATCCTGGCAAACTATCTCCGCTTTAATTTGGCAACCACGTAAAATCGCTTTCTTAACCAAGGAAGATTCCAAACGCAGCAAACCCTCTTGCTGCTTAAGCAACCACTGAGCAAATTCTAAATCGGCAATTAAGGCATGTTTTATCACTTCAGCGTAACCAGAAGTCACTTCCCGAGGAGGCAAAGTATGAAGTGTCTCCACATCAAAAACAACCAGTGCTGGTTGATGAAAAGCACCTATCATATTTTTTCCTAGTCGGTGATTAACCCCAACCTTTCCTCCTACACTACTATCATGAGCCAGGAGAGTGGTTGGAAGTTGTACAAAAGAAATTCCCCGCATATAAACGGCAGCCAAAAAACCGGCCAGATCTCCTACGACCCCGCCTCCCAAAGCGAGAATCACTGAGGTTCGATCCAATCCAGACTGAATCCCAATTTCCACCAAGGACTCAAGTTGCTCTAAATTTTTACTGGACTCACCTGCAGGAACTATAGCTTGAAAGACGGTATACCCCGCTTCTCTTAATCCAGCCACTACTTTCTCTCCATATAAAGGAAAGACCTGAGAATCAGAGACTAGTAACAACTTCCTCTTCTGATCGATTCCTTGCTCCTCGAGTAACCTTGCTAACCCTGGGAGAATCCCTGCTCCAATATAGATTGGGTATGAGCGGTCTCCTAAAGCAACCTCCAATTGCTCCATCCTTAAAACTCCTTTGCTCGCTGGCGAAACATAGAAATAGCTTCCATTAGTTCATCCATTGTGTCCCGTGAAAAAGTTTCCATTAAAGAACGGGCTACCTCCCAAGCAACGACATTTTCAGCGATCACCGCTGCCGCTGGGACAGCACAAGTATCTGAACGTTCGATACTGGCTTCTTGAGGCATCTTTGTATCAATATTTACACTTCGCAGCGGTTTGTAAAGGGTAGAAATAGGCTTCATCACCCCTCGAATCACAAGCCTCTCCCCAGTCGTCATCCCTCCTTCAAACCCACCGGCTCGATTTGTTGCCCGATAATATCCCCGCTCTTTCTTCCACATAATTTCGTCGTGAACTTCAGAGCCTAACCGTTCACCAGCTGCAAATCCAATCCCGAACTCTACACCTTTAAAGGCTTGAATACTTACTATTGCCTGGGCGATTTGGCCATCTAACTTACGATCCCAATGCACATGACTCCCCAAACCGACAGGAACTCCTTCCACGAGCACTTCTACTACTCCACCTAGTGAATCCCCCGCTTCCTTCGCTTGATCAATTTCCTGAATCATTTTTTTCTCCGCTTCTACATCAAGACACCGAACCGGTGATTCTTCCGAGATTTTTGCAATCTCGGACAAAGGTAAATCGGGATTTTGCTGGGAGACAACCGAACCTATCCGAACCACATGACTGGCAATTTGAATTCCACATAATTGTAAGAGTTGACGTGCTACCGCTCCTACCGCAACCCGAGCCGTTGTTTCTCGAGCGCTGGAACGCTCCAACACATCTCGTATGTCCCGATGCCCATATTTAATCGCACCATTCAAATCCGCATGACCGGGTCGTGGTCTTGTCACACGTCGTTTATCCGCCTGTTCCGGTTGAGGGTTAATACTCATAATCTGGGACCATTTTTTCCAATCCTTATTTTCAATCACCAGAGTTACTGGTCCTCCAGTTGTACGGTTAAAACGAACCCCTGACAATATTTCTACCTGATCCTTTTCTATCTGCATCCGTCGCCCTCTACCATATCCTTTTTGTCTTCGGGCAAGCTCCTGATCAATCTGTTCTTTAGAAAAAGGCATACCACTTGGCAATCCTTCAATAATTGCTGTTAATTGTGGACCATGTGACTCTCCTGCTGTTAAAAACCGCATCTTATTTCTCACCTCGAAATTTCATTGGCTTTATCATATCATAGGATGAGGTTGGTAAAAACAGTTCTTATTTTATGGTTTGTGATACAAACCAGTTTTAAATAATTAAACACAACTATGGGACCTCTTATCTTATTAGGTTCTCTAATATGGGCAATTTTTGATGCGTTTTCGTCGCATGTAGCTCCCCTTCTTAAAAAACTCTCCTTAAAAACAGGAAGGACTTAATTTTGGTTTGTAAAGCAAACCAGTTTTAATAAATTTACTCACCCTCAGTCTCTGCTTTTTGGGTTATGAAGGTGGACTGATCTGCATTAAACCTTGAAAACTAGAAGAAGAATTTAGCTACAAGCACCTTTGTTTTAGAAAAAATACCGCAAGCAAAAAATGGACTTACCACCTTAAAAACTGCTCAGTATTAAAAAGCCCAATCTCTCACTTTAAATGAGAAATTGGGTTGTTTGTAGGCAACTGTCCCAATAAATTAAATACTTTATTCACCAATATCACTTAGAAGTAATTCTGAGAAAATAACCATCTGGGTCTGCAATCTTAAACCCTCTCATATTCCATGGATATTTCTCTACATCTACTTCGATTGGATAATTGTTATCTAGACATCTCTGATACACTTTTTCTAATTTATCTACAACAATAATTAACTCAAAACCATTTCCTTTAATGTCGCTTTTGGCTTTATTCTTAAAAAAATGATTGTCATCTAAAATTGTATCTGAAGTAATCAATAATGAAAAACAGTCATAGTTAAAACGTGCAGAACGTTCATTCCTCCCGAAAAGTTCTAAACCAACAATTTCCTGGTAAAATCTTATTGATTCCTCGATATCCTTAACATACAGTTCGACACGAAAAAGTACACTCAACCTCTCCTCAATCCTTTCTTTAATCCTGAAGGGGCCCGGTTTTATTGGTTAAACAGATTATATCTCGCCAATAATACTTATTCAATAAAAAAGTTGATAAATTGTTGCGCTCATTTTCCTTAATATTGAAATTTTAATGGTAGGACCTCATACAGCAACAAAGGATCCGGAGCACAGCACGATGTTCATTGGTTTCGGGGTTTTGTGAAAAAGTCTTTTTTAACTCGTCATTCACCCTTACCAATCCTATTTTCACCAGACATTACACTTTCCCTTTTCGGTTCTTGATTCGCTCCTGTCTCTCTGCCGCCAACCGATATAACCTCTTTTCCTCCTCTGTCTCCGGAAGAACAGGTGGAACCTGGGTTGGCTTTCCTCTGTGATCTACCGCCACCATAGTAAGAAAAGAGGTCGCTGTCACCCTTTTTTGTTTTAGAAGTAGGTTTTCTGCCGTTACTCGAACGAAAACCACCATAGACGAACGGCCACTCCAAGTAACAAAACCTTCAACAACAATCGCATCTCCCTCTTTAACTGGGGCAAGAAAGTCGGTGGAGTCTATAGAAGCAGTCACTACATGCTTTCCGGAATGACGCATTGCTGCGATTGCCGCGACTTCATCAATATAAGATAATACCTTTCCCCCAAAAATGGTACCTAGATGATTGGTATCTGGTGGGAAAATAAGCTTTGTTTTTATCGTCCGGGACTGAGAAACGGGAATCTGTATCAAGTAAACCTACTCCTTTTTCTATAATATAGCCGTATATAGTCGGACATGGTTGTCCCTCCAAACTTTTCACTTAGATCTTATAGATCGTCTAATTTCAGCCCACCTGCCTTAGTGTAATTCGTCACCTTCTGCTCAAAAAAATCCGTCTTTGTTCCTCGAATGTTGGAAAAACTCTCCACCCAGCGCATCGGATGTTCAGTCACCTCAGGGTACAATATCTCCAGTCCCAATCGGCGCAGGCGATCATTAGCCAGATAACGGATATAACGATCGATAATCTCATCATTTAAACCTGCAATCTGATTTCCAATAATATACTTCCCCCATGCGATTTCATGTTCCACCGCCGTTTTTGTCATTTCCCTCAGCTCAGTGATCAGCTTCGGAGTAAACAAATCTGGAGATTCTTTTCGCAGTTCCTTAAACATATTTTGAAATAGTACTACATGGGTAAGCTCATCCCGCTGAATATACTTGATAATAGTCGCTGTTGCCGTCATTTTCCCTTGGCGGGCCAGCGTATAGAAAAAAGAAAACCCACTGTAAAAGTAAAGAGACTCCAACAGAAAATTGGCCATGCAAGTCCGGACAAACTGAATATCATCTTTCTTCTCAACAAACTGCTGATACAGATCAGCAATAAAGCGATTTCGTCTTAACAGATGGGGATCATTCCGCCATTCATCATAAATCCCATCCCTGATCTCTGGGGAACAAACGCTATCTAAAATGTAACTATAAGATTGGGCATGAATCTCCTCCTGAAATGATTGAATATTGAGGAGAGACGCTACCTCTGGCGCTGTAACATAAGCATGTAAGTTAGGAAGATTTTCGCATTGAATTGAGTCAAGGAAATTTAAAAATGAGATTGTCTTTTCGAAACCCCGCCTTTCCGCTACCGTTAGCTGCTCAAACTGCTTGGCATCCCCTGCCAAAGAAACCTCTTCCGGAATCCAGAAGTTGCCGATCATGGTCCGATATAATTTCATGGCCCAATCATATTTAATCCGGTTCCACTCCCTCAGATTGGTCGTATCTCCATTGATTAACCGTCCTGTCCCTCGTTTACCCTGTTCATTAAAAATAGCCTTTCGTTTTAAGTCTGCCATTTTATCTCCTCCTACAAAGTCATTTTAAGATGAGCAGCTTATACATACTTCTTCCACATCTAACGACTGATTGCGCACATAGTAAAGTGTCTTTAAACCATTTTCCCAAGCAGCCAAATACAAATTGAGAAAATCCGTCGCATCGATCTCAGGATTTATATACAGATTAAATGACTGCGATTGATCAAGGTGACGCTGCCGAATCCCTGCCGCCTGAATACTCCACAGAGGATCAATCTGATGTGCTTCTTTGTAGTACCAGATTGTCTCTGGACTAATACCAGGTGCTGTTTGGGGAATAATCGCCCCCCGTTTCTCTTCAGTAAAAAAACGTGCAAAGACTGGATCAATCCCGGCTGTTGTCCCAGCAATTAAGGAAATCGAACTTGTAGGTGCTATCGCCATCAACCATCCATTTCGCATTCCCTTAGCTACCTTTTTCCGTAACCTTTCCCATCGCTCACCCGTATAGCCCCGCTGTTCAAAATACACCCCATTTTCCCACTCGCTTCCGGGAAAAGCGGGATAAGCGCCCTTCTCTTCGGCCAAATCAGCAGAGGCTTGAATAGCATGATAGGCGATTTCCTCAAAAAGCTGCTCCGCCTCCCTAAGATGCTCCTCTGATTCCCAATCGATTCCTCGCTGGGCCAAATATTGATGGTAGCCGGCTACTCCCAATCCCACTCCACGGTAAGTTTCGTTGGTTACTCTTGCCTGCTGCAACGGATATAAATTTACATCAATCACATTATCCAACATGCGCATCTGGATCGGAATAACTCGCATCAGATCATCCTTTGATTGGATCCGCCCCAAATTGAGAGAAGAAAGGTTACATACCACAAAGTCTCCTGGCTCATGCTTCGTTACAATGAGCCCATCTTCCACAGACTCACTTACCCTAATCGTCGAAGACATGTTTTGACAAATTTCTGTACAAAGATTGGAGGCATAAATCATCCCCCGATGCTTATTTGGATTTAGCCGGTTCACTGTATCACGGAAGAAAAGAAAAGGAGTTCCTGTTTCAAAGGCACTTAACATGATCCGCTTCATAATATCGATTGCAGGGAGCTTGGTCTTCGTCAATCCCGGATGTGCAACACAAGCTGCATATCGTTCCTCAAAATCCTCTCCATAAACATCTTCTAGGCTATACCCCATCACTTTCCGGATCTCATAGGGATCAAAGAGATACCAATCCCCCCGCTCTTTTACTCGACGCATAAAGAGATCGGGAATACAGACCCCGAGGAAAATATCATGGGCTTTCATCCGTTCATCCCCATTGTTTGTTTTTAAATGGAGAAAATCGAGAATATCCCCATGCCAAACGTCCAGGTAAACAGCAATAGCCCCTTGCCGGACTCCCAACTGATCTACCGCTACCGCGGTATTGTTAAAATTACGAATCCAAGGAATCACTCCCCCAGAAGCCCCTTTGTGGCCCCGGATCGCAGAACCCTTAGCTCTCACTTTCCCCAGATAAATCCCGACTCCACCACCATATTTCGATACTTGCGCAGCTGCTGTATCGGTTTGATAGATCGACCACAAGGAGTCATCGACTGTATCGATAAAACATGAGGATAGCTGGTGAGCCGGTCGCCCGGCATTAGCAAGAGTAGGAGTTGCCACAGTTATCTCCAATTTGGACAAGGTATTATAAAATTTCTCAACCCACAGAAACCTGTTTTTCTCTTTAATTGCTAAGTGCATCGCAATAATCAAAAACCTCTCCTGGGGTAACTCCAAAATCCGTTGGTCATAATCCCGCACCAGATACCGGTCAACAAGCATTCGCAACCCGGCATAAGTAAACTCCTCATCACGCTCAGGGCGAATTAGTTTACCTAGGTCGGCAATCTCTTTCCTACTATAAGCTTCCAAGAGGTAGGAACCGTAAAGACCTTTTTCCGTTAATCGTTGTAACACATTGGGGAAATCTGCATAAACATTCTCCTTTAGACCACGATCCTGACCCACTTCACGGTACAGGCGACGAATCAGAAGGCGTGCAGCAACAAATTGCCATCCCGGTGATTCGATCTTTATTTTCTCTGAGGCTAGCTGAATTAACAGGGACTCGAAATCCAACGGATTCGTTTCTTCCTGCAAGTAAGGACAAAGATCTTCCACTAATTCCTCCGGCTCACAGCCTGTAATTCCCCTGCATCCTTCCTGGATCATTTTATATAGCCCCGCTAAAACCTCTGTTTCCCTTCGACCATGAACGGTAACCATCTCCATATCCCCCTAACTCATTTCATAATAAAAAAGGGCACTCCTGACTTGATATCGGAAATGCCCTGAACACACATAAGAACTAGCCGTTTGATCACGACTCCAGAAACACCTCCCTATATCCCGTAGGTCAGACAGTGTTGTAAAAACAGGCAGGTCTCCTGGCTTAAGGATCATAATCAACGGCAACCTTCCCAATCTAAACTAGATCAGTGGCACTGAAAGCCGCCGACTCCCCTTTTACAGTGGCGGGACCGCGTCGGACTTACACCGAACTTCCCTTTTCAGCTTTATACTCAAATAGAACAAAGCACCTGTTTCCACCTATATATTGTTGTCGAAAGCAATTCTATAACAATATGTAGTAGTTGTCAATGAAAACATAAAAAAATGATGGGGAGTTGCCCCATCATTTTCACCCAAAACTTATTTCAAAAAGCGAATGGTAAGTGGATAACGATAGTATTCTCCTTTATTTGATTTCACAGCTGCAATAATAACAAAGACAATTTCAGCAATCCCAATCGCTATGATCAGTAAGTAAAATAAAATCGTAAAAATCCCGAAAAAAGGTATAACAAAAGCCAATGCCAAAAATATAAGGGCCAAAATAATTGCACCGATCACATAAATGCAGAGAGTTATCTGGAAATTAAGAGATTCTTTTCCTTGATCATTTACAAAGGAAGATTCTTCCTTCTTGATAAGCCACACAATGAGGGGACCAAGAATGTTCCCAAAAGGAATAATAAAGCCAGACAGTGCTGCCAAATGAGCTAGCATCCCCCAGGTACGCTGTTCACTCTCTGTCATCAATATCAACTCCTTTTTAAATAATACACCTATTTATTATATCGGAAAAGCGTTGATTATGCCGCAAAAATTGCTGAGAATCAAATTTTACAAAAATCGAAATATAAATGGATAACGGAAGTTTCGACCACTTTTTGCTTGTATTGAGGCAATAATCGTTAGAATAATGGTTATGATCCAAATCAAGATGAACACTACAAAAATAATAACAAAGAATATTGGGATCAAAAAGGCAATCTCCTCATTTGCAATGACCGTTACAAAGATCAATCCAAAAATGACTAAAGAAAGAACCAATGCCCCGAAACCATAGATGAATAGGGAGATTTGGAAATTAAGAGACTCTCTCCCTTGTTGGTCGACAAAGGAAGATTCCTCCTTTTTAATCAACCAAATTATCAAAGGACCCAAAATGTTCCCGAAAGGGATTCCAATCATACTGGATAAGGAAGACAAATGACAAAGCATTGCCCAAGTTGTCTCATCTGATTTCTTTTTCTCCAATTCCACCATATGTATCACCTCCTTTTTTTATTATATAACTTCATCTTCTGTCTGTGTCACAAACTAGTCTTAATATTGATTTGCAGGAAAATAGGAAAGATTGTCTAATATTGTACGTGGCAAATATGAAATCTGTAGAATGAGATGGAGGAAAAAAGTGAAGGAAATTGTTTTAAAACCAATTGGCATCATCCGATCATCGCGAAAAGAGGTAATGGACGATCACTGGGGGGATGTAATCTCTACAATTCATTTAGATGCCGAACAATTTACAGAAGAAGCAGTCGCGGGACTGGACTCTTTTTCCCACCTCGAAGTGATCTTTTATATGCATCTTGTTCCCCGACATAACATCCAAAAAACAGCACGCCACCCGAGAAACAGAAAGGATTGGCCAAGGGTGGGAATATTTGCCCAACGTGCCAAA
>CALJVA010000094.1 GCA_937975135.1 uncultured Thermoactinomycetaceae bacterium | reverse complement strand
ACTTACCACGCGCAGGTGGATTCCTTCTTTCTCCAGCTGTCGCTGGGCTTCCATGGCGAGGCTTACTTCCGAACCACTGGCGATCAGGATTCCTTGTGGATTTCCTCCCTTGGCCTCAGATAAGATGTAGCCCCCTCGCTCCATTCCTTCCCGTGCTTTTTCTGCTGTTCCTTCCAGGATGGGCAGGTTTTGCCGACTCAAAACCAAGGCACAAGGGGTATCCTTTTGGGCCATGGCAAAGCGCCATGCGGCGACGGTTTCGTTGGCGTCCGCAGGACGAATGGTGGTCAAACCTGGAATTAACCGCATTGAAGGCAGCTGCTCAATGGGTTGATGGGTCGGGCCATCCTCTCCAACAGCAATGCTATCGTGAGTGAAAATATAGGTTACCGGAAGCTTCATCAGAGCTGACATCCGT
Source organism: uncultured Thermoactinomycetaceae bacterium (assembly GCA_937975135.1). Classification (GTDB taxonomy): domain Bacteria; phylum Bacillota; class Bacilli; order Thermoactinomycetales; family CALJVA01; genus CALJVA01. The sequence continues at coordinate 4,783 of CALJVA010000094.1, read as the reverse complement.
ATCGCAGGACGCAGGTAATCGGAGAAGACGAAGAAGGTAGCGCCATAGGGACGCAGCCCACCATGTAACATCATGCCGTTAATTGCTGAGCCCATAGCATGCTCCCGGACACCGAACCAGATATTGCGACCGGAGTAGTCTTCGGCGTGGAAAATTCCTGCATCCTCCATGGTTGTCTTGTTGGAGGAGGCCAAGTCCGCAGAACCCCCGATCAACATGGGGACTTTTTTGGAAATGGCATTTAATGCAGCATGGGAGGCAGACCGGGTAGCGATGGGTTTATCTCCGGGTTGATACTGTGGCAACTCCTGATCCCAGCCTTCAGGTAGCTCACCACGGATCGCCTGCTCTAACTGTTCTGCTAAAGCAGGATAAGCCGCTTTATAGGCCAGAAACTGCTTTTTCCATGCTGTTTCTGCCTGTGCTCCCGCTTCTTTTACTTTCGCAAAGTGCTGGCGTACTTCTTCGGGGACATAGAAGGTCTCTTCCCCTGGCCAACCATAGGCTTCGTGTACCTTCTTCACTTCCTCAGCCCCCAGAGGCGCACCATGGACCTTATTGGTCCCGGCATAGGTAGGACTTCCATAGCCGATGGTGGTCCGTACCACAATCAAGGTTGGCCGCTCGGTCTCTTCTCGTCCTGCAGCCAGTGCTTGCGCAATTTCCTCTAGGTTATTTCCATCTTCTACTTGTAGTGTGTGCCAGCCATAGGCTTCAAAGCGTTGTCGTACATTTTCCGTAAAGGCGAAGGAAGTTTCCCCGTCCAAAGAAATATCATTGGAGTCGTATAACACAATCAACTTCCCTAGCTTTAAGTGGCCGGCCAAGGAAGCAGCTTCTGCGGCAACTCCCTCCATCAGGTCTCCATCACTACAGATGACATAAGTATGATGATCTACAATTGGGAAACCATCCCGGTTGTATACTGCTGCTAAGTGGCGCTCTGCCATTGCCATCCCTACTGCAGTAGCAATCCCTTGTCCCAAGGGACCCGTAGTGGCTTCCACTCCTGGAGTAAACCCATATTCGGGATGCCCAGGTGTACGGCTTCCCCATTGTCGGAAAGCGCGTAATTCTTCCAGGGATAAATCGTACCCTGTCAGATGAAGCAGGCTATACAAAAGCGCTGAGGCGTGCCCTGCTGACAAGACAAAGCGATCCCGGTTAAACCAGGAAGGATTGGCGGGATTGTGTTTCATAAAACGAGTCCACAAGACATAAGCCATCGGTGCTGCCCCCATCGGCATCCCCGGATGGCCGGAATTTGCTTGTTCAATTGCATCGATCGAAAGCATCCGAATCGTATTCACGGATAGCTGTTCGATTGATTTATTGGAAGTACTCATTTACTAGTCTGTTCCTCCTCAATGATCCATAATAATCCCTGCTTCTTTCATCCATCCCCTACTATAGCATAACCGAAGCAAGGGGGAACAATATTTCCCGATTATTCTTTAGGAGTGGGGCTATCAAGAATTAAAGTGACGGGGCCATCATTGATTAGCTTGACTTCCATCATCGCGCCAAAGATCCCCGTCTCCACCTGAACATTGTAACTGCGCAACTTCTCATTAAAGGCATCGTATAGCGCCTTTGCTACTTCAGGACGAGCAGCTGCCATAAAATTAGGTCGCCGCCCTTTGCGGCAATCCCCATATAAGGTAAATTGAGAAACCGAGAGAATCGCACCCCCTACATCCAAGAGAGAGCGGTTCATCTTACCTGCTTCATCTTCAAAAATCCGCAAGTGAACCAATTTCTCAGCCATATAAGCAATCGCTTCAGGGCCATCCCCCTCTGTAAATCCAACGAGACAAACCAGCCCGTGCTTAATCTCTCCCACCTTCTTATTATCCACAGTTACATAGGCCTCCTTGGCCCGCTGCAGTACTACACGCACGTGACATCCTCCTTTATTGTAGTGAAAAAATATCCGCAATAATTAGAGATTGTTTAACACATCGTCCGCTTGCACCCAAGATGAAACAGCAATCACCAAACCACTCCTAAGGTCCAATCATCGAGGCGAGAAACGAAAAAAAGACCATCAAATAAAGCGGTGGGAAAGATCCTTCCACCGCTCCCTTTTACTTCTTTTTACTGAGTCACCCGGCGTACACTATAAATATCTCGCACCCGCTTGATCCGATCCACCACTTGCTGCAGATGATTTAAATTATTCACAGAGATCGTCATATGAATAGACGCGAAACCATGACGATCCGCCCGCCCTGAGACCGCTGTGAGATTAACATTGGAATCGGTTACAGTTGTCAAGACCTCATTTAATAGTCCAGCACGATCCATCCCAGATATCTCAATATCCACATGGTAGGATCGGTTGGTGTTTCCTTCCCATTCTACTTCGATCATCCGTTCCGGATCGAAGGTTTGGATATTGGGACAATCCTCTCGATGAACCGAGACCCCACGTCCGCGAGTCACAAAACCAACAATCACATCTCCGGGAACAGGGTTGCAACAACGGGAAAGGCGAACCAATAAATTGTCCAATCCTTTTACCCGAACCCCCTGTGAATATCTCCGATGGCGGGGCAATGACTTTACCTCAGGAAGTACGACCGGCTTCTCTTCCCCTTGTTTGATCCCTTCCACCAGTCGGTTAACCACCTGAGCTGCTGAAATCCCACCATAACCTACAGCAGCATACATATCTTCTACTTCCGGGAAGTTAAATTTGCCGGCCACCTCTTTATCCCGTTCACCGTTAAGCACTTCATGGGGGTCAATGTCCTGTTTTTTTAAGAGCGCCTCCACCATTTCCCGTCCCTTGGCGACACTCTCTTCTCGTCCCTGCTTCTTAAACCAGTTTCGAATCTTGTTACGTGCATGGGAGGTTTTTACTTTCTTTAGCCAGTCTCGGCTAGGGCCGTAACTATGTTTGGAGGTTAAAATCTCCACAATATCTCCTGTTTGCAGTTTATACGTAAGGGGAACAATCTTCCCATTTACTTTGGCCCCGATACAGTTGTTTCCCACTTCTGTATGAATGCGATAAGCAAAATCAAGAGGAATAGAGCCCGCAGGAAGCTCCACTACCTTGCCCTTGGGAGTAAATACGAAAACGGTATCCGAGAACCAGTCTCCCTTGAGATTCTCTACGAACTCACGGGCATCTTTGGTATCTTGTTGCAACTCCATCAGTTCACGAAACCACTTTAACTTCTCGTCAAAGGTTCCGCTGGCTCCCATCTTCCCCTCTTTATATGCCCAATGGGCAGCAATCCCATATTCCGCTGTGCGGTGCATTTCTTTGGTGCGGATCTGTACTTCGATCGGCTCACCTTTAGGACCAATCACTGTGGTATGAAGCGATTGGTACATATTAACCTTGGGCATAGCGATATAATCTTTGAAGCGACCTGGCATCGGCTTCCAGATTGTATGAATCACTCCTAGTACAGCATAACAATCCCGAATTGAATCAACGATTACCCGAACCGCAATTAAATCATAAATTTCGTTAAATGCCTTCTGCTGTAAGGTCATTTTGCGATAAATACTATAGATGTGTTTCGGGTGCCCGGAAATCTCAGATTTAAGTCCGTTTTTCTCCAGGTTTTCCCTGAGAATCTCCATTACTTCAGCTAGAAATTCTTCCCGTTCCCGCCGTTTTTGACGCATTAGATTGGCAATCCGGTAATATTGTTGGGGATTTAAATAGCGTAGAGCAATATCTTCCAGCTCCCATTTGATCGCGGAGATACCCAAGCGGTGAGCTAAGGGGGCATAGATTTCTAAGGTTTCATTGGAAGTTCGTCTTTGTTTTTCCTCCGACATATATTGCAATGTCCGCATATTATGAAGGCGATCCACCAGCTTTATCAGGATCACCCGAATATCTCGGGCCATCGCCACAAACATCTTGCGGTAGTTTTCGGCTTGGTGCTCTTCATTGGACTCATATTTGATCCGTTTTTTTAATTTGGTTACACCATCAACCAAAAGCGCAACCGTTTCACCAAACTCTTCTCTTAAGACCTCTAATGTAACCCCAGTATCTTCCACTACATCATGTAGGATCGCAGCGACCAATGTTGTTGCGTCCATCCGCAAATCAGCCAGAATTTGGGCCACTGCCACAGGATGGTTAATATAAGGTTCTCCTGACTTCCGATACTGGTCCTTATGAGCTTCTTTGGCAAAATCGTACGCTTTTTCGATTTGCTTCAATTCTTTTGGTGTTAAGTATTGGCCCGCTGTTTTCAGCAACTGCTCAATCGGCATTGTTTGCTTCACCTATCAGTCTCCGAAAGTCGGTTGTTTCATTATATTATCGGTTATGAAATGAGAATTGTAAAGAGGATCCGAATGTCTCTTTACCTTAATAAAAACCTCGTCTCTGAAACAGTAGACGAGGTAAAGTTATAGCCTTATCTTACCTAACTCCAAAACTTCGGCAATTCCCAGTTACCTGTTTGTCGGCGAATAGTGATCGCTAACGCTGAGAAAAGAAGGGCCACGACAAAAACCATGGCATAGGTAAAATACTTTTCAGTTTTAAACATCAAATATGGTCCTACCAACAAGCCCCCATAGGCCGTAATTTCAAAAGAGAAGAGCAGGCTTATCCATACCTTGTACAAATAGGCCTTAAAATCCAATTTCCCTGGTGAAAACAATTCCTTAAACAATAAAATTAGTAAGCAAATCATCCAAATAATAAGTGCTGCCACAATCACGCGGGCAAATCCACCCACCAACTCACCAAAAAAAGTCTCCAATCCTTACACCCCTGTGTCTTGGTTTAACAATTGAAAGG
>CALJVA010000093.1 GCA_937975135.1 uncultured Thermoactinomycetaceae bacterium | reverse complement strand
TACCCAATTGTGTTGGGGCATGAGGGAGCGGGCATCGTGGAACAAACGGGTGAAAATGTGAAAAGCGTACGGCCTGGCGATCACGTGGTACTGTCCTATAGTTCATGCGGCAGTTGCCCCAACTGCTATGACGCCAAGCCATACGCCTGTGACCAGATGTTCCAGCTAAATTTCGGTGGGAAAATGCCGGACGGAACCACTCGATTGAAGTTGGAAGATGGGACTGAGGTGGCGAGCTTTTTCGGTCAATCCTCCTTTTCCCAATATGCGGTAGTCCATGAGCGAAATGTTGTCAAGGTACCGAAGGAGATTCCTCTAAAGATTTTAGGCCCCCTAGGGTGTGGCATCCAAACGGGCTGCGGAGCGGTACTGAACAAATTGAAGCCTAGAGCCGGATCTTCCATGGTTGTGTTTGGTTGCGGATCAGTCGGGTTAAGTGCGGTGATGGCGGGTACCATTGCAGGCTGCACTACCATCATCGCGGTTGATGTTCACGAGCACCGCCTGAAGCTTGCCCAGCAGTTTGGGGCGACTCATGCGGTCAATCCCTTGAACGCGGATTGTGTGGCAGAGATCAGAAGGTTGACCAATGGTGGAGCGAACTACTCGTTGGAAACCAGTGGGCGGGTCGCTGTTCTGCGGCAGGCCGTGAACTGCCTGGCCCCTTTGGGAACCTGTGCGGTGATTGGGGCTCCGCCCGTTGGCACAGAAGTCAGCCTGGATATCCAGACCCTTCGACGAGAGCGCACGATCACCGGAGTGGTGGAAGGAAGCGCACATCCTCAAGTGTTTATCCCGCAAATGATCAACTTGTATCGGAAGGGTAAACTCCCCTTTGATCAGCTCATTACCTTCTATCCGCTGGATGAAATCAACCAGGCGGTGGAGGATGCCGAACAGGGTATCGCGGTGAAACCTGTCATTTTATTTTAGTAAATAACAGTTGTAATTTGTTTAACTTCGACTATAAATAAAACGGTTTTCAAACCGATCTCAAGCCGATTTTTAAAGACTTGTAATTACGGTTAACATCGGATGGAATATGAAATACTCAAACAGAATGGGGTTGAGAAACATGTCCCGTATTGCCGTTGTGATGCTGGGAACTGGGAGTCCCCGCCCCAATATCCATCGGTCTCAGCCAGCGCAGGCTCTTATAATTGGAGAGGAAACCATCTTGATTGATTGCGGGGACGGCACCACCACCCAACTGCTGAAGGCTGGCATCCCTCCGGAATCGATTAAACTGCTCTTTTTTACGCATCTACACTCAGATCACACTTTGGGCTATGGGCAATTTTTGTTAGGCGGTTGGGGACAAGGAAGATCGGAGCTGACGATTATCGGGCCCAAGGGAACGAAAGCGTTTCACGAACGACTTCTAGACCTGTATTCCGATGACATCGACTATCGATGCTCTTTGGGCCGCTCGGAGACTGGGATTCGCGATGTGAAGGTGATTGAATTCGATTCGCCCGGAGAGCTGCCGATTAACCCGCTGCCTTACAAAATCACGACGGCGCGCATGGTTCACAATGTGCCCACCTATGCCTTGCGTTTTGAGATTGGGAATAAGATAATTGTCATTTCCAGTGATACAGCACCGAATGAAGAGATCATTCACTTGGCCCAGGATGCTGACATTCTGATTCAAAATGCGGCCTTAACCAAGGGAAGAAGAAGCACAGCACTGGAGAAAATTTGGGATCAATTGCAGAAAGAACACTGCACGCCTGCGGAAGCTGGGATGATCGCCTCCAGGGCCCGTGTAAAAAAACTCGTGCTAACGCACTTTTTGCCCGAATCGGATCCAGACATTGCCTACGAGGAATCGTCGGCCCAATTTTCAGGGGAAATCATCGTTCCCGAAGATTTGCAGGTTATTTCGGTAGACTGAAGGTCCAGCTCGGATATAATTCTTTTAGTCAAAAATTAATGATGTAGGAGATTGTCATCATTTTGATAGTTCTGTTTGTTGGAAGTTTTCTTCAAGAGTTTAGTGGCTTTGGGATCACTGTTCAATTGTGTTCATCGCCTCGATCATTTTACTGTTTTCTTCCTGATAAAGGGGGGAGCGGCTATCAACATTAATCACTTGAAAGCCTTCTGCCTTGTGGTTGAGGAAAAAAGTATCAGCCGGGCTGCCCAGTTGAGCTACACGTCGCAGTCGGGCATGACCCGGCAAATCCAGACCCTGGAGTTTTTTTACGGAATTGAATTGTTCAAGCGTGAAGAAAATCGGCTGGTCCTCACGGAAGCGGGGCGGCAACTGTATCCCATCGCTAAGGCCATTGTCAAGGACTTTCAACAGACCATCGAGCAGATTAAAAAGCTTCATGCCTGGGAACAGTTTTCCCTGCGGCTGGGCGCATCCTTGGGAGTTGGGGAATATATTCTCCCCAGGCTGCTGGGGGAATTTAAGCAGAAATATCCAGAGGCCCATTTTTCCCTTCAAATGGGTAGCACAGATCAGATCATAGCCGGTTTGACAAGGGACGAGTTTCACTTGGGCATCGTGGAAGGTGAGTTTGATCGACAGGTATTTGATTACAAGGTGTTAATCATCGATGAGCTCATTCTCATTGCCGGTCCAGAGCATCGTTGGAAAGATCGGGAGATGATCCAATTTTCGGAAGTGCTGGAAGAACAGCTGGTGCGCAGAATTGCGAATTCGGAACTGAGGGAAAGGGTGGAACAGGAATTAAGAAAACATCACTTGCTAGACAAAATCAACACGTTCATTGAATTGGAGACTACCCAGGCCGTAAAAAACGCGGTGGAGTATGGGCTGGGCATCTCCTTCGTGTCCCGCCTGGCGGCCGAAAAGGAACTGGAAGAAGGGAGGCTGATCGAAGTCAAAATCAAGGATGTAGAAATTCGCCGGCCTATTTACCTGGTACTGAAAAAGGGGCGCATTTTGCATCAAGGCACCGAGAAGTTTTTGGATATGATCGACCAAAAGTTAAAGTGGAATCGCAAGCTGTTGTGAACGGGGTATGACAAAACGGTATATCACCATGCGGATTCGGATGGGGAAAATCTATTGTCGGACCATGCGGACGATGACATAATGAAAGTACTTAAACGAAAGACAAAAAATATATAAAAATCAAAAAGGGGTTGGTTCGCATGGCCACGGCTTTGGAATTGCCGAAGTATCATGAATTGTCCGATCAGGAATTGATGACGTGGTCACCGGAAGAATTTGTGGAAAGAATTATCAAAAGGTCCGAAATGTTCGCGGAAAAGTTCTTTTACAGGGATTATTGGGAAGAGGTAGAACTGGATGGGGACATCCGGCAGAAAAAAATGATTGAATTTTGTGCCCGGTTGGCATGGCGTGAATTTTACCTGGGGGTTCATCCGCCGTCCAAACAGATCGTCATGCTGGAGAAAAATCCAGAGGATCTTGGCATTCGCATCCGATTGGCCCAACAGATCATCGATGAGGTCCAGCATCAGCGGATCTGGAGTAGATGGTGCAAACATTTCGGTGGCAGCGCGCAATTGCAAAACTACCAGATGAGCCCAGAGGTTATTCGACAATTTCAATTGACCAGCGATCATGAGGATCCGGCTGAAATCGCTGTCAATCTGCAGTTAACGGGCGAACCCATTCTGGTCTATCTGTTTGGGCGCGGCACGCTGCAGCCGCACGAAAGTATCACTTACCAATTGCTGCCCAAGGATCTGCTGGAGGATATCGCTAAGACAGTGGTGGCCGATGAGCCCCGACATATTGCCGTCGGTGTTGACATCATGAAAAAATACTGCGGAGATGCTGCAAAACGTCGTCGGATTTTGGAGTTACAAAACATTCGCCTGGAAAACACGATCAGAATTATGACCCGGGACCTTGAGCTGCTGGGGGCAAGAAGGATCGCTCCTTACCCAATCATCTGACGTTTGGCAATCACCCTCAGAATAACACGCAAGGGGAAACTCTATCGACTGCTTTGAAGGCAGTTGATAGAGTTTGCCGTATCTGCATACTGGTTGTGGGAGGCGTAGAATTTGCAGGCTACCAATTTGCAGATGACCGAAATGACACGTTACAGGCAACTGAAGGGCTGGACCGCTCTCATCTGGAATATCCTGCTTGCTTTAATTCCGATTACCGGCATCCTCTACATTTTATCCCTGCATATTTACTTGGGTATCCCGCTGTACGGCCAGCAACTGGGCGGCCTGTTTCTGGCGCTGGTACTGGCCAGCGTTTTTATGGGTGTCCCAGCCTCGAAAAAAAGCATTCAAACGCGAGTGCCTTGGTATGATTGGATGTTTTCCCTTTTTGGCTTAATCGTAGGCCTATATATCGCCATCTATTATCCGGATATTTTGCTTAATTTCACCACCATCACGCCGCTTAAAATTGTGCTTGGCACCCTTGCCATCCTATTGATCTTTGAAGGGATCCGCAGGTTGTATGGCTGGTCGCTCGTGATTATCGTCTCAATCTTTTTGATGTATGCTTTTGTGGCCCCTTTTATGCCTGGCGCCTTTCAAGGACAGAAAACGCCGCTGAAACAGTTGATCAATTATTTGTACCTGGATACCACGAGCCTACTGGATTTTATGTATCTCGCCGCCACGATGGGGCTGGCTTTTATTCTGTTTGGTCAGGTGCTGCTCAGTTTTGGTGGGGCGGAGATTTTTAGTGATCTGGCCATGCGGTTGTTTGGCAAATACAGGGGAGGTCCGGCTAAGATCGCCGTTGCCGGTTCAAGTGCGGTAGGCAGCATCGTCGGCACGCCGGTGGCCAACGTCATGTTGACCGGAAACATGACGATTCCACTGATGGTCAAAACAGGCTACACGAGGGCTCAGGCCGGCGCGATTGAAGCGGTTGCGGCTACGGGGGGGACGATTTTGCCGCCGGTCATGGGCGTTGTCGCCTTTGTGATGGCTCAAAATTTAGGCGTGCCCTACAAAGAAGTGGCTTTGGCCGCACTCATCCCCGCGATTCTGTATTACGTTTGCCTATTTATCCAGGTGGATTTGCATGCTGCGCAAAATGGGGCAGGAAAATTATCCAAAGATGAGCTCCCACCTCTTGCCTTGATTCGGAAAAGGGGATGGCTTCTTGCCCCTATTTTTTTCACTTTAATATATCTACTGTTTGTTCAGGGGCATCCGCCAGCGGCTGCGGGGCTTTACACTAGCGGTGTTGCCTTTGGTTGTTTGCTGCTCCTGCAGCGGATCTGG